>JAUMBF010000055.1:0-11499 GCA_032115875.1 Rubrivivax sp.
CTGGTGCTGGTGCACGGGTGGATGGACGTGGCCGCCTCGTACCAGTTCGTGGTCGACGCGCTGGCGGCGGCCGAGGGCTTTGGGCGCTGGGTGATCGCGCCCGATTGGCGCGGCTTTGGCCGCAGCATGCCGCCGCCGGGCACCGACAGCTACTGGTTCCCCGACTACCTGGCCGACCTCGATGCGCTGCTCGACGCGCTGGCGCCCGCCCAGCGCTGGGCGCAGATCGACCTTGCCGGCCACAGCATGGGCGGCAACGTGGTGATGGGCTATGCCGGCGTCAGGCCCACGCGCGTGCGCCGCTTGATCAATCTCGAGGGCTTCGGCCTGCCGGCCACGAAGCCGCAGCAGGCACCCCAGCGCCTGCAGCAGTGGCTCGACGAGCTGAAGACGCCGCAGGCCCTGCGCAGCTACGCCAGCGTGGCCGAGGTGGCCGATCGGCTGATGAAGAACAACCCGCTGCTCAGCGCCGACAAGGCCGCGTGGCTGGCGCCGCACTGGAGCGAGCCGCGCGCCGACGGCCGCTGGCACATTCTGGGCGACCCCGCGCACAAGCGCGTGAACCCGGTGCTCTACCGCGTCGACGAGGTGCTGGAGACCTGGAAGTGCATCACCGCCCCGCTGCTGTGGGTGGAGGGCGACCGCACCGATGTGGCCAAGTGGTGGGGCCACCGCTACCCGAAGAGCGAGTTCGACGCGCGCCTGGCGGTGGTGTCCACGCCCGTGACGAAGGCCGTGCTCAGCCCCGCCGGCCACATGCTGCACCACGATCAGCCCGAGGCCCTGGCCGCTGCCCTGGCGGCCTTTCTGCGCTGACGCGCCCGCCGCGGTTGCCGCGGGGGCCGCGTGCGAAAATCGCGCCATGGACACCGAACAGATCAACGCCGTCGGCTCGCTGCTCGCCGACCTCAGCGCCCGCACCGAGCAGCTCCGGGGGTATCTTTGACTACGACCGCAAAGCCCTGCGCTTGAACGAAGTCAACGCCGCGCTGGAGAACCCCGCCGTCTGGAACGAGCCCAAGCGCGCGCAAGAGCTCGGCAAGGAGAAGAAGGCGCTGGACACCGTGGTTGGCACCATCGACCACCTGGCCCGCAACCTCGCCGACAACACCGAGCTCTTCGAGATGAGCAGGGCCGAGGGCGACGAAGCCGGCATCCGCGCCCTGCTCGCCGAAGCCCAGGCGCTGCGCGAGACGGTGGAGCAGCTTGAGTTCCGCCGCATGTTCAGCAACCCGGCCGATCCCGGCAACTGCTTCGTCGACATTCAGGCCGGCGCGGGCGGCACCGAGGCCATGGACTGGGCGCAGATGCTGCTGCGGCAGTACCTCAAGTACTGCGAGCGCAAGGGCTTCACGGCCACGGTCGAAGACGAGACCCCGGGTGATGTGGCCGGCATCAAGAGCGCCACCATCAAGGTCGAGGGCGACCACGCCTTCGGCCACCTGCGCACCGAGACCGGCGTGCACCGGCTGGTGCGCAAGAGCCCCTTCGACAGCTCGGGCGGCCGCCACACCAGCTTTGCGAGTTTGTTCGTCTACCCGGAGATCGACGACTCCATCGAGATCGAGATCAACCCGGCCGACGTGCGCACGGACACGTTCCGAGCCTCGGGAGCCGGCGGCCAGCACATCAACAAGACCGACTCGGCGGTGCGCCTGACGCACATCCCCACCGGCATCGTCGTGCAGTGCCAGGACGGCCGCAGCCAGCACAGCAACCGCGACGTCGCCTGGAAGCGGCTGCGCAGCCGCCTGTACGACCACGAGATGCGCAAGCGGCTCGAAGAGCAGCAAAAGCTCGAGGACACCAAGACCGACGTCGGCTGGGGCCACCAGATCCGCAGCTACGTGCTCGACCAGAGCCGCATCAAGGACCTGCGCACCAGCGTCGAGATCAGCAACACCCAGAAGGTGCTGGACGGCGATCTCGATCCCTTCATCGTGGCCAGCCTCAAGCAAGGCCTGTAGGCCGCTGCGCGGCCGACGACCCGACCCCTCCGGAGACCCCGCCCATGCGCGAAGGCACGAAATCCCTGGTGCGGCGCGAGGCCTACACGGCCCCCGCCTACTTCATCAAGACGGTCGAACTCACGTTCGACCTCGACCCGGCCAAGACCATCGTCACCAGCCGCCTGCGCATCGAGCGCAACCCGGCGGTGCAGCGCCAGCCCTTGCGGCTGCACGGCGAGGGCCTGACGCTGCTGCGCGTGCAGGCCGACGGCGCCAGTGTGAGCTTTCGCCATGAACCCGAGGGTTCGGGCGGTGACCTCGTCATCGACAACCCGCCCGAGGCCGATGCCTTCCTGCTGGAGATCCGCAACACCTGCAGCCCCGAGAAGAACACCGAGCTGTCGGGCCTGTACACCAGCGGCTCGCCCGCGATGTTCTGCACGCAGTGCGAGGCCGAAGGCTTCCGCCGCATCACCTGGTTCCTCGACCGGCCCGACGTGATGGCGGTCTACACCGTCACGCTGCGCGCCGACAAGGCGCGCTTCCCGGTGCTGCTGAGCAACGGCAACCTCGTCGAGCAAGGCGATCTCGACAACGGCCGCCACTTTGCGAAGTGGCACGACCCTTTCCCCAAGCCCAGCTACCTGTTTGCCCTGGTAGCCGGCCGCCTGGTGGCGCGCGAGCAGCGCGTGCGCACGCGCGCGGGCAAAGACCACCTGCTGCAGGTGTACGTGCGCCCGGGCGACCTTGAGAAGACCGAGCACACCCTGCGCTCGCTGGTGGCCAGCCTGGTGTGGGACGAGGCGCGCTTCGGCCTGCCGCTGGACCTGGAGCGCTACATGATCGTGGCGGTGGAGGACTACAACTCCGGCGCCATGGAGAACAAGGGCCTCAACGTCTTCAACACCAAGTTCGTGCTGGCCAGTGCGGCCACCGCCACCGACGCCGACTATGCCTTCATCGAGAGCATTGTCGCGCACGAGTACTTCCACAACTGGACGGGCAACCGCATCACCTGCCGCGACTGGTTCCAGCTGAGCCTGAAAGAGGGCCTCACGGTCTTCCGCGACCAGGAGTTCAGCATGGACATGGCCGGCAGCGCCAGCGCGCGCGCGGTCAAGCGCATCGATGACGTGGTGCGCCTGCGCGCGGCGCAGTTCCCCGAGGACGCCGGCCCCATGGCCCACCCGGTGCGGCCCGACAGCTACGTCGAGATCAGCAACTTCTACACGCCCACCGTCTACGACAAAGGCGCCGAGCTCGTGCGCATGATGCAGACGCTGGTGGGGCGCGAGGGCTTCCGCCGCGGCATGGACCTGTACTTCCAGCGCCACGACGGCCAGGCCGTCACCTGTGACGACTTCGCGCTGGCCATCGCCGACGCCAACCCCGGCAGCGCGCTGGCCACGCGGCTGGACGCCTTCAAGCGCTGGTATGCGCAGGCTGGCACGCCGCGGCTGGCCGCCCGCGGCGCCTACGACGCCGCCGCACAGCGCTACACCCTCACACTGCGCCAGAGCGCCGAGCCCTCGCCGGGACAGGCCGCCAAGCAGCCCTTCGTGATGCCGGTTCGGGTGGCGCTGATCGGCGCCGACGGCCGCGAACTCGCGCCCGAGCGGCTGCTGGTGCTGGACGAGGCCGAGCAGAGCTTTGCCTTCGAGGGCGTGGCCAGCGCGCCGGTGCCCAGCCTGCTGCGCGGCTTCTCGGCACCGGTGCGGCTGGACGACGGGCTGTCGGGCGCCGATCGCCAGGTGCTGCTGGCGCACGACACCGACCCCTTCAACCGCTGGGAGGCCGGGCAGCAGCTCATGGTCGAGCGGCTGCTCGAGGCCGTCTTGCACGGCCACGAGCCGGTGCTCGACGACGACCTGGCCGATGCGCTGGAGGCCGTGCTGTCGCACCCCACGCTGGACCCGGCCTTCAAGACGCTGGTGCTCACGCCGCCCAGCGAAACCTACCTCGCCGAGCAGCTGGCCACCCGCGACCCGCAGCGCATCCACACCGTGCGCGAGCAGTGGCGCGCGCTGTTGGCGGCCCGTCTGCAGGGCGCCTGGCAGGCGGCCTTGGCCGGCAGCACGGTGAGCGAGGGCTACGCACCCACCCACCAGCAGGCCGGCCGCCGCGCCCTGGCCAACCTGGCCCTGGGCATGCTCACGCTGCACGCCGTGCGCACGGGCGATGCCGTGCAGCAGGGCCGTACCTACCAGCGCTTCAAGGACGCCAGCAACATGACCGACCGCATCGGCGCGCTGCAAGCGCTGGTGCATGCCCACTCGCTGCTGGCCGACGCGGCGCTGCAGCGCTTTCATGCGCTGGCAAATGGCGACGCGCTGGTGCTCGACAAGTGGTTCACCTTGCAGGCCCTGGCGCCCGAGCCGGTGCCGGGTGTGCACGAGTCCGCCCCGGACTCGGTGGTGCCGGGCAGCGTGTTCGCGCGCTTCAAGACGCTGCTGCAGCACCGCGACTTCACGTTCAAGAACCCCAACCGCGCGCGCAGCCTGATGGGCATCTTCGCGGCCAACCCCGCGGCCGTGCACCGCCCTGACGCCGCGGGCGTGGTGCTGTGGGCCGAGAAGATCCTCGAGGTCGACGCGCTCAACCCGCAGCTGGCCGCCCGCATGGCGCGCGCCATGGAGCGCTGGGCACGCCTGGCCGAGCCCTACCGCAGCGCCGCCCGCGAGGCCGTCTCGCGCGTGGCCGCGCGGCCCGAGCTCAGCGACGACCTGCGCGAGGTCGTCAACCGGGCCCTGGAGCCGGGCGCATGAACAGCCCCCGCCGCATCAGCCTGACGCAGTACCTCGTCGAGCAGCAGCGCGAGCATGGCCGCATCCCGGGCGAGCTGCGCCTGCTCATCGAGGTCGTGGCGCGCGCCTGCAAGCGCATCGCCATCGCCGTGAACAAGGGCGCTTTGGGCGACGTGCTGGGCAGCACCGACCAGAGCAACGTCCAGGGCGAGATCGTCAAGAAGCTCGATCTCATCGCCAACGAGGTGCTGATCGAGGCCAACGAGTGGGGCGGCCACCTCGCGGCCATGGCCAGCGAGGAGATGGACTCCATCCACGTCGTGCCCAACCGCTACCCTCAGGGCGAGTACCTGCTGCTGTTCGACCCGCTGGACGGCTCCAGCAACATCGACGTCAACGTCAGCATCGGCACCATCTTCAGCGTGCTGCGCAAGGTGGGCCACACGCGCGGCGTGTCGGAAGACGACTTCCTGCAGCCGGGCAAGTACCAGGCGGCGGCCGGCTACTGCGTCTACGGCCCGCAGACCACACTCGTGCTCACGCTGGGCAACGGCGTGGCGATGTTCACGCTCGACCGCGAGACCGGCTCCTGGGTGCTCACCGCCACCGAGGTGCGCATCCCCGAGGAGACGAAGGAGTTCGCGATCAACATGTCCAATCAGCGCCACTGGGCCGAGCCGGTGCAGCGCTACATCGGCGAGTGTCTGCACGGCCGCGAGGGCCCGCGCGGCAAAGACTTCAACATGCGCTGGGTGGCCAGCATGGTGGCCGACGTGCACCGCATCCTCACGCGCGGCGGTGTCTTCCTCTACCCCTGGGACCAGCGCGAGCCCGACAAGCCCGGCAAGCTGCGCCTGATGTACGAGGCCAACCCCATGGCCTTCATCGTCGAGCAGGCCGGGGGCCTGGCCACCAACGGCCACGAGCGCATCCTCGACATCGTGCCGGCCAAGCTGCACCAGCGCGTGAGCGTGATGCTGGGCTCCGCCGCCGAGGTGCGGCGCGTCACCGAGTACCACCTTGGCAGCTGATGCCGAGGCGCAGGCGCATGACGATGCCGCGATGGCAACACCGATCCGGCTCTACGGCATCCCGAACTGCGACACGGTGAAGAAGGCGCGCGTCTGGTTGCAGGCACAAGGCCAGGCGCACGAGTTCGTCGATTTCAAGAAGGCGCCGCCCGATGCAGCGCTGCTGGCCGCCTGGGCCCGCGCGCTCGGCAGCGAGCGGCTGCTCAACCGCAAGGGCAGCACCTGGCGTGCCCTGGACGCCGCCGCGCAGGCCTCGGCCGCCACCGAGGCCGGGGCCTGCGCGCTCATGGCGGCGCAGCCCAGCCTCATCAAGCGCCCGGTGGTGCAGTGGCCGGGCGGTGCACTCAGCGTGGGGTTCGACGCCGCGGATTGGTCGGCACGCCTGGGCGGCTGAGGGCGGCTCAGCAGCAGCCGGTGCCGGCGCTCGCGCGGCCCTGGCCGCAGTCCACACCTTGGCAACAGTGGTCGGTCAGGTAGCCCAGCAGCGCGTTCATGCGCGCCACGTCGGACCGGTAGACGAGGTGGCGGCCGTCGCGCAGCGGCGTGATGAGACCGGCGCGCACCAGCTCCTTCAGGTGGAAGGACAGCGTCGAGCCCGGCATGCCCAGCATCACGCCGAGCGTTCCCGGCGTCAGCCCCTCCGGCGCCGCGCCCACGAGCGCGCGGAACACCCGCAGCCGCTGCGCCTGCGCCAGCGCGGCCAGCGCCGCCACGGCATCGGCTTCATCCATGTTGCGCCCTCCCCTCCAGGGCCCGCTGCCGCGGCAGCGCCAGCGTGGCCGTCCAGCACATCGCCAGCATCACGGCCGAGCCTGCCAGCGCGCCAGCGATGCCGCCCCACTGCACCAGCAGGCCCGACAGCAGCGTGCCGATGAAGCGGCCCAGCGCGTTGGCCGCGTAGTAGAAGCCCACGTCCTCGGCCGCCTTCTCGCTGCCGGCGTAGGCCAGCACCAGGTAGCTGTGCACCGAGGAGTTGATGGCGAAGGCCACGCCGAAGACCGCCAGACCGACGACGACGATCCACACCTGCGGCTGCGCCCCCGCCAGCACCAGCCCGGCCAGCACCGCGGGCACCAGCGTCAGCAGCGCCGACCACAGCCGCGCCGCCGGCACCTCGGCCGAGAGGCCGTCGCTGCTGCGCCGCACCAGCGCGGGGGCCGCGGCCTGCACGGCGCCGTAGCCGATGGTCCACAGCGCCAGGAAGCTGCCGATCATCGTGAAGGTCCAGCCCGCGCCGTACAAGAACACCGGCACGCCGACGACGAACCACACGTCGCGCGCCCCGAACAGGAACACCCGCGCCGCGGCCAGCGCATTGATGCCGCGGTTCTTGGCGAACAGCTCGCGGGCGCTCCTCGAGGCCTGGGCCTTGCCCATGAGCGGCGGCACGAAGGCCAGCACGCCCAGCAGCACCAGCGCCAGCGCCGCGGCCATGGCCCACAGCGCGGCCTGGAAGCCCAGCCCCTGCAGCAGCACGCCGCCAAGGAAGAAACCCACGCCCTTCATCGCGTTCTTGCTGCCGGTGAAGAAGGCCACCCACTTGAAGAGACGGCCCGACGCCTGGCCCGCGGTCAGCTTGATGGCCGACTTGGCTGAGGTCTTGGTGAGGTCCTTCGCGACGCCGCACACGCCCTGCGCCAGCACCACCCAGGCCACGCTGGCCGCGGCCGTCCAGGCCGGCGACAACGCCGACAGCAGCAGGAAACCGCTGATCTGCGAGGCCAGCCCCACCGCCAGCATGCGCGCGATGCCGAAGCGCGTGGCCAGCCAGCCGCCCACGAGATTGGCCACGATGCCCGCGGCCTCGTACAGCAAGAACAGGAAGGCCAGCGTGAACGGCGAGTAGCCCAGCTGGTGGAAGTGCAGCAGCACCAGCATGCGCAGCGCGCCGTCACTGAGCGTGAAGCCCCAGTAGGCCGCCGTGACGGTGGCGTAGTCGCGCGTGCCCTGGCTCATCGAGGCGTTCCGATCACAGGCCTGCGGCGCGGATGTGACAGGCCAGGTCGACCATGCGGCAGGCGTAGCCCATCTCGTTGTCGTACCAGGCGTAGACCTTCAGCAGCGTGCCGTCGGTCACCAGCGTGGAGGGCGCGTCGACGATGGCGCTGCGCGTGTCGCGCGCGTAATCGGCGCTCACCAGCGGGCGCTCTTCATAGCCCAGGATGCCCGCCAGCGACCCCGCCGCCGCGGCCTTGAACAGCGCGTTCACCTCTTCCGCGGTGGTGGCGCGCTGCAGCTCGAACACGCAATCGGTGAGCGAGGCATTGAGCACCGGTGCGCGCACCGCATGGCCGCCCAGCTTGCCCTTGAGCTCGGGGTAGATGAGCGCAATCGCCGTGGCGCTGCCGGTGGTGGTGGGCGCCAGGCTCAGCATCGCGCTGCGGGCGCGGCGCAGGTCCTTGTGCGGCGCGTCGACCACGAGGTTGGTGTTCGTGGGGTCGTGGATGGTGGTGATCTGGCCGTGGCGGATGCCCAGCGATTCGTGCACCACCTTCACCACCGGCGCCAGGCAATTGGTGGTGCAGCTGGCGGCGGTGACGATGCGGTCGCGCGCCGGCTCGTAGAGCTGCTCGTTGACGCCAACGACCACGTTGAGCACGCCGCCGGTCTTGACGGGCGCGGCAACGATCACACGCTGGGCGCCGCGGTCGAGGTGGCCCTGGATCGTCTCGGGCGTGAGGAACTTGCCGGTGCACTCCAGCACCAGGTCCACGCCCACGTCGCCCCAGGGGATCTCGGCCGGGCTGGCGTGGCTGCTGAAGCCCAGGCGGCGGTCGCCGATCACGATGGCGGCCTCGCCCTCGGCCTCGATGCGCTCGCGCCAGCGGCCCTGCACGCTGTCGAAGGCCAGCAGGTGCGCGGTGGCGGCCACGCCGCCCTTCAGCTCGTTGAGGTGCACCACCTCCAGCCGGTGGCCGGCGCGCGGATCGTCGGCCGGCCGTTCGGCCGCCCCCATCGCGGCGCGCAGCGCCAGCCGCCCGATCCGCCCCATGCCGTTGATGCCGACCCGCATGCCCTGCTCCATTTCGATGTTTCTACGAATATCGAAATTTAGGGGTGCAACGTGACCGTTCGGTGACGGCCACCGCGGTACCTAGAGCTCGAGGTCGTCTCGCAGGGCCGCGATGCCGGCCCGGGCGCAGGCCTCGTCGGCGTCGCCACTGGGCGCCCCCGACACACCGATGCCGCCGACGATGGAGCCGGCCGCCTCAATGGTGAGTCCACCGCCCACCGCGGTGAAGCGCGGTACGCTGCGCAGGCCCGAGGACGGCTGGCCGGGCTGCGTGGCGCGGGCCAGTTCGGTGGTGGCGGTGCGGAAGCTCACCGCCGTCCAGGCCTTGTCGGCGGCCACGTCGGGCGTGTGGGAGCCGGCGAAGCGGTCGCGCAGCAGCGACTGCGTCACGCCGGCACGGTCAACCACCGCCACGGCCACCTGGAAGCCCTGCTTGCGGCACTCGGCCATCGCGGCGTTGACGGCCTTCTGCGCGGCCTCGGGCGTGAGCAGGCGGACGCCGTGCGTGGCCGTACCGCCCTGGGCGAGAGCCGTGGTGGTGGCCAGCAGGGCCAGCGTGGGAACGAGGGCGCGCTTCATGGTGGGGTGTCTCCGGTGGGGTCTGAGGACGGCCGGTCATGCTGGCGCGGCGGCGCGGCGCAGGGCTTGCGGCGCATCAATGGCAGCCTGCAAAGAAAACAGACGCAGGCCTGGCTGGCGCGGCGCCTCGGTGGGGCCGCTCGTCGCGTCGTGTGGAGCCCCACAGTCAGAATCCCCGTTCATCCAGCGGTGGGTGACGGCGTTGACCAGGCCGCAGGCGGTGAGGTCGCCTTCGCCGACGAGCTGCCGCAGCCCCTGCCGCGCCTCGCTGCGGACAGCACTACTCGGCCGCGCGCTGCGGCAGCGGCGGCGCGTGCCGTTTGAGCACGGCCGACAGGTCTGCCTGCGCCAGGACCTCACGTGCGTGCGCAAGGCCCGCGGCCACCACGCTGTCGAACTTTCTCCACTGGAGCATGCCCACGCGCAGGATCGGCGGCTTGAACATGAGGTCGGCCATGGCATGGGCCTGTGCCTGGCGCGACATGCTGTACATGATGTTGACCTTCATCAGGATCGCGATCAGCGACGGCAGCCGATAGCGGCGCATGCGGCGGGGCTTGAGCCAGTCGAGGAACAGTTGCAGGTTGCTGGGCAAGCGCTCGAGCGCCAACGGCCGGCTACGAGGAATGAGCAGGTCGACGCCCAGCACCACGCCCACGCCGCGCGTGCGCCGCATCACATCGACCGGGAAGTTGTTGAAAGTGGCCCCGTCGACAAACAGGTCGCCACCCTCGATCTGCGGCGGCAGGGCACCCGGGATCGCCGTGCTGGCCACGATGGCGCGCTCGACCGAGCCGGTGCGCCGCACCTCCTCCCTGGCCTGGGAATAGTTGGTGACCACGCAGAAGCAGGGCTTCCACAGATCTTCGAGTCCGGCGTCCGGTCCGACCACCCTTGCGATGGCGCGGCCCATGACTGCGCGCATGCGCTCGCCCTTGATGAGCGACACGACCGGCGTGAGCGCGAAGTCGCCGGTCGGGTTGCGGCTGAATCCTCTGCGCGCTTCGTCGATCACCTCGTCAAGCGGCCGGTCGGTGGCCAGCACGGCTGCCATGACCGCGCCGATGCTGGTGCCGCCGAACACGTCGACCTCGATGCCCGCTTCGGCCAGTGCCCGCGCCACGCCCAGGTGCGCAAAGCCGCGCGCGCCGCCACCGGCCAGTACCAGACCGACCGCACGGCGCGCCTGCAGCCGTGCCAGCCGCGCCACATCCCTGTCCTGCCCCGCGCGCACATGCACCACTTCGGCCAGCGGCCGGCGCGCCAGCCAGCGCGCGGTGCCCACGGGCGCGACGGCGCCTGCGGGATGCAGCAGCACCAGGATCTCGGCCGCTTCGGCCCGGCCGTGGCGGCGCTGCAGCAGCGCCTGCTCGGTCGGATGCAGCGCCACGGGCGCCTTCGCATCGGCGAGCAGCAGGATCTCGTCGGCGTGGCGCACGCAGGCTTCGGTCCAGGGCGTTGGCGCGTCATCGGCCGCCAGCAGCACGAAGTCGTGCTCCGCCTCGGCATCGTCGAGGCGGGCGTCCATGCACTGCGGCGAGTTCGAGTGGTGATCGTTGTCGGCGGTCGGCGCCCCCAGTGTGACCGTGCTGCCGTGTTCGGCCAGCCGCTCGGCCAGTGCGTGCGCAAAGCCGGCGGCGTCGGTGCCGGCGGTGATCGGGATGACGGCGATCGTCGCGGGGCGGTCGCCGGGGGTCAACTGACGCTCGGTGCGCAGCCGCCCGAGGATCTGCCGCATGATGGCGCGGGACAGCGCGGGGCTGGATGCCTGCAAGCCGTCGAATGCGGCAGCGTCCAGGCGCGCCAGCACGGAGTCGCGCACCGCCACCACCGTGGCCGAGCGGGGCTCGCCGGTGATCAGGCTTATCTCGCCAATGAGCTGGCCTCGGCCCATGTCGCGCACCGCGCGCTCAGTGCCCTCGCTGTCGCGCACATAGGCGCGCAGACGGCCCGACACCACCAGATAGAGCGCGTCGCCGGGTTCGCCCTGGCGCAGCAGCGTCTGGCCGGCTGGCAACGCGACGCGCTCCAGCCGGACGGCCACCTCGCGCAACACCGGCTTGGACACGTCCGGCAGCCAGTCGTGCAGCATTCTTGTCAGCCGCTCGTCAAGGTGCGCCCATACGGGCTGCGTCGCGTCTGGCGCGCGAGAAACCATGAACCGAACTCCGAAGTCCTGGAAA
>JAUMBF010000056.1:0-32240 GCA_032115875.1 Rubrivivax sp.
TGACGCCCGGATACGAGGGGCGCCCGGCACGGTTGAAGGCCGGCAATGGCCGCATCTTCAACGCCACCCCGGTGGCCGAACGCGAGGCCGAGGTGCTGCTTTGACCGCCCGCGCGCGCATTGGCCGCAGGCAACACCCCTTTGACCCGGGGGGTTCGCCGGGCATTTGCAAGAAACGCCTAAAGTTCGCCGGCGGCGCTACCGATAGTCCTGCCATTCCGTCGGTCTCGTCATCCTGACGAATCGTCGGCCAGGAGTCCATCATGAAAATCGGTCCTCTCGAACCCAAGAGCATCGCCGCCCCGGCCAGCGCCGAGCGCAAGGCCGCAGCGCAACCCGCCTCGGCCGAGCCCAGCGTGCAGGTGAAGCTGTCCAGCGCGGCGCAGGGCCTGCAAGCGCCCGATGGCGATCCCACCTTCGACACGGCCAAGGTCGAGCGCATCGCGCAGGCCATCCGCGACGGCCAGTTCAAGGTGAACCCGGAGGCCATCGCCGACAAGCTGATCGCCAACGCCCAGGAACTGCTGAGCCGCAAGCCCAGCTGAGCAGGCACGCGCAGCAATGAGGCACAGTCAGCAGGAGTTTGACTCCATCAGCGATGCTGCCGCACGGGCAGCTTCGCTCGAGCGGCCGCTGGAGGCCGTCGAACACCAGCTGGTGGCGCTGGGCACGGCCCTGCACAGCCAGGACGCAGCCGCGGTCGATGCCGCCGCGACCGAACTCCACGCGGCGCTGGCCGCCGCGGTCGACCACTTCACGCTGGCGGCCCGCCAGGGCGGCGTGCCCGCGCCGCTGCGCCGGCGTCTGGCCCGGGCCGGCGGTCAGGTGGCGGCACAGCGCGAAGCGCTGGCGCGCGCCACCGCCTCGCTGGACCGCGCCATCGACGTGTTGATCCCGAGCAGCGCATCGGCGACGCTCTACTCGTCGCACGGCGCCTCCGAGCGCCTCGGGGGCGGCGGCTCGCTGATGGCCTGACGGGGCGGCGCACGACGCAGCCAGGCGCCAGGGGCGCTCAGAACCAGGTGGTGATGCGCACCGTGCTGCCGATGTGCTCGACGTTGACGTTGCCCAGCGCCGGTGCGCCGCCGCGTGCCAGGCGGATCATCTTCTCGTTGTCGGCCAGGATCTCGGCCACGAAGCCGCGTACGCTCTGCTGCCGGGCATGCTCGGCCATGCAGCGTTGCAGCGCCGTGCCCAGGCCCGAGCCCTGCCACTGCGGGTGCACCATGAAGGCGGTCTCGGCCAGGTTGGTGCCCGGGTCGACGATGTAGCAGGACTGGCCGACGATCTGCGGGTGCTCGCGCTCGCCGAAGGCGGCGACGAAGGCCACTTCCGTCTCGAAATTCAGGTTGCACAGGCGCTGCACGTCACGGTCGGACAAGCCGCGCACCTTGCGGAAGAAGCGCGTGTAGCGGTCTCGGTCGGTGAGCTGGTGGAACAGCTCACGGATGCCGGGGCCGTCGCTGCTGGTGCTGGGCCGCAGGAGCACGCGGCGCTTGTCCTTGAGGTCGATCCACTGCTCGTGCTCCACGGCGTAGGCGCGCAGGTTGCGCTGCGCGTGCTCGGCGCCCACGTAGCCCATGCGGCGGGCAGCCTCCAGAAGCTCGGGGCGGAACTTCGGGTGGGCCACGTCGATGAGCGCCAGCGCGCGCTCGCGCAGGCTCTTGCCGAAAAGGTAGGCGATGCCCCACTCGGTGATGACGTAGTGCACGTCGGTCCGCGCCACCGTGACCGACTCCTCCGGCAGCAGCTGCGGGCGGATGCGCGACTCGCGTTCGTCGTCGGAGGTGCTGGCCAGGCAGATGATGGGCTTGCCCCCGGGCGAGCGCGACGCGCCGCGCAGGAACTCGCCCTGCGCCGCCAGCCCGCCGTAGATGCTGCCGCCGAACTGGTCGGCGCAGATCTGCCCGGTGAGGTCCGCCGAGAAGGCCTGCGTCACCGACACCATCTTGTGCTGCCTGGCCAGCGTCAGGGGATCGCAGACGACGTCGATGGGCTGGAACACGAACAGCGGATTGCCGTCGATCAGGTCGTACAGCCGCCGCGTTCCCATCGCGAAGCTGGTCACGATCTTGCCCGGGTGCGCCGTCTTGCGCCGCCCGGTGAGGATGCCGCGCTCGATGAGCGGAATGACCGCGTCGGTGACGACGTCGGAGTGGATGCCGAGGTCGCGCCGATCGGCGAGGTGCTTGAGCGCCTCGCTGGTGACCCGGCCCAGCCCGATCTGCAGCGTGCTGCCGTCCTCGATGATGCTGCCGATGTAGCGCGCGATCTGCTGCATGGCCGCCTCGGCCACCGGCGGGTGCTGGTACTCGATCACGGGGGTATCGACCGGCACCAGCCAGTCGATGTCGTCGACGTGCAGCGTGCTGTCGCCCTGGCTGCGCGGCATCTGCGGGTTGACCTCGGCCACCACCATTCGCGCCCGCGCCACCGCGGCCGGCAGCACGTCGACGCTGACGCCCAGGCTCACGTGGCCGAAGGCGTCGGGCGGAGAAACCTGGATCAGCGCCACGTCGACGCGGACGCGGCCGATGCCAATGAGCGCCGGCAGCCGTGCGATCGACAGCGGCACGTACTCGGCCACGCCCTGGCGCACGGCGGCCTGGATGTCGCGGCCGACAAAGAAGCTGCGGTGGCGGAAGGCGGTGGTGGCGTTGCCGGCGGCGTCGTGCGGCACCGCGTGGTCGGTCAAGAAGTGCAGCAGCTCGACGTCGGCCGGGCGCAGCTCCAGCGCCTCGAGTGCCGCCACGAGGCTGCGCGGCGTGGCGCAGGCTGTGCCCACGAAGACGCGCTCGCCCGCCCTCACCTGCTGCATGGCGGCCTTGGCCGTGGTGAGCTTGCCCGCCCAGCGCTCGCGCCAGGGCTCGGCCGCTGCCGCCGGCGGTGGCACGGGCGGCTCTTGCGGACGGCCGGCGATCGCCTCGCGAACCCCGCCCACCAGCCTGCCGAGCAGGCCGCCCGACGCACCCGATTCGCTCATGTCGCCTCCACCCTTCGCGCCCTGGCACCGGCGCATGGCGGCGGACTATAGGCGGGCCAACAGCGAGGCCTTGGGCGCCAGCGTCTGCGCAAGCGGGCGGCTGTCGCGCGGCAGGCCGGCCGCTGGGGCGGCGGTTGCGGACCCGGGTGCCCGACAGAACAGGGGCAAACGCCCGAGTGTCACCACTCCCGCAGCTTGGTGCGCAAGCGGGCGATGCTCTGGCTGTGCAGCTGGCACACGCGGCTTTCGGTCACGCCCAGAACAGCGGCGATCTCCTTCAGGTTCATGTCGTGCTCGTAGTACATGCTCATGACGTACTGCTCGCGCTCGGGCAGGTTCTTGATGGCGTCGACCAGGGCCTGGCGCATGCGCTGGTCCTGCAGCCGGGCAATGGGGTTGGCGTCTTCGTCGACGACGTGGCGGTCGAGGTAGTCGTCGTCGCCGTCGTCGCCGCTCATGTCCTCCAGATAGATCAGCTGGGTGCCCCGCACTTTGCCCAGCAGCTCCTGATAGTCCTGCAGGCTCAGGCCCATCTCGCGCGCGATCTCGCTTTCGCTGGGTGCGCGGCCGAAGCGCTGCTCGAGCTTGTGCACTGCAGCCTCGATGCTGCGCTGGTGGCGCCGGTCGCCGCGGCTCATCCAGTCGTTGCCACGCAGCTCGTCGAGCATGGCGCCGCGGATGCGCTGGGTGGCGAAGGTCTCGAACTGCACGCCGTGGCTGGCGTCGAAGCGGCTGAGCGCGTCGTTCAGGCCGATCATGCCGACCTGGATCAGGTCGTCGATCTCCACGTTGGCAGGCAGCTTGGCGATCATCTGATGCGCCAGCCGGCGCACGAGGGGGCTGTACTGCTTGAGCAGGACGCCGGAGTCGAGTTGTCCCTTGGCGGTGTACATGGTCGGTGGGGCCTCTAGCAATGGCCGGCAGCACGGCGCGGGCTGGCGGCGGAAGGGATTGCGGGGTTCGCTGCGAGCGGCACGAAGCCGTCCTCGTCGAGTGCCAGTTGCGCGGCCAGCAGCCGGGCAAGCTCGTCGTCCGCGTCCGGGCCATGCGCCGCGGCGTCCACCCCCGGGTCGATGCGCGCGTGATGCACAAGCAGCGCACCGAGGAAGGTCTCGGCGCACCCGGCGAGGCTCTGGACGATCGCCGTCACGCGCGGCGACCGTGCCGGCATGGCCAACAGCAGGTCAAAGGTGAGCAGGCCACAGCGCGTGGCGAGCAGCTTGGCGCCGGCGTAGGCGTGCTTGATGCTGTCGGGGTGATCGGCCCCGAGCAGCACGGGCCGCACGGCGCGGCGCTTGAGGATGCGGGCCAGATCCGAGGCATCCGCGTGCAGCAGCACCGTATCGGCCGCCGGGTGCGCGCGCTGAACGGCGTCGATCAGCGCGTCGGCACAGCCGCGGGTGTCGACATAGGCCGATGTCAGGCCGCCAGCCGCCAGGTAGGCCACGCGTGGGGCCAGCGTCTCGATGCACAACGCCAAGTCGACGGCCGCCAACTCGGCCGGCGGCGGGCTGCCCGTGGCGGCGTCGACCACCAGCACGCTGCGACCCTGCGCCGCCAGCGCCTGCGCGAGCCGATCGAGCACCACTCCACCGAAGCCGACATGCGGATCGGCCACCAGCGGCAGCACGGCACGGCGGCGCCCGGCGAACAGTCGACGCAGGCCGTCGGCCTGGTCCAGCGGCTCGGGGCAGGACGAAGGGTAGAAGTCGGGCATGGCCGGGGCTCGTGTGGGTGTCATCGCGTTCAGGCCTGGAGCCCGGCCGCGTTGCCATGGGCTGCCGGCATGCCGGCAAAGATGAGGTTGACGTCCTGCGCGTCGAGCCGCCAGGCCGCCGCAGGCGACGCCTTGAGCGCCCGCTGCACCAGCGCGTTGCCCGACAAACGGTGCCAGTCCTCGGGCACGCGCTGGCCGTTGGCCACGGCCAGCACCTTCAGGCGGTGGCGGATCATCGCGTCGAGCGCCGGGCCCAGCTTGACGGCCTCGTCGATCTTCGACAACACCACGCCACGGCAGTGCGTGGCCGGGTTCGTGGCGGCGTAGCCGGCGATCTGGTCCTCGATGGTCTCGCCCTGGGCCGAGGCGTTCACCACGAGCAGCTTCTGTACCGAGCGGTGCGACACCATCTCGAGCAGTTCCCGCGTGCGGCTGTCGCGCTGCGCCATGCCGGCTGTATCGATCAGCACCATGCGCTTTGCGGACAGCAGCTCCAGAAGATCGTCGAGCGAGGCGCGGTCGTGGGCCGTGTGGACCGGCACGCCAAGGATGCGGCCGTAGGTGCGCAACTGCTCCTGGGCCCCTACGCGGTAGGCGTCCAGCGTCACCAGGCCGAGTTCCGCGGCGCCATGGCGCGCCGCAAAGGCCGCGGCCAGCTTTGCGGTCGAGGTGGTCTTGCCCACGCCGGTGGCCCCGATGAGCGCGAACACGCCGCCCGCGTCCTCGAGCGCCGGCTCGCGCTCGGCCGTCAGGAGGTTGCGCTCCAGCACGCCGGCGGACCAGGTGGCTTCGTCCAGATCGGCCGGCAACTTGTGCACCAACTGGCGGATCAGGGCCGGCGAGAACCCGGCATCGAGCAGCCGCTGCGACAGCTGGGCCTGCCGCGGATGGCGTTGCAGCTTCTCCATGAAGGCCAACGCGCCGAAGCGCTGCTCGATCAGCCCGCGCATCGATCGGAGCTCGCCCATCATGGCCTCCTGCTCGGCGCGCGTGGCCGCCGGCGGCAGCGGCAGCGCAGCGGCCACGCCGCTGGCCAGGATCGGAGCCACGGCCGCCGGTGGCTGGATCCCCACATCGCGGCGAGGCTCCGACAGCGCTTCGCGCAACACCGGCACCTGGCGACCGGCCAACGCGTCAGCGCCTGGGGCGGCCTCTTCGCGCGCCGCGCGGGCGGCGGCCAGGCGGCTGCGCGCGGCAGAAATCGGGCTGGCGCCAGGGCTCGACGGCGCGGGATCCGCCGGCATGGGCTTGGCGCCCACGGCGTCGGCCGACAGCTCGGCCTGCCGCCGCCTCAGCATGCGCTGGCGCACGTAGTCCTGGAAGCTCAGCGTGCTCATCTGCAGCTGTGCCACGTCGCGCTCGACCTCGTCGCGCAGGCCCGCGGGGCCGTCAACGTCGAAGGCCGGCTCCTGGCGCTCCAGGCCGCGCACCGGCGAGGCGGCGTGCGACGCCGAGGCGGCCGGAGCCGGCGGCTGAGCGCGTACCGACTCGGCCGCAGCCCGCACACGCTCGAGCTGCTGGATGCTCTCCGGCGCCATCGCCAACACCTCCACGCCCTCGGCGCAGGGGCGGGTGCTCATGACGACCGCGTCGTCGCCGAAGGCCTGGCGCACCAGGGCCAGGGCATCGCGCGAGGTGCGGGCGGTGAATCGCTTGACGTTCATGTCGCTGATCCAAGTTGGCCGAGCGGGCGGTGGCCGATGATCGATCCGATGCGGATCGAATGGGTTTCAGGTATCTCGCTGTGGCCCAGCACCTTGAGGCGCGGGGCGGCCCGCTTGAGCAGCCGCGCCAGCGGCGCGCGGATGAGATCGGGCACCAGCAGACAGGCCGGCAGGCCGAGGTCTTCCTGGCGCTTGGCGGTGTCGGCAGCACTGCGTGCGAGCGTGTCGGCCACGCCAGGGTCAAGCGCGGCGCCGTGCGGGCTGCCCAGCGCCTGCGCAACGAGCCGCTCGAGCTCAGGCTCCAGCGCAATGACGTCAAGTTCGCGCGTGGCGCCGTAGATCTGCTGCACGATGGCCGGCGCCAGGTGCACGCGGATGCGGCGTGCCAGCTCGACTGGATCCGTCGCGGTGGCGGCATGCTCGGCCAGGCACTCGACGATGGAGCGCATGTCGCGGATGTGAACGCCCTCCTCCAGCAGCAGCTGAAGCACGCGTTGCAGAGTGGCGATCCCGACCATCTTGGGCACGACGTCTTCGATGAGTTTGGGCGCGAGCTTGGTGACGTGTTCGACGAGGTTCTGCGTCTCGACACGGCCCAGCAGTCGGGCCGCGTTGACTTGCATCAAGTGTGAGAGGTGGGTTGCCACGACGGTGGCGCAATCAACCACCGTAAACCCCGCCATTTGGGCGCTCTCCCTGTGGCGCTCCTCGATCCACACCGCAGGCAGACCGAAGGCAGGGTCGGTGGTGCGCTGGCCGGGCAGCGACAGCGTTGAGCCACCGGGGTTGATGGCCAGCCACTGGCCCGGGAAGGCCTCGCCTTCACCCACCACGGCACCGCGCAGCGTCACGCGGTACATGCCGGGCTTGAGGTCGACCAGGTTGTCGCGGATGTGCACCGGCGGCGGCAGGAAGCCGACATCCTGCGCGAATTTCTTGCGCACGCCCTTGATGCGTCCGAGCAGGTCGCCACCCGGGGTGGCGCGCGCCTTGTCCACCAGCGCGATGAGCCGGTAGCCAACCTCAAGGCTCAGGGTGTCCACCGGCGTCAGGTCGTCCCAGGTGGCCTCGGTGGACAGGGTCTGGGCCTCGCCACCGGCGTTCTGCTCGGGCGATTCGTCGGCCCGTTGGCGGGCCTTGCCGATCTGCCAGGCCAGCAGACCCAGGCCACCGGCCACGAGCAGGAACACCAGATGCGGCATGCCGGGGACCAACCCCAGCAGGCCGACGATGCCGGCGGCCACTCCCAGGGCCTGGGGTGAATCGAACACCTGGCCGCGGATCTGGGTGCCGATGTCGGCTTCCTTGCCGACGCGCGACACCACCATGGCGCTGGCCACGCTGATCAGCAGCGCCGGGATCTGTGCCACCAGCGCGTCGCCCACAGCCAGAGTCACGTAGGCCTGCGCGGCCTGGCCAGCGCCCATGCCGTGGCTGGCCATCCCGATCACGAAGCCGCCGACGACGGTGATGAACAGAATCAGCAGCCCGGCCATCGCGTCGCCGCGTACGTACTTGCTCGCACCGTCCATGCTGCCGAAGAAGTCAGCCTCCTCGGCCACTTCTGCACGGCGCTGGCGCGCCATCTTCTCGTCAATAACGCCGGCGTTGAGATCGGCGTCGATGGCCATCTGCTTGCCGGGCATGGCATCGAGCGCGAAGCGCGCGCCGACCTCGGCGATGCGCTCGGCACCCTTGGTGACGACGACGAAGTTGATGGTCACCAGGATCGCGAACACGATCAGACCGACCGCAAAGTTGCCGCCGATGATGAAGTGGCCGAAGGCCTCGATCACCTGCCCGGCCGCGCCAGGGCCGGTGTGGCCCTCCATCAGCACCAACCGGGTGGAGGCCACGTTCAGGCTCAGCCGTAGCAGCGTGGCCAGCATCAGAACGTTGGGCAGCGCGCTGAAGTCCAGCGGCTTCACCATTCGTGCCGAGACCATGATGACCACCAGCGCCAACGCAATGTTGAAGGTGAACAGCAGGTCGAGCAAGAAGCCCGGCAGCGGCAGCACCATCATCGCCAGCATCATGATGACGAAGACCGGCAGCACGAGCTGCTTGACGGCGCCGGCCCGAGCGCCGCCGAACCAGGTGTTGAGCTGTTGCGTCAGTCCGTTCACAGCGGCGGATCCTCGGTGCGGCGCTTGCGGTCAGCCGGCGTGTTCAGCGGGTCCATGTCGGCGGGCACTTCCGGCACGGGGGCCGGCTGGGTGGTCGTCCGTCCGGATGTGTCCGGACGCTGCTGGGCGTCGCGAACCTGGTACACCCAGGCCAGCACTTGCGCCACCGCCGTGAACAGGCGGGCCGGCACCTCGGCATCGAGTTCGCAGTGCGCATACAGGGCCCGCGCCAGCGGTGGTGCCTGCAGCACTGGCACGCGCGCTTCGCGGGCGATGTCGCGGATGCGCAAGGCCAGCAGGTCGGCGCCCTTGGCCACCACCCGCGGCGCAGCCATGGTGGCCTCGTCGTACTTCAGCGCCACCGCGAAGTGGGTGGGGTTCATCACCACCAGGTCGGCACGCGGCACGGCGCCCAGCATGCGGCGGCTGGCGAGCTCGCGCATCCTCAGCTTCAGCTTGGCCTTGACCTCCGCGTTGCCCTCGACCTCCTTGTACTCCTTCTTCATCTCCTCGACACTCATGCGCAGCCTGCGCAGCAACAGTTGACGCTGCAGCGGCACGTCGACCAGTGCGAACAGCAGCAGCACCACCAGCATCAGCATCAGGCCGCCCATCACGAGCCGGCCGCTCTCGGCCAGCGCCGCCGGCAGCGGCAGCGCCAGCAACGCGGCGTGCTGCATCCAGTGCTGCCCAAGGTAGGCCGCACCCACCGCACCCAGCACCAGCGCCAACAGGCAAGCCTTGAGGGTGGTGGTGAGCTGCATGAGCGAGAACAGACGCTTCAAACCCGCCCAGGGACTGATCTTGTCCCAGGTGGGCTCCAGCGCCTTCAGCGTGAAGTTCCAGCCCCCTGCCAGCACGCCGGCCGCCAGGGCCGCCAGCAGCGTGATCGCGAACACCGGCGCCAGCAGCACCATCATCTGCAGGCCCTGCGCAGCCAGGTGCTCCACCATGCCGGCGGGCTTGGCGAGTTGGCGCGCGTCAAAGCGCAACCCGGCCTCGAGAAGGCGGCCGCTGGCTTCGGCCAGCAGCTTGCCGGCGGCAGCCAGCAGCGCGATTCCCAGCCCCAAGGCAGCGAGGTGCCCAAGGTCGCGCGAGCGCGCGACCTGGCCATCTCGACGCGCCTTGTCGATCCGGCGTTGGGTCGCGGGTAGCCTGCGGTCCTGGGAGTCGTTTTCGGTCATGGGCAAGGACCCCGTGCCCTTTGAGGAGCAGGAGCCCTTGCATGGTGCCCGGCCGACGCCGGGGCTTGAGCAGGAAAAGAGCCCGTCAAGCGCCGCTTATGCGGCGTGTGAGAGCGGGTCGCCGCCTATGCGGCGTGTGGGAGCGGGTCGCCGCTTGAGCGGCGCGGTGGCTCAGAAGCCAAGACTCGCCAGCAGATCGTCGACTTCGCTCTGGTCACAGACGACGTCGGTGCGCCCTTCCGGATTGACAACGGGACCGTTGAGCACGTTGGGGTCGACCTTCTCGCGCTGATCCGGCGGCACCACCTGCACCAACAGCTTCACGAGGCTGTCTTCAAGGTCATTGGCCAGTGCCACGACCTTGGCGACCACCTGGCCGGTGAGGTCGTGGAAGTCCTGGGCCATCATGATGTCGGTCAGATGCCCGTCGATGGCCGCGGTGCGCGACTCCACGTCTTGCACGAAGTTCATCACCTGTCCGCTGGCCACAGCCTTGACGGGATTGGCAACGATGGCCCGAGCCATCTCGCGCGTGGCCTCGCTGATGGCGGCATGCTCGAGCTTGGCCTGATCGACCGAGTTCAGCACTTTTTCGGCGGCCTGCGCCGTCTTCGTTGCGATGTAGCTCAGGCGGCTGCGCGCGTCGGGCAGGCCATCGGTGGCGACTTGCAGCCTGGGCATCACGCCGAGCTGCTGCATCGTGTCGTGCAGCAGCCGGGTGATGCTGCCAAGCTGCTGGAAGACCTCGGGCGAAACCACCAGCGCTTCGGCGCGTTCGAGCTGCTCTGCGGCGTCCATCTTCATGTTCTGGGCTCCAGTGTGGGGGCGATTGCGGGTACCGTCAGGCGGGGGTGGCCAGCTTCTGCAGAATCTTCTGCACCTTTTCTTCAAGGGTGGCCTTGGTGAAGGGCTTGACGATGTAGCCCGCGGCGCCGTTTTGCGCCGCCATCACGATGTCTTCCTTGCGCGCCTCGGCCGTGACCATCAGCACCGGAATCTGACGCAGTGAGTCGTCGGCCTTGACGGCCTTCAGCAGGTCAAAGCCGTTCATGTTGGGCATGTTGATGTCAGAGACCACGAAGTCGTACTTGCCCCCCTTGAGCATGCTCAAGGCCACGGCGCCGTCCTCGGCCTCGTCGGCGTTGTTGCAGCCCATCTCCTTGAGCAAACCGCGAACGATGCGACGCATCGTGGAGAAGTCGTCGACGATGAGGAACTTCAGGTCGGTGGTGTTCATGAGCGGGGCCTTGACCGGGAGAGTGTGAACAGAAGCTACGGGGCTTATCGGGCGCGGCCGTCCGGACTTGAGGCCAGCTCCGGCGGCGCAGGCGCGGGCGCGTCCAGCGGCCGTGACGGCTCGGGCCCACGAAAGACGCGATCCTCGGCCTCGCGCGTCATCACGACGATGCTGATGCGTCGGTTGGCCGGAGAGAGCGGGTCGCGCCTGTCGAAGGGGTGACTGGCAGCCAGACCCTGCACACGCAGCACCTGGTCGTTGGGCAGTCCGCCGGTCATCAGCTCGCGGCGCGAGGCGTTGGCCCGATCGGCGCTCAGCTCCCAGTTGCCGTAGGACAGGTGGGCACGATCGCCGCCCATAAAGGGCTGGGCGTCGGTGTGGCCCTCCAGCGTGAGCCTGTTGGGCACCGTGGCCAGCAGACCGCCGAGGGCCTGCAGCAGATTGCGCATGTAGGGCTGGACGCTGGCGCTGCCGCTGGTGAACATCGGGCGGCCGGCCTCGTCGAGGATCTGGATGCGCAGCCCGTCGGCCGTCATCTCCATCTTGATCTGCGCCGCCAGAGCCTTGAGCTCGGGGTCACGCGCCAGCGCCTCCTCGACCTTGCGCTGCAAGTCCTCGAGGCGAACGGCCTCGGCACGGGCCTGCTCGGCCTTCAGTTGGTGCAGGTTGACGGTGTCCCTCGGTGCGTCGACGTCGCCGCGCTTGACCTGGCCGGTGGAGCGCGAGAGATCCTGTCCGCCGCCCTTGATGACGTGGGCGGAGTCGCCGGCTCCCGAGCCGCTGGCCAGCAGTGCCAGCTTCAGCGGGCTCGAGAAGTAGTCGGCAATGCCCTTCTTGTCCCCCTCCGTCGTGCTGCCCAACAGCCACATCAGGAGGAAGAAGGCCATCATGGCCGTCACGAAGTCGGCGTAGGCGATCTTCCACGCGCCGCCATGCGCGGCATGGCCGCCCTTCTTGACGCGCTTGATGATGATCGGCTGGAGCTTTTTCGCATCACCCGCCATGACACGCCTCCGCGGGCATCACTTCTTGCCCTTCACGTGGTCTTCGAGTTCGGCAAATGTCGGGCGCACCGTGCTCAGCAGCACCTTGCGGCCGAACTCGATGGCGACCTGCGGTGCGTAACCCTGCATGCTGGCCAGCAGCGTGGTCTTGATGCACTGCAGCTCCTTGCCGCTTTCCTCGACTTTCTGCTCCAGCAGGCCCGCCAGAGGCTCGGCAAAGGCGTACGCCAACAGGATGCCCAGGAAGGTGCCGACGAGGGCGGAACCTATCATCGCGCCCAGCACTGCCGGCGGCTGGCCGACGCTGCCCATGGTCTTGATCACGCCCAGCACCGCGGCCACGATCCCGAAGGCCGGCAGAGCGCCGGCCACGCGCTGGATCGCCGCCACTGGAGCGTGTGCCTCGTGGTGGTGGGTGTCGATCTCGCTGTCCATCAGCGACTCGATCTCGTGCGCGTTGAGGTTGCCCGACACCATCATGCGCAGGTAGTCGGTGATGAACTCGGTAACGTGGTGGTCGTTGCCGACCGCCGGGTACTTCTGGAACAACGGCGAGCTCCCGGGGTCCTCAACGTCCTTCTCGATGGACAACAAGCCTTCCTTGCGAGCCTTCTGCAAGACGTCGTACAGCAACGCCAGCAGCTCCATGTAGCGTTGCTTGGTGTGCTTGCCGCCCTTGAAGCAGCTCAGCGCGCCACTGACCGTGGCCTTGATCACGGTCATCTGGTTGTTGACCAGGAACGCGCCCAGCGTGGCACCGCCGATCATCGCCATCTCCCAGGGCAGCGCCTTGATGATCGGCCCCATGTTGCCGCCGTGGGCGATGAACACCCCGAACACGCAACCGAGCACGACGACCCAACCGATGATGACGAACATGTGTCTTGTTCCGCGAGGCAGCCTCGGCCCACGGACGGCGCTGCGTTGCGTGGGTTATCGGCAGGGCGGCTCGACCATTGAGCCGTCGGCACGCGGCACGCGGTAAAGCCACAGCGGACGCCCCTCGGCACCGGGCAGGCAGGCACTGGCGCGCACGCCCGGCACGGCGAACTCCAGGCTTGCGAGCCAGGCGCCCGCCGGCATCTCGGCAAGGGCCTTGGCCCAGGCGCGAGCCATGCTCTCGGGTCGCTGGAACAGGTAGACGAGGTCATAGCTGCCCCAGGGCTCGGCCCAGAGATCGCTGCGCCGCACCCGGACATCGGGGTGCCGCCAGCCAGCCAGCCACGCCAGCAGCGGGCTCCACTCCAGGCCCACGATCTCGGCGTGCGGGAACTGGCGGCGCAGCGCCTCCAGCCCATGGCCGATGCCGCAGCCGGCCTCCAGCACGCGCCCAGGCTCGCCCACGGCCCCGGCCAGGCCGTCCAGTGCCGCGGCAGGGGTCGGGAAGAACGGCGCGTCGCGCCACGCGCGCAAGGGGTAGAGCAGCAGCATGGGCGCGACGGGCAGCAGCCACAGCCAGCCGGGAACGTCGCCCGCCACACCCAGGACCATCGCCGACGCCGGGAAGCCTGCCGCCACCCATGCACGGCGGGCTCGGCCCTGCACCCGCCATGCTGCAATGCCGCCCAGCAGCAACGCCAACGACAGTCCGTGCAGCGGCCGGCCCCAGGCCGCTGCTGCACCGAACAAGCCCCAGGCCAGCAGCCAGGCCGCCAGTGCCGGCAGCGGCCAGCGCCACTGCGCCGGATGCCAGCGGGGCGTTGGCGTGGAGCGGGCATTCATCGCCACAGTGTCGGCGCCGCTGGCACTCCGGAACCTTCAGAAGAGTGGGGACTGCCGGGTGCTCATCGCAGGTTGACCGGCTTGTGATCGACGGCGACAGACACTTGGTGTGGTGATCGGCAGCCTCGCGCGGGCGCTGAAGGCAGGCGAAAAAGAACGGGCCCCGAAGGGCCCGTGGAAAGCACAGGAACTGTGCCAGGAGGAGACGAACACTGTTTCCTGCGCCGCGCCGATCCGGGCTCCGGGTCAGTGGACGTGATCGCCGATGCGCAAGGCACCGGCAGCCTTGCCCTTGCCGGCGCGGGCCGGCGGGTTGCACAGGCCGCACACGTAGTGGCGGGCGATCTCGTGCGGATGGGTCACGAAGTGCCCGCCGCACTTGCTGCAGGGGGTCATCGTCAGCATGCCGTTGTCGACGAACTTCACCAGCCGCCAGGCGCGCGTGACGCTCAGCAACGGGTCCAGGCGCTCGGACTGCATCTGCTCCAGGTACAACTGGTAGGCCTTGATGACGGTGTCGATCTCGTCCAGGGCGGCCACCTTGTTGAGATACTCGTGGATGTTCAGGAAGAGGCTGGCGTGGATGTTGGGTTGCCAGGTCATGAACCAGTCGGTGGAGAAGGGCAACTGACCCTTGCTCGGGCTCTTCCCCGCGACTTCCTTGTACAGGCGCAGCAGGCGCTCGTAGCTGAGGTCGGTCTCACTTTCCAGCACCTGCAGGCGGGCGCCGAGGTTGATCAGCGTGACGGCACGCTCGATCTGCCGCGCTTCGGTCAGGATGCTCTTGGTTCGGGGCATGGCTTGCTCCTGAGCTTGCTTTGGGCCGGTCGATCAGGCCGCTTCCTGGTGGCGCCCGGCCATCAGGATGCTGGCGTGCAGGCGGCTCATGCCGTCATTGGCGGCGCCCTTGCCGTGGCTGGTGATGAGGTTCCACACCATGTCATCGTCCATGCGGAAGCGGCACAGCAGCGTGTTGCCGGCGGCGATCTTCATCATCTGCGCTGGGGTCAGCGTGGCGATGAGGTTCGCGTTGTCCTCGCTGATGCCCAGGCGGAACAGGGCCTGGTCACGGTCCTGGCGGATCAGGCTCTGAGCCAGCATCAGGTAGCTGAGGTTGGCTTCGCGGATCTCGGCGAGGATCTGGTCGGAGGTCATGCTGGGTTCCCTGGGTGACATGGTGGGCTGCTCGATGGGTTGAACTCTAGGCATCGGAGCCGGACCTGCCCATGAGGCCAATTCGATGGCTGGAGTCCTTGTTCTTCTCGCGGGCTTGTCAGGCAGATTCCTACAGGCGCCGCGGGCTTGCTGCCGCGCACGGACAGGCGCGGAGCATGGCGCGAGGGCCCGGCCTGGAGCATGTCGGCCTTGGTGATGCAGGAGCCCTGTCCGCCGACGTGGGCAGCCCTGGGGACGAGGGAGTCGGCGGCGGGGGCGCAGAAAGGGCCTGCACGGGACTCGGGCCGTCACCGACTGCGGCTGGGCATCATGGCCTCTGTTCCCAGGCCGCTCGCGGCCACCGAGAGGCCTTCCGCAGGAGGCGTTGCACGCAGCAGCCGCCGGGATCGAACAGACCGCCCTGGGCGCCGCTACAGAAGCGGGACCGGGTCCACGGAGCGGGCTTGCGTGCGGCAGACATCAGCCAACCAGGCCGGGAACAGCACCAGTTGTCCGGGCGGCGGCACCACCTTCAGGCGCGACGCCCGCAGACAGGCGTTACCCCGGTCCACGTGCGCAGCGTCGTCGCGGGCGAAGAAGGCACGCTCGGGTTCGCTGCGGGCATGGCGCTGCGTGGCACGCGGGGCCGCAAACACGCGCACCAGCAGCTCGTCCAGCGCCGCGGCATTGGCGGTGGCGGTGCAGCGCCAGCGGCACCGGCCGCAGCGCGTGGTGTTCCGGGCCCGTGGTCATGCGGCCAGGCCCAGCCCGGCCGGCCAGCGCAGCACGTGGCCGGTGTCGCGCTCGAAGGCCGCGATGTCCTCGGGCGTGTCGATGTCGATGCGGTAGCGGCGGTTGTCGTTCACCCACGCGTGCACCTGCGCCGCATTCTCGGTCTGCCACTGGCGGCAGCCGAGGTTGGCCGCGCCCTCGAGGATCTCGTCACGCACCGCGGCGTCGAAGATCACCGGGTTGGCGCGCTCGCCGCCCACATGCGGCTGCACCACGCGCGTGCCCGCGGGCCGCTTCTTCCAGGCGCCGATGAGCGCGGTGATGTCGGCGGCGCCCAGGAGCGGCTGGTCGGCCAGCACCACGAGCACCGCGTCGAGCTTGCCGCCCAGCGCGGCCAGCCCCACGCGCTGCGATGACGCCGGGCCGTCGTCAGGGCTGGGGTTGCGCGCCAGCGTCACGGGGAAGTCCTGTACCAGCGGCTCGATCTGAAGCGCGTGGTGGCCGAGCACCACCACCACCTCGTCGACCCCCGCACCCGACAGCGCGATCAGCGTGCGGCGGATCAGCGGCACGCCGCCGAGCTCCAACAGGCACTTGGGCCGTCCGCCCAGGCGCGAACCCGCGCCAGCCGCCAGCACCACCGCGCCCACCACGACACGGCTGTACAGGCCACCACCGCCCTTGAGGATGCATCCCATGGCCGCCCTCCCCCGCGCTCAGCCGCCGCAACAGGAGCCCTTGACGGGCGGCAGGTCGGGCAGCGCAGCCAGCGCCACGGGTTGCGGGCGCGCGGCGGGTTCCGCCGCGACCGGCGTCGGGGCCGGCACGGCCGCTGCGGGCGGCACCGCCCCCCGCCGCGCCGCCACCACCGTGGCAAGCACGGCGAGCGCGATCTCCTCGGGCGTCTGCGCACCGATGGGCTCGCCGGCCGGCGCCACGATGGCCTCGACCGCAGCGCGGTCGTGCCCGGCCTCCACGAGCGCCGCCTTCAGCACCGCGGCCTTGCGCGCGCTGGCCACGAAGAACACCTGCCGAGCAGCCACGGCCAGCGCCGCGCGCAGGCCCTGAAGGTCGCGCCGGCCTTGCGTGGCCACCACGACGAAAGCACCCGGCGCCAACTGCGCCGCGGCGTCGACCGCATCGTCGCTGGCGATCACGCGCTCGGCGTCGGCGAAGCGCGCCGCATCGGCGCCCTGCGCCACCACCGTGACCGGCAGGCCCACGCGCGGCGCCAGCCCGGCCAGCGCAGCGGCCAGCGGCGAATCGCCCACCACCACCAGCCGCGCACGCGGCAGCACGGGGTCCACGAAGAGCTCCAGCGTGCCGCCGCTGTGGCAGGCCATGCCGAACTCCAGCACGTCCTGCAGTTCGCGCTCGGTGCCTTCTTCAGATGGCGTGATGCGGATCAGGCGCGAGCGGCCGTCGGCCAGCGCCTGCTTTACCGTGCGCAGCACCGCCGGCTGGGCGCAGCCGCCGCCGATCCAGCCGGCCTCGATGCGCTGGCTGCTCACCACGGCCTTGTCGCCGGGACGCGCCGAGGCAGGCGCCTGCACGCGCAGCACGCTCACCAGGCAGAAGGGCTCGCCCTGCTGCTGCAGACGCTGGGCGTGGGCCAGCACGTCGAGGCTGTTCATGGGGGATGTCCTTTCAGTCGATCAATTCGGCAGCCAGACTCAGGTCGCGCAGCGAGGCCAGGCGCACGAAGCGCTGGACGTGCGCGCGCGCGGCCTGCATCGCGGCCGAGGCCGGGACGGCCGGCGAGGGGTGAAACCAGGTGATGCGCGCGCCGCGGCCGCGCACCGCCGCCAGTTCCTCGGCCAGGCGGTGCGGCTCGTCGGCGTCGAAGCCGTCGGACAGCACCCACACCCGGGCGCGGCGTCCGAGCTGGGCGCGGGCGTGCACGCGGTGGAAGTCGTCCAGGCTGGTGGCGATGCGCGTGCCGCCGGCAAAGCCCGCAGTGACGGCGTTGACCTTGTCCTGCACCGCACCGCTGTCGCGCCGCAGCAGCGGCGTCACCTCGGCCAGCCGGGTGTGGAACACGAACACGCGCGCCTCGGCCGCCACCGCGAAGGCGCGCGCGATGCGCAGGAAGAGCTGCGCGTGCGTCTCCATCGAGCGGCTCACGTCCACCAGCACAAACAGCCGCGGCCGCTCGCGCCGTGGCAGGCGCCAGGCCGGCGCCATGGGCACGCCACCGGTGGCCAGACTCTGGCGCAGCGTGTGCCGCAGATCGAGCCGCCGGCCCTGCGGCTGCGCGTGCCAGCGGCGGGTGAGGCGGCGGCGCAGGCGCGCGGCGATGCGCTCGGCCAGCTGCTGCAGCAGGGCCAGGTCCTGCGGCAGCCACTCGTGCAGGCTGCGGTCGTGCAGGGCCTCGGTGCGGCTGGCACCGCCCTGGTGGCGACTCAGGGCGTCGCCTTCGGCCGGGCTGTCGGCGAGCGCGGTGTCGGTGGCGCTGGCGCCGGGCTTGGTGCCGCCCTCGCCCAGGCTGTCGTGCAACTGCTGCACGAGCTGGCGGATGTCGCGCGGCGGTCCCGCGCGGCCGCTCACGCGCGTACTGCCGGTGCTGCGGTGGGGCTGCCAGTAGCGCTGGAACAGATCGGGCCAGCGCCGCCAGTCGCGCGCGCCGTGGCAGGCGATGGCGCGCCAGGCCTCGGCCAGCCGCGCCGGCTGGGCCAACGCGTCGGGCAGGCGCAGGGCGGCCTGCACCATGGCCTGCTGCTCGGCCACGCCGACGGCGAAGCCGTGCCCGCGCAGGTGGGCCGCAAAGCCGGCCAGCGCCGCCAGCGGCTGGGCCTTGGGCAGCGGCGCAGCGCTCATGGCAGCGGCGTCGCCTGCTTGACGGCCACGCCGTCGCCACCGGCTCTGCGGCCTTCCATCACCTGCAACAAACGCTGGGGCCCGAACTGGAAGCGGTCCTCGCGCGTCTTCAGCAGGCAGGCCAGCACGTGCGCCAGGGCCGCGGGTTCGTCGGGCAGGCGCTGGTGACCCAGCTGGTGCAGCGCGCGCACGAAGTCCAGGCTCTCGGCCACGCCGGGGGTCTTGCCCAGGTCTTCGCGGCGCAGCCGCTGCACGAAGGCCACGGCCTGCTCCACGAGTTGCCCTTCAGCCTGCGGCAGCGTCGCGCGCACGATGGCGATCTCGCGCGCCAGCGTGGGGTAGTCGAGCCAGTGGTACAGGCAGCGGCGGCGAAGCGCGTCGCTCAACTCGCGCGTGCCGTTGCTCGTGAGCACGGCGCGCGGCACGTGGCGGGCGCGGATGGTGCCCAGTTCAGGCACCGTGATCTGCCAGTCAGCCAGCACCTCCAGCAGGAAGGCCTCGAAGGCCTCGTCGGCGCGGTCGATCTCGTCAATGAGCAGCACGCAGGGCTCGTCCGCCACGATGGCCTCGAGCAGCGGGCGCTGCAGCAGGAACTCGCGCGAGAACAGGGCGGTGTCGTCGGCCGTGCCGGTGCCGCTTTCGGCGCGGCGGATGGCCAGGAGCTGGCGTCCGTAGTTCCACTCGTAGGCGGCCTGCGCCAGATCCAGCCCCTCGAAGCACTGCAGCCGCACCAGCCGCCGGCCCTCGGCCACCGCCAGCGCCTGCGCCAGCGCCGTCTTGCCGACACCGGCGTCGCCCTCCACCAGCAGCGGGCGCTGCAGCGAGCCAGCCAGCCACAGCGTGGTGGCCAGCGCCTCGTCGGCGATGTAGCCAGCGCGGTGCAGCGCTTCACGCAGGGCTTGCGGGCTCGCCTCCGTCGTCATGCGCCCCCGGTGCCGGCCTTCAGGCCTTCTTGCCGAACAGGCCGGCGAACCAGCCCTTGATGACGGTCCACATCAGCGCCAACGCGTTGAGCTCCTTCACCGGCGGAGCGGGAGGGAGGGCCCCCGGCGCCTCGCCGCCCTGCACGACGCGCGCGTCGGTGCTCTCGCGCGGGGCGGCCGTGGCCGCCAACGGCGCCGCCGCCGCGGCAGCGCGGAAGTTGTCGGCGAACTGGGCCAGCATCGCATCCGACACGGGCACCAGGAGTCGGCTGCCGAACTGCGCCAGCTTGCCGCTGACGATGATGGTGGCCACACCCGCGAGGACGCAGCCGGTGCCGGCGTCGCCAGGCTCCAGGTGCGCCGTCAACTGCATCGAGGCCGAGGAGCCGCTCTTGTCGGCGCCCTTGCCCAGCATCTTCAGCTGCTTCTCGGTGGCGTCGATGCCTTGCAGCTCGATGTCGCCGTTGAAGGTCATCACCGCCGGGCCGACCTTGCTCCTGACGGTGCCCTTGAAGTGGGTGTCGTCGATCTGCTCGGTGATCTGCGCCCCGGGCATGCAGGCGGCCGTGGCGCGGATGTCGGAAAGCACCGCCCACGCCTGGTCGAGCGTGGCGGCAACGGGGTAGCGCTTGTCGAGTTTGACTTCCATGCCGGGATTAGAACCTCTGCCCGCCCATCACAGCGCCAGGCCCGTGGCCTTGAGCGTCTTCCACACGTTGAAGGCCGAGTGCGGCATCGTCAGCTGCGTGACGCCCACGTGCGCGAAGGCGTCGACCACCGCCGAGGTGAAGGTGGGGATGGAGCCGACGTGCGGCGACTCGGCCACGCCCTTGGCGCCGATGGGGTGGTGCGGGCTGGGCGTGACGGTGTGGTCGGTTTCCCAGTGCGGCGTCTCCACGAAGGTGGGCAGGAAGTAGTCCATCAGCGTGTTGCCCAGCAGGTTGCCCTGCGCGTCGAACGGCATCTGCTGGCCCATGGCCACCGCGTAGCCCTCGGTCAGGCCGCCGTGGATCTGGCCCTCGATGATCATGGGGTTGATGCGCGTGCCGCAGTCATCGAGCGCGTAGAAGCGGCGCACCTGGGTCTCGCCGGTGGCGCGGTCGATGTCGACCACGGCGAGGTAGATGCCGAAGGGGTAGGTGAAGTTGGGCGGGTCGTAGTAGTGCACCGCCTCCAGGCCCATCTCCAGGCCCGCGGGCACGTTGTTGTAGGCCGCCCAGGCGATGTCCTTCATCGTCTTGTGGCGCGCCGGGTCGCCCTTGACGTGGAAGCGGTCGATCTCCCAGTCGAGATCGGCCTCGCCCACCTCGAGCAGGTGCGCGGCGATCTTGCGCGCCTTGGCATGGATCTTCCGCGCCGCCAGCGCAATGGCTGCACCGGCCACGGGCGTGGAACGGCTGCCGTAGGTGCCCAGGCCGTAGGGCGCGGTGCTGGTGTCGCCTTCTTCCACCTGGATCACCTCGCTGGGAATGCCCAGCTCGGTGGCGATGATCTGCGCGTAGGTGGTCTGGTGGCCCTGGCCCTGCGTGATGGTGCCCATGCGCGCGATCGCGCTGCCCGTGGGGTGGATGCGGATCTCGCAGCTGTCGAACATGCCCACGCCGAGGATGTCGCACATCTTGCTCGGGCCCGCGCCCACCACCTCGGTGAAGGTGACCAGGCCGATGCCCATCAGGTGCGTGGCGTTGGGGTCGGCGCGGCGCGCGGCCTGCTCGGCGCGCAGCGCCTTGTAGTCCACCGCGTCGAGCACCTTGGCCAGGGCCGTGTGGTAGTCACCGCTGTCGTACTCGAACCCGAAGGCGCTCTTGTACGGGAACTGCTCCTTGCGGACGAAGTTCTTCGCGCGGATCTCGGCCTTGTCCATGCCCAGCTTCTGCGCCAGCACGTCGACCATGCGCTCGATCAGGTACACGGCCTCGGTCACGCGGAAGCTGCAGCGGTAGGCCACGCCGCCCGGCGCCTTGTTGGTGTACACGCCCTTGACCTGCGCGTAGGCGGCGCCGATGTCGTAGCTCCCGCTGCAGATGTGGAACAGGCCGGCCGGGAACTTGGTCGGGTCGGCGCAGGCGTCGAACGCGCCGTGGTCGGCCACCACGTGGGTGCGCAGCGCGAGGATCTTGCCGTCGGGCGTGGCGGCGAGCTCGCCTTCCATGTGGTAATCCCGCGCGAAGGCGGTGGAGCTGATGTTCTCGATGCGGTCTTCCACCCACTTCACCGGCCGGCCCAGCACGATGCTGGCGACGATGGCGCAGACGTAGCCCGGGTACACGCCCACCTTGTTGCCGAAGCCGCCGCCGATGTCGGGGCTGACGATGCGCACCTTGCTCTCGGGAATGCCCGACAGCAGGCTGACCACCGTGCGCACGACGTGCGGCGCCTGGCTGGTCATGTAGGTGGTGAGCTCGCCGCGCACGGGGTCGAAGCTGGCCACGGCGCCGCAGGTCTCCAGCGGGCAGGGGTGCACGCGGGGGTAGAAGATGTGCTCCTTCACCGTCACGGGCGCGCTGGCGAAGGCCGCGTCGGTGGCTGCCTTGTCGCCGGCATCCCAGGTGAAGATGTGGTTGTGGTGCTCGCGCGGGCCGTGGGCGCCGCTGGTCTTGCCGGCGAGGTCGTCGCGCAGCACGGGCGCGCCGGGCTCCAGCGCCGCGAAGGGGTCGAGCACGACGGGCAGCTCTTCGTACTCCACCTGCACGGCTTCCACGCCGTCGGCCGCCGAATAGCGGTCTTCGGCGATGACGACGGCCACTTCCTGCATCTGGAAGTGCACCTTCTCGTCGGCGAGCACCGCCGCCACGTCGCCGGCCAGCGTGGGCATCCAGTGCAGCTTCAGCGGCTTGAGGTCGTCGGCCGTCAGCACGGCGATGACGCCCGGCACCTTCAGCGCCTCGGACTTGTCGATCTTCTTGATGCGGGCGTGGGCCACCGGGCTGCGCACGATGTCCATGTGCACCATGCCGGGCAGCTTGATGTCGTCGACGTAGTTGCCCTTGCCCTGGATGAAGCGCGCGTCTTCCTTGCGCAGGCGCGAGTCGCCCAGCCCCTGCAGCGCGGCCATGCGGTCCATGGCGTCCTTGTCGGGTGCGTTCATGCGGCCACCTTCTGAGCTTCCTGCAGCTTCGCAGCCGCGTACTGCACCGCCTTGACGATGTTCTGGTAGCCCGTGCAGCGGCACAGGTTGCCGGCCATGCCGGCGCGGATCTCGGCCTCGGTGGGGCTGGGGTTCTCCTGCAGGAAGCGGTAGGCGCGCATCAGCATGCCCGGCGTGCAGAAGCCGCACTGCAGGCCGTGCTCCTTGTAGAAGCCTTCCTGCACGGCGTGCAGCACGCCCGCCTGACCCGCCAAGGACGCCAGGCCCTCCACCGTGAGCACCTGCGAGCCCTCGCACTGCACCGCCAGGTGGGTGCAGCTCTTGACGCTGGCGCCGTCCACGTCCACCGTGCACGCGCCGCAGTGGCTGGTCTCGCAGCCGATGTGCGCGCCGGTGAGGTTGAGCTTCTCGCGCAGGAAGTGCACGAGCAGGGTGCGCGGCTCCACGGCCTCTTCGACCGCCTTGCCGTTGACCTTCATGGAAACCAGTTTCTTCGCCATGGTCGTGTCCTCCTTCAGGCGCAGCGCGCGGCGGCGGCGGCGATCGCCCGCTTGACCATCTGCCCGGCCATCGCGGTCTTGTATTCCTCGTTGCCGCGCAGGTCGGCGGCGGGGTCGCACACGGACATCGCGGCGCTGGCTGCGGCCTGCAGCACAGCCGGCGTGACGGCCTGCCCCAGCAGGGCCTTCTCGGCGTCGTGCGCGCGGATGGCCGTGGGAGCCACGTTGGTCAGCGCGATGCGCACGTGGCTCACCGTGCCGCCGCTCATGCGCATCACCACGGCCGCGCCGGCCGTGGCCCAGTCGCCCGTCTTGCGCTTGAGCTTCTCGTAGGCCCAGCCCGTGCCCGCGGCGAAGGCCGGCACGCGGATGGCGGTGAGGATCTCGTCCTCGGCCAGCGCGGTGGCGTACAGGCCGAGGTAGAAGTCGTCGGCCTTGACGCGGCGCTTGCCGGCGCGGCCCTCGAGGTGCATCGTGGCATCCAGCGCCAGGCTGATGGCGGGGTGGTCGTTGCCGGGGTCGCCGTGCGCGATGTCGCCGCCGATGGTGCCGCGGTTGCGCACCTGCGGGTCGGCGATGAGCTTGGGCGCCTCGGCCAGCAGCGGCACGCGGGCGCGCAGCACGGGGCTGGCGATGAGCTCGTTCTCGCTGGTCATCGCGCCGATGACGACGTCCGACCCGTCCTCGCAGATGCCCCGCAGCTCGGGAATGCGGTTGAGGTCGATCAGGTGCGCAGGCTGCGCAAAACGCAGCTTCATCATCGGCAGCAGGCTGTGGCCGCCGGCCAGCAGCTTGGCGTCTGGCCCCAGGCTGCCGAGCAGGCCCAGGGCCTCGCCCACGGACTTGGGCGCGTGGTAGTCGAAGGACGGGGGGATCACGCAGGTCTCCTGTTCGTGGGGCACCGGCACTGCCGGCGGGGCGTGGCTCGGATGATGGCTTCGTCTTGCATGGTGGGCGCGAGACCAATTCCTCCTGATTCACGCGGACAAGGGGTGTCATCCCGGCGTCGGGGCCCTGATTCGCACGAACGGTGCTCCTGGCTGTACGAGCGGCAGCGCCCAGCGCCATCGCTGACTGGATCCGGCCCGCGCAGGCGACCCGCCGGACCGACACCCTAGGGAAAGTCCGGGGCTCGCTTACCCTGATCGACCAACGCCGGCACCGGCTCGGCCACGCCGCTGGGCTGCATTCGCCATCGCCCGCCCTGCGCCCGACCTTCATCAGCGGCACCCTCTCGGGGATGTTGATGATCGTCACCAAGGGCGGCGGGTTGCTCACCGGGCACTGCGCGCCTGCCGCAGCCTGCGCGACACAAAGGAGTCGCTGAGCCTAGTTCCGGCAGTTGACCGCTCGCCTTGCGCGGGCAAGGGATCTGGAATCAAACACGCTTGGCCACGACTGGGCTCACCCCTTGGGTGAGAGCGCTACGCAGCCGGTCGAGCCGCTCGATCAGCTGGCGCTGAGCCCGCCGTGCACCTTCTCCAGCACGGTGCGCGGCAACCACGCCGCGGTCGAGGACCAGAAGCGCAAGCTGCAGTTGGTGGTGGAGGTGGCGCAGGATGTGTGTAGCGGAAGGGGTGAGATGGCGTCTTGCAGGCCTGCCCGCAGTGGCTCACCCGCGCTTTGACAAGCTCGGTGCGAACGGTGGGTTCGGCCCTTCGGGCTGAGGCCCGCGACCGCCTTGCGGCGCTGGAGCCACGAAGACTTACCCGCGCTCGATGCGCGCGTAGGCCGAGTGGTTGTGTATCGACTCGAAGTTCTCGACGTCGACGCTGTACGCGCCGATGCGCGCATCGGCGTTCAGCGCCAGCGCCACGTCGCGCACCAGGTCCTCGACGAACTTCGGGTTCTCGTAAGCGCGCTCGGTCACCCACTTCTCGTCGGGGCGCTTGAGCATGGGCCAGATCTCGCTGGGCGCGGCGTCCTCGGCGAAGCGCACCAGTTGCTCCCAGGGCAGGCCGCCGTCGTCGGGCGCGCCGGCCTCGCGCAGCTCGACGCGTATCGTCACCAGCGAGCGCTGGTTGTGCGCGCCGTAGTCGCTGATTTCCTTGCTGCACGGGCACAGGCTCTTCACGGGCACCGCCACCTCGGCCCACACCCGGGTGCGGCCGGCGCGCGACTCGCTGATCCAGCGGCCTTGGTAGTCGAGCAGGCTCTGCAGGCCCGAGACAGGCGCGCGCTTGCGCACGAAAAAGCTGAAGGCGGCCTCGATGCGGCCCTCGGTGGCGCCCAGGCGCCGCAGCATCTCGGCGTGGCGCGTGCGCAGCTCGGCCGCGTCCAGCGCCACGCCCGCGGTGGCCAGCTCGTCGAGCCAGGCCACGAAGCGCGACATGTGCGTGCCCTTCTTCTCGGCCGGCAGCGCCACGTCCAGCGTCCACAGCGCGGCCGTCGTCTGCACCGCCCCCGCTACCCGCAGGGCCAGCGGGTAGCGCACGTCCTTCACGCCCACGCGCTGGATGGCCAGGTGGCGGGCATCCGGCGCGCTTTGCGTGTCGGGGATGTGCAGGGCGTCGGTGAGCTTGTTCATGCAGGCAGGGGCGGCGGCATTCCCGGAGCATGCCACCTCCGGCATCGCCGGGGTGTCGCGCGGGTGAACGGCAGCCTTGAAGAACCTCGAACGCCGCGCCGCCAGGGGATCAGGCGTTGACGGCCGCCAGCGACGGCCGCGCACCGAAGCGCTGCACGATGCTGGCCTCGATGCCGGCTGCGTCCAGGCCACACAGCGCCAGCAGCTTGGCCGGGTCACCGTGCTCGACGAAGCGGTCGGGCAGGCCCAGCGTCAGCACCGGCACCGTCAGGCCGTGCGCGGCCAGGCACTCGAGCACGGCGCTGCCGGCGCCACCCATGACACAGCCCTCCTCCACCGTGACGATGGCCTCGTGGCTGCGCGCCAGCTGCAGCACGAGCTCTTCATCGAGCGGCTTGACGAAACGCATGTCGGCCACGGTGGCACCGAGTCTTTCGGCCGCGGCCAGCGCCGGGTGCAGCAGGGTGCCGAAGGCCAGCACGGCGATGCGGCCACCCTGGCGCCGAAGCACGCCCTTGCCCCAGGGCCAGGCCTTCAGCTCGGGGTCGATGACGGCGCCGACGCCGGCCCCGCGCGGGTACCGAACGGCCACGGCGTGGTCGGCGCGGAAGGCAGTGGTCAAGGCCATCCGGCACTCGTTCTCGTCCGACGGCGTGAGCATCGAACACTGGGGAATGCAACGCACGTAGGCAATGTCATAGGCGCCCGCGTGCGTGGGGCCATCGGCGCCGACCAGGCCGCCGCGGTCAAGCGCAAACACCACCGGCAGCTTCTGCAGCGCCACGTCGTGGATGAGCTGGTCGTAGCCGCGCTGCAAGAAGGTGCTGTAGATGGCCACCACGGGCTTGAGCCCCTCGCAGGCCAGGCCGGCCGCAAAGGTGACGGCGTGCTGCTCGGCGATGCCGACATCGTGGTAACGCTTCGGAAAGCGCTTGTGGAACTCCACCATGCCCGAGCCCTCGCGCATGGCCGGCGTGATGGCGACGAGCTTGTCGTCGACCGCGGCCATGTCGCACAGCCACTGGCCGAAGACCTGCGTGAAGGTGGCCCTGGCCGGTGCCGCGGCCTTGGGGAAACCTTCTGCCGGGTTGAACTTGCCGCTGGCAGCGTGGTACTTCACCGGGTCGGCTTCGGCCAGCTTGTAGCCGTAGCCCTTCTTGGTGACGACGTGCAGGAACTGCGCGCCCTTCTTGCCGCGCAGGTTCTCGAGCGTGGGGACGAGGGCGTCGAGGTCGTGACCGTCGATGGGGCCGACGTAGTTGAAGCCGAACTCCTCGAAGATGGTGCCGGGCACGACCATGCCCTTGGCATGCTCCTCGAAGCGCCGCGCCAGCTCAAACAAGGGCGGCGCGTTCTTCAGCACCGCCTTGGCGCCTTCGCGCGCGGCGGCGTAGAAGTTGCCGCTCATCAGCCGCGCCAGGTACTTGTTCAGCGCGCCCACCGGCGGGCTGATCGACATGTCGTTGTCGTTGAGCACCACCAGCAGGTCGGGCACCGTGCCCTCGTGGGGAACGCCGGCGTTGTTGAGCGCCTCGAAGGCCATGCCCGCGCTCATGGCGCCGTCGCCGATCACGGCCACGGCCTTGCGCGCCTCGCCCTTGAGCTGGGCCGCCATCGCCATGCCCAGGGCGGCGCTGATGCTGGTGGAGCTGTGCGCGGTGCCGAAGGTGTCGTACTCGCTCTCGTCGCGCCTGGGAAAGCCGCCGATGCCGCCGAGCTGCCGCAGCGTGTGCATGCGGTCTCGCCGGCCGGTGAGCACCTTGTGCGGGTAGGTCTGGTGGCCGACGTCCCAGACGATGCGATCGTGCGGCGTGTCGAACACGTAGTGCAGGGCGATGGTGAGCTCCACCGTGCCCAGGTTGCTGCCGAGATGGCCGCCGGTCTGGCTGACGGTCTGCAGCACGAACTCGCGCAGCTCCGTGGCCAGCGCGGGCAGCTGCTCGCGCGACAGGCGGCGCAGGTCGGCTGGGCCATCGATCTTGTGCAGCAATCCGGTCATGTTCAATTCTCCCGCTCCACCACCTTGTCGGCCAATACCGCCAGCCACGCCGCCGACCGGCCCAGGCCGCTGACAACGAGCGCCTCATGCGCCTGCGAGCGCAGCGCCTGCGCATGGCGCCGGGCGGCCTCCAGCCCAAGAACCGATACGTAGGTGGGCTTGTTGTCGTTCTGGTCCTTGCCCGCGGTCTTGCCCAGCGTGGCGGCCGACTGCGTGACGTCGAGGATGTCGTCCACCACCTGGAAGGCCAATCCCAAGGCCCCGCCAAACTCGGACAGCGCGGCTTCGGTGGTCGTCGTGCTGCGGCCACAGGCAGCGCCCATCATGACGCTGGCCTGCAGCAGCGCGCCCGTCTTGCGGCGGTGCATGTCGCGCAGCGCGGCCTCGCCGAGGCAGCGGCCAATGCTGGCCAGATCGATGGCCTGCCCGCCGGCCATGCCCGCGTGCCCCGCGGCCCGCGCCAGCAACGCCACCAGCCGCGCCTGCAAGGCAGGCTCGACGCTGCCGTCGCCGGGCGTCAGCACCTCGAAGGCCAGCGCCTGCATCGCGTCGCCGGCCAGCATGGCCTGGGCCTGCCCGAATTGCACGTGCACCGTGGGCTTGCCTCGCCGCAGCACGTCGTTGTCCATGCAGGGCATGTCGTCGTGAACCAGGCTGTAGGCGTGGATCAGCTCCACCGCCACCGCGGCGCGCAGAGCAGCCTCGCGGTTGCCGCCGACGGCGCGACAGGCGGCCAGCACCAACAGCGCGCGCAACCGCTTGCCGCCGTCGAGAACGCCGTAGCGCATGGCCAGCCCGAGGCCGGCCGGGGCGTCGGCCGGGATCCACGCCGCCAGCGCGGCCTCCACCGCCGCCAGTTCGTCGCGGGCCCAAGCGTCGAAGCCCGCGATGTCCGCGGCCGTCATGCCGGCGCCGCCCAGGGCTTGAGCACGCCTTCGTCGAGGACCTTCACCTGGTCTTCGACCGCCTGGAGCCGGCTGCGGCAAAACTGCAGCAGGTCCGAAGCCCTGCGGTAGGCGTCGAGCAACTGGTCCAACGGCAACTGCCCATCCTCCATCTGCGCCACGAGGCGGTCGAGCTCGGACAGGGCCTGCTCGTAGCTGGCGGGCTCTGGGGGGCTGGTTTTGCTGGCGCTTCGTGCCATGGGCGGTGGCGGCGATTCCGGGCTGTGAAATATGACACCCATTCTAGACAAGCGCCCTGCACGGCCGCGGGACTTGCGCCTGCACCGGCGTTCGTCGCTCAACACCGTGGCGAGCCCTCCCGGCCTCAGGGACACCCCCCGGCTAGAATCCGCCCCCGCTTGGAACCCCCTCGGGCTCCACAGCGGCTTCTTCGCCGGGGGTTCTGCCAGGTGGCCTTCAGGGCCATGGCGCCTTCGGCCCGGTTTGGTCGCAGTCCTTTTTCCTGCAAGGAGGATCCGGTCGGATCATGTCGGACCTGAGCATTGCCGTCGAGTCCCTGGGGCGCTCCCGCACGCAGTTGCCGGTGAGCAGTTATTTCGACGAAGCGCTGTACCGGCGCGAGCAGGAGCTGATCTTTCAGTCTGCCCCGCGCTACCTGGGGCACGAGCTCGCCGTGCCCGAGGTCGGCGACCACCTCGCGCTGCCCCAGGAAGGCGAAGGCCGTGCGCTGGTGCGCACGCCCGGCGGCGTGGAGCTCATCGGCAACGTCTGCCGGCACCGCCAGGCCATCATGCTCAAGGGGCGCGGCCAGACCACCGGCGGCCACGTGGTGTGCCCGCTGCACCGCTGGACCTACGATCTGCATGGTCGCCTCATCGGCGCGCCGCACTTCCAGCACGACCCCTGCCTGAACCTGCGCAATCACCCGCTCCAGCGCTGGAACGGCCTGGTGTTCGAGCACCACGGCCGCGATGTCGCCAGTGACCTGCAGGGTCTGGGTGTGGAGGCGCAGCTCGACTTCTCGGGTTACCAGTTCGGCCTGTCGAAGCTGCACCCGTGCGACTACAACTGGAAGACCTTCATCGAGGTCTACCTGGAGGACTACCATGTCGGCCCGTTCCATCCCGGCCTGGGCCAGTTCGTGGCCTGCGGCGATCTGACCTGGGAGTTCGGCCGCCACCACTCGGTGCAGAAGGTGGGCGTCAACGCCGATCTGGCGCGCCCGGGATCGCCCGTGTACCAGCGCTGGCATGACCAGGTGCTGAGGGTGCGCGAGGGCCAGCCGCCGGCCCACGGCGCGATCTGGCTGACCTACTACCCGACGGTCATGGTGGAGTGGTACCCCGAAGTGCTGGTGGTGAGCACGCTGTTCCCGCAAGGGCCGCAGAAGACGCTCAACCTGGTGGAGTTCTTCTACCCGGAGGAGATCCTCGCCTTCGAGCCCGAGTTCGTCGAGGCCCAGCAAGCCGCCTACATGGAGACCTGCGTCGAGGACGACGAGATCGCGCTGCGCATGGACGCCGGCCGCCGCGCGCTGTTGGAGCGCGGCGAAGACGACGCCGGCCCCTACCAAAGCCCGATGGAAGATGGCATGCAGCACTTCCACGAGTGGTACCGACGCGAGATGGGCCTGCCGGCGGGCGGGCCCTGGCGCTGAAGGCCGCGCCGCTGGCAGCGCCGGCCCTGATGGTCGGCGCCACGGCGCTCTTCGCGCTGATGGGGGCCGCCGTCAAGGCGGCATCGGACTTGTACACGCCGGGCGAGATCGTGCTCGCGCGGTCGGCGATCGGGGTGCTGGCGATGGCGCTGCTCATGCAGGGGCGCGGCATTGCCTTCGCAAGCCCGGTGCCGCGGCTGCACATCGCACGCAGCGTCAGCGGCGTGGTGGCGCTGTGCCTGTGGTTCACCGCCATCAGCGCCCTGCCACTGGCCACCGCCATGACGCTCAACACCATGAGCTCGGTCTGGGTGGCCGTGTTCGTGGTCGGCGCCGTGCTGCTGCACCGGCACCAGGGCAAAACCGCGCCTGTCCACAGGGGCGTCGACACACGCCGCGTGGCGGCGGTGCTGGCCGGCTTCGTCGGCGTGGTGCTGGTGCTGCAACCCACCCTGGCGCAAGACCAGTGGCTGCACGGTGTGGTGGGCCTGGCGTCCGGCGTGCTGGCCGCGGTGGCTTACCTCCAGGTGTCGGCCCTGGGCCGCGCGGGCGAGCCGGGCGAGCGGGTGGTGCTGTACTTCTCGGCCACCGGCGTGCTGTTCGGGGCGGCCTATGCGCTGCTCGACGGCGGCTTCAGCCCGCACACGCTGCGCGGCGTGCTGCTGCTGGCCACCATCGGCGGGCTGGCCACGGCGGCGCAGTGGATGCTGACGCGAGCCTACGCCCAGGGCGCCACGCTCGGCATCGCCGCGCTGCAGTACCTGGGCATCGTCTTCTCGGCGCTGCTGGGCCTGATGCTGTTCGGCGAAGCGCTGTCCCCTGGCGCGACGCTGGGCATGGGCCTCATCATCGCAGCCGGCGTCGCCGCCACCGGGTTGCGCGGCCCGCCCAGGGCCGCCAGCGCGGCGCCCGGCGACGCATGAATGCCTTGCAGGAGAACCCGATGATCCCGACCCCCTTGATCGATGCCGCGACGCTGCACACCCAGCTGGCCGGAGCGGCACCGCTGGTGCTGCTGGACTGCGGCTTCGACCTGACAGACCCGGCCTGCGGCGAGCGAGCCTTCGCCGCAGGCCACCTGCCGGGTGCCGCCTACGCCCACCTCGACCGCGACCTCGCGGGTCCCAAGACCGGCCGCAACGGCCGCCATCCCCTGCCCACGCGCGAGGCCTTCGCCTCGACGATCGGCCGCTGGGGCATTGCCCCCGGGGTGGCCGTGGTCGCCTACGATGACCACGGCGGCGTCTACGCAGCGCGGGCCTGGTGGATGCTGCGCTGGGCCGGGCATGCCCAGGTCGCGGTGCTGGACGGCGGCCGCGCCGCCTGGCAGGCCGCCGGAGGTGCGCTCGTGCAGGGCGACTCGCCGCGCCGGGGCGCCTTCGCGCCCTACCCGTTGGCGGCCCGGCCGGCGATGCCCGCCATCGACACGCCCACGCTGCAGCAGGGGCTGGCCGACGTGGCCCTGCTGGACGCACGCGCGCCCGAGCGCTTCCGTGGCGAGGTCGAGCCGCTCGACCCAGTGGCCGGACACATTCCGGGCGCCCTGAACCGCTTCTTCAAGCTCAACCTGGGCCAGGACGGTCGCTTCAAGGCGGCAGCCCTGCTGCGCGCGGAGTTTGAGGCCCTGTTGGGCGGCCGCGGGGCGGTGCACCAGTGCGGCTCGGGCGTGACGGCCTGCCACAACCTGCTGGCGATGGCGGCCGCCGGCCTGGACGCCGGAACGCTGTACCCGGGCTCGTGGAGCGAGTGGTGCAGCGACCCCGCGCGCCCGGTGGCCCGCGGCGCTTGACCGCGGTCAAGCCCCGACACACGGCACGGGGCGAACATGCCAGCATCGGCGCGCGATCGCGACGACACGACACCGGAGACCCCCACCATGTACCAGCGCATCCTCTTCCCTACCGACGGTTCCGAGATCACGATGAAGGCGCTGCGATCAGCGCTGTCGCTGGCCAAGCTGTGCGGCGCCGAGCTGCACGCGCTGGCCGTCATGGAGCCGTTCCCATACAGCGCCATCTCCGAGATGCAGCCGGTGCCGCCGCAGGAGTTCTTCGATGCACAGCAGCGCGTGGCCAACGGCCGCATCAAGGCCGTAGCCGATGCCGCCGCCGCGGCCGGCGTGCGCTGCCAGGGCTTCACGGTCGAAGCCTTGCACCCCTGGGAGGCCATCCTCGACCACGGCAAGGCGCAGGCCGCCGACCTCGTCGTCATGGCCTCTCACGGTCGCCGCGGCGTCAGCGCGCTGCTGCTGGGCAGCGAGACGCAGAAGGTGCTGACGCACAGCACCTTGCCGGTGCTGGT
>JAUMBF010000056.1:32250-84305 GCA_032115875.1 Rubrivivax sp.
CTGCGACGGGCGCTGAGCCGCGGCTCCAGGTCCGCCTGCGCGGACCTGGACGGCGAAGCGGCCCGGAGCTCTGCGACGGGCGCTGAGCCGCGGCCCGCGCTCTGCGAAGGGGCCTGAGCCTGCGGGCACAGGCGGGGCCTGTCAGGCCACGCCGTGGGCCTTGAACCACGCCAGGCAGCGCCTCCAACCGTCGTCCGCCGCCTCCTTGCGGTAGCTCGGCCGGTAGTCGGCGTGGAAGGCATGCGGCGCGTCGGGGTAGATCACGAACTCGCTCTTCCTTGCCGCCGCGCTGCCCGCGGCCAGCGCGGCCTTCATGCGCTCGACGGTGTCCAGCGGGATGCCGGTGTCCTTCTCGCCGTACAGGCCCAGCACCGGGCCGTGCAGGCGGCCGGCCACGTCCACCGGGTGCTGCGGCTGCAGCGGGCTGGGCTGGCCCACGAGGCGGCCGTACCAGGCCACCCCGGCCTTGATGCCCGGGTTGTGCGCGCCGTACAGCCAGGTGATGCGGCCGCCCCAGCAAAATCCCGTCACCCCGGCCTTGGCCGCGTCGGCGCCCTGGCCCCGGGCCCAGGCCAGCGTGGCGTCGAGGTCGCCCATCACCTGCGCGTCGGGCACCTTGCTGATGACCTCGACGATGAGCTTGCCGACCTCGCCGTAATCGGCGGGGTCTCCCTGGCGAACGAACAGTTCCGGGGCGATCGCGAAGTAGCCGGCCTTGGCAAAGCGCCGCGCCACATCCGCGATGTACTCGTGCACGCCGAAGATCTCGGACACCACCAGCACCACCGGCGCGCCCGTCTTGCCCTGCGGCGCGGCGCGGTAGGCCGGCATGCGGAAGTCGCCGACAGGGATCATCACCTCGCCGGCCACCAGGCCGACGCTGTCCGTCTTGACCACGGTCTGCGCCGTCACCGGCAGCGCCGCCGCGGCGAAGCCGGTGCCGACGGCTCGGCGCACGAAGGCACGGCGCGTATCGACCCCGTCGATCAGGCCGGTGGCCGGGACCAGCGTATCGAAGTCTTCCTTCAGCATCGTGTGTCTCCGCGCGGTGTGGGTCGGTGCCGACAAGCCCGGCGCATTCTAGGAAGACCCGCATAGGCCCACGGGTACGATCGGCGCATGGAGAAAATCGAGGCGCCGACGACGCCGCACCAAGCCCTGCTGGCGGCCATCGACATGGGCTCGAACAGCTTCCGGCTCGAGATCGGCGCGCTGCCGCACGACCGCTACCGCCGAGTCGACTACCTGAAGGAGACCGTGCGCCTGGGCGCCGGCCTCGACAGCGCCGGCCAGCTGACTGAAGACGCGGCGCAACGCGGTCTGGCCTGCCTGCGACGTTTCTCGCAGCGGCTCGCGGGCTTCGAGCCGGGTCAGGTGCGGGCGGTGGCCACCCAGACCTTGCGCGAGGCCCGCAACCGCAATGCCTTCCTGGTGCGCGCCCAAGACGCCCTGGGCTTCCCGATCGAGGTCATCACCGGCCGCGAGGAGGCACGCCTCATCTATGCCGGCGTGCACCACCTCCAGCCGCCCGCAGACGCCGGAACCGGCCGGCTCGTCATCGACATCGGCGGCCGCTCGACCGAGCTGATCCTCGGTCAGGGCCGCACGCCGCGCGTGGCCGAGAGCTTTGCAGTCGGCTGCGTCAGCCTGTCGATGCGCTTCTTTCCGGAGGGCCGCATCCCGCGCGAGGGCTTCCGCGGCGCCCAGGTGGCCGCCGGTGCCGAGCTTGAAGAGGCGCTGGCGCCGTTCGCACGCGAGCACTGGACCGAGGCACTGGGCTCGTCGGGCACGGCCAGCGCGGTGTCGCAGCTCCTGGCGGCCAACGGCGTGACCGACGGTCGCATCACGCCGGCCGGCCTGCGATGGTGCATCGAGCGCTGCCTGGAGGCTGGCCACATCGACCGCATCGCGCTGCCGGGCCTGAAGCCCGAGCGCCGTGCCGTGCTTCCGGGCGGGGTGGCCATCCTCTACACGCTGGCCACGCATTTCGACATCAGCACGCTCATGCCGGCGAAGGGCGCGCTCCGGCAGGGCGTGATCGTCGATCTGCATGAGCGGCGCCTGGCCCAGATGCGCCGCCGCCCGGGTGACATGCGCGACGAGACCGTGGCCGTGCTGCAGCAGCGCTACGCTGTCGACACGGGTCAGGCCGAGCGTGTCGGCTCGGTGGCGCTGGCGCTGTTCGACGGCGTGCGCGCATCCCTGGGGGAGCGTGCCGACGACGACAGCCGGCGCGAGCTGGCCTGGGCGTGCGCGCTGCACGAAATGGGCCAGATGGTGTCGCACCACGACCACCATCGCCACAGCGCCTACCTGCTGAGCTACGCGGATGCAGCCGGCTTCTCGCAAAGCCAGCAGCGCCGGCTGGGTGACCTGGTGCTGGGCCAGCGCGGGGGCCTGCGCAAGCTGGAGATCCAGCTGGCGCAGCCGCTGTTCGCCTGGCAGGTGCTGTGTCTGCGCCTGGCCGTGATCAAGTGCCACGCGCGCGGGCCGGTGAACCCGGTCGCGCTGCAGTTGTCGATGCGCGGCGCCAACGCCGCGCTGCGATTCACACCCGACTGGGCCGAGATGCACCCGCGCACGCTGTTCCTGCTGCAGGAGGAGGCTGCCACCTGGGCCCGCCAGGGGCCGTTCGCTCTGCTCCTGCCCTGACCGAACCCAGCGCGGACGCGGCAGCGACCCGCCAGAGCACCGCACCCCTACACGAGATCCGGCGCCATGACGGCGTGCAGCACCACCTGGCACGCCCCGTCGCGCTGGCGGGCGCGCATCCACCACACAGAGCCCTTGCGCACCGCCCAGGCCTGCGGCTGGCCGGCCAGCAGGTAGGCCGCAGCCAGGCCCAGCATGGGCTGGTGGCCCACCACCAGCACGGGTTCCCGCGAATCTGGCCAGCGCACGGCGTGCAGCAAACCGTCGACGCTGCCGTCGGGGGCCAAGGCTGCCACGGTCTTGAAGCGGCGCTCCAGTGCCACGGCCGTCTGCTGCGCGCGGCGCGCCGGGCTCACCAGCACGCGTGTGCTCGACGGCAGGTGGCGGTTGAGCCACTCGGCCATGCGCAGCGCCTGGCGCTCGCCCTTGGGGCTGAGCGGGCGCTCGTGGTCGTGCTGCGGCTCGCGCAGCACCAGCGCCTCGGCGTGGCGCCACAGGATGAGGTCCATCGCGGCGCGAGAACTACGAGAAGCGCTGCATGAGCGCCTGCTGCGCGCTGGCGCCGCCATGGCCCGCGCGCTGGTAGCGGCCGCTTCCCTCGAGCGCCCAGGCGTCACTGCCATCGTGCAGGTAGGGCACGAGCGCCTCGTCGATGACGCGCTGGCGCAACGCAGGGTCGCGCACCGGCCAGGCGATCTCGACGCGGCGAAACATGTTGCGGCTCATCCAGTCGGCACTGCTGAGGTAGAGCACCTCATCAGCATCGCCCGCGCCCCAGCGGAAGTACAGGATGCGCGAGTGCTCGAGGAAACGCCCCACGATGGAGCGGACACGGACGTTCTCGGTGAAACCCGGCACGCCCGGGGGCAGCATGCAGGCGCCGCGCACCACCAGATCGACGGGAACGCCGGCACGGCCAGCCTCGATGAGGGCGTGAATCAGCCCCGGGTCGGTGAGCGCGTTGAGCTTGGCGACAATGCGCGCCGGTTGACCGGCCCGCGCCGCCTCGGTCGCCTGGCGCATGTGGCGCAGCATGCGCTTGTGCATGTGGAACGGTGCCGTCACCAGGTGGCGCGGCGGCTTGGCAGCGGTCTGGCTGGCCAGCTGCAGGAACACCGCGTCGGCGTCGGCCGTCAAGCCGGGATCGGCGGTGAGGTAGCCGAGATCGGTGTACAGGCGTGCCGTCCGCGGGTTGTAGTTGCCGGTGGAGAGATGGGCGTAGCGCCGGAGCCGGGCCTGCGAAGCGGCTCCCTTGCCCTGTGTGCCCTCGCGCCGCGTCACCAGCAGCAGCTTGGCATGCGTCTTCAGGCCCACCACGCCGTAGACCACCTGCGCGCCGACGGCCTCCAGCCGCTCGGCCCAGTTGATGTTCGCCTCTTCATCGAAGCGCGCCTTCAGTTCCACCACCGCCAGCACCTCCTTGCCGCGGCGGGCGGCCTCGATGAGCAGGTCCATCAGCACGCTCTGCGCGCCGGTGCGGTAGATGGTCTGCTTGATGGCGAGGACATCGGGGTCCTGCACGGCTTCACGAAGAAACTGCACCACCGGCTCGAAGCTCTCGAAGGGGTGGTGCAGCAACACGTCGCCGCCCTCGCGCAGCCTCGTGAAGATGCTCTGCCCGCGCGGGAGCCGGCCCTCGGGCCAGCGGGGCTCGAAGGGCGGGAAGCGCAGGTGGTCGGCCTGGGCCTGGTCGATGATCTGGTTCAGTCTCACCAGGTTGACCGGACCGTTGACCTTGTACAGCGCCACCTCGGTCAGGCTGAACTGCTCGAGCAGGAAGCGCTGGAGATCCTCCGGACAGGTGCTCACCACCTCCAGGCGGATGGCCTGGCCAAAATGGCGCAGCGTCAGGCCCGAGCGCAGCGCCTGGCGAAGATTGGTGACGTCGTCCTCGTCGACCTCGAGGTCGGAGTCGCGCGTGACGCGGAACTGCGAGAACGCCAGGACGCGCCGCCCGGGGAACAACGCGTCGAGATGGGCGCGGATCACGCTGGTGAGCAGAACGAAGCCCTGCCGGTTGCCGCACAGCTCGTCGGGTAGGCGGATGACGCGCGGCAGCACGCGCGGCACCTTCACGATGGCGATGGAGTTGTCGCGCCCGAAGGCGTCACGCCCGTCGAGTCGGGCGATGAAGTTCAGGCTTTTGTTGGCCACCAACGGGAACGGATGGCTCGGGTCCAGACTCAGGGGCACGAGCAGCGGCTGCACCTGCGACTCGAAGAACTTCTGCACCCAGGCGCGCTGTGCAGGGTTGCGCTGGGCGTGGTTGAGGATGACGATGCCCTCATGGGCCAGCGCCGGCATGACCTCGTCGTTGAAGACCTGGTACTGCTCGTCGACCAGCTCGTGCGCGGCGCGGGCCACGGCATCAAGGTCGGCCTGCGTGATGCCGCTGCCGGGCTGACGCACGGCCTCGATGTAGTCGGCCACGCGCACTTCAAAGAATTCGTCGAGGTTGCTGGAGACGATGGTCACGTAGCGCAGCCGCTCCAGCAGCGGCACCTCGGGCCGCCGCGCCTGCGCCAGCACGCGACGGTTGAACTGGATCAGCGAGCGCTCGCGGTCGAGCAGGTTGAGCTTGGCGGTCTGCTGGGTCTTCTCGCGCAGGGCGCGCGTGCGGTCGTCGTCGAGGGGCAGGCGCGACGGCACACGGCCGACTGCCGGCGGCGGCGGCGGCGGCGGCGGCGGCGGCGGCGGCGGCGGCGCGTGAGGCGCGGATTCGCTCATGAGCCGCAGTTTATGAAGGCCGCACGACAGCCCCGTGACAGGCAGGGCATGGTCGGACGGGACCTACAGCGCCAGCAGGTGGGTCCGGTAATGGATGAGCTCGTCGATCGACTCGTGGATGTCGGCCAGGGCCGTGTGCGCCTGCGCCTTCCTGAAGCCGTCCAGCGCCGCCGGTTTCCAGCGCCGTGCCAGCTCCTTCAGCGTGCTCACGTCAAGGTTACGGTAGTGGAAGTAGGCCTCCAACGTGGGCATGGTGCGCGCCAGGAAACGGCGGTCCTGACAGATGCTGTTGCCGCACATCGGGCTCTTGCCCCGGGGCACGTAGGCCTTCAGGAACTCGATCACCGCCTTCTCGGCGGCGGCCTCATCCACGATGCTGGCCTTGACGCGGTCGATCAGCCCGCTGCGGCCGTGGGTGCCCTTGTTCCAGGCATCCATGCCGTCGAGCGTGGCGTCGCTCTGGTGAACCGCGAACACCGGGCCCTCGACGCGCACGGCCAGCATCGGGTCGGTCACGACGACGGCGATCTCGATGATGCGGTCGGTCTCAGGCACGAGGCCGGTCATCTCAAGGTCGACCCAGATCAGGTTCTGCTCGCTGGGCGCCAGCAGGGGGGAGGGTTCGGTCATGGTGTGCGGACGCTGGGATGTTCCGGGCGAAGTCCCTCGGACGATGCCGTGGATTGTCACCGCAGCCTACACTGTCCGACTCCCATGGATTCCACGTTCATGACCGCGGCCTTCGTGGCCTCGCTGTTGCTGGCCCTGGCTGTCAAGCTCTGGCTGGCCACCCGCCAGCTGCGGCATGTGGCTGCCCACCGCGACACCGTGCCGGCGGCATTCGCTGCCAGCGTGTCGCTCCAGGCACACCGGCGCGCCGCCGATTACACGCTGGCCAACGGCCGACTTGAACTGGCAACCACCGCCGTTGGAGCCGCCACCGTGGTGGGCTGGACGCTGCTCGGCGGTCTCGATGCGCTCAACGGCTGGCTGCGCGACGCCCTGCTGCCCGCCTACGGCGCCTTGGCCTACCAGCTGGCGCTGTTGGCGGCGGCATCGATGATCAGCGGGCTGATCGATCTCCCGGCAGAGTGGATCTCCACGTTCCGCGTCGAGCAGCGCTTCGGCTTCAACCGCACGACGCCCCGCCTGTGGTGGGCCGATCAGGCCAAGGGCGCGCTGCTGGGCGCGGCCATCGGCCTGCCGCTGGCGGCGCTGATGCTGTGGATCATGGCGACGAGCGACGGGCTGTGGTGGCTGTGGGCCTGGCTGGCGCTGATGGGCTTCAACCTGCTGATGCTGGTGATGTACCCCACCGTCATCGCTCCGATGTTCAACACCTTCCAGCCGCTGTCCGACGCCGCACTCGCAGAGCGGGTGCAGGCGCTGATGCGGCGCTGCGGCTTCGCGGCCAAGGGCCTGTTCGTGATGGACGGCAGCCGACGGTCGGGGCACGGCAACGCCTACTTCACAGGCCTGGGCGCGGCCAAGCGGGTGGTGTTCTACGACACGCTGCTGGACAAGCTCACGCCCGGCGAAGTGGAGGCCGTGCTCGCCCACGAGCTCGGCCACTTCAAGCTGCGCCACGTGCCCCAGGCGATGGCGGGGCTGTTCGCCTGCAGTCTGGCCGCGCTGGCCTTGCTGGGCTGGCTGGCCGGGCAGAGTGGCTTCTACACCGGGCTCGGGGTGACTCCCAATCTCTCGGCGCCAAACGACGCGCTGGCGCTGCTGTTGTTCGCGTGGGTACTGCCCAGCTTCGGCTTGTTGATCTCGCCGCTGAAGGCGCAGTTTTCCCGCCGCCACGAGCTTCAGGCCGACGCCTATGCATGCCGGCAGGCAGAGGGCCGCGACCTCGCCAGTGCGCTGCTGAAACTGCACGCCGACAACGCCAGCACCCTGACGCCCGACCCGCTGTACGTGCGCTTCCACTACTCGCACCCGCCTGCCAGCGAGCGGCTGGCTGCGCTCCCGACGCCCGCCGCAACGGCGTGAAGGAACACGGCATGAATTCAATCTCCGCCCGACACTGCCAGCCCCTCGAAGGACACCCGGCCATGACCCCCGCCGACATCGACGCCCACCTGGCGCTGGCGCCCGGCTGGAGCCTGGTGGACGGCGCAATCCAGAAGCGCTACGACTTCGCCGACTACCACCGGACGATGGCCTTCGTGAACGCCGTGGCCTGGATCGCGCACACCGAGGATCACCACCCCGATCTGCTGGTGTCTTACAACCGCTGCACGGTCCGCTTCAACACGCACTCGGTGGGCGGTATCTCGGTGAACGACTTCATCTGCGCGGCCAAGCTCGACGCGCTGCTGGGCTGAATGGGTTCAGCCACGGCACTGGATTTCGGCCTGGTGGTGGCCGCCCACGGCCGCCACGTCGTCATAGAAACCCCCGCTGGGGCACGCGTGCACTGCGTGCCGCGCGGCAAGAAGAACGAGCTGGTGGTCGGCGACCGCGTGCGCTGGATGCCCAGCGGCGACGGCGGCGTTGTCGAGCACACAGAGACGCGTCGTAACCTCCTGTTCCGCCAGGACGACTGGCGCAGCAAGAGCTTCGCGGCCAACATCGACCAGCTCCTGGTGCTGGTGGCGGTGGAGCCGCCCTTCGGCGAGATGCAGCTGGCACGCTCACTGATCGCCGCCGCGGCAGCCGGCATTCCGGCCGCCATCGGCCTGAACAAGACCGACCTGCCCGGCGTCGAGGCCGCGCGCGAGCGGCTGGCACCCTACCGCGCGATGGGCACCCCGCTGCTGGAGTTCACGCTCAAGACCGACGCCGAGGGCGCGCGCGCCGTGCTGGCGCCGTGGCTGGCTGGCCGCACGACGCTGGTGCTGGGACCCAGCGGCATGGGCAAGAGCACCTTGATCAACCGCTTCGTGCCCGAGGCGGCGGCCCAGGTCGGCGAGATCTCGCGCGCCTTGCAGACTGGGCGTCACACCACGACGACGACGACCTGGTACTGGCTCGACGCACAACGCCGTGGCGCGGTGATCGATTCGCCCGGCTTTCAGGAGTTCGGACTCCGCCAGGTGGCTCCATCCGAGCTGGCCGGCCTGATGCCCGATCTGGCGGCTCACCTTGGGCTGTGCCGCTTTGCCAACTGCAGCCATCGCCATGAACCGGGGTGTGGCGTGCGCGCGGCGGCCGCAGGCGGCGCCATCGGCAACAACCGCATGCGCCTGTACGAGGCGCTGCACGAGGAACTCTCGGCACCGCCGCGCTACTAGCCGACGAGATTGGCGAAGGTCAGCAGCAGCACCAGCACCATCCACAGCAAGACCGAGCGCCAAACCAGGCCCACCACGCTTTGCAGGTGCGCCATCTGCACCGGCTGGCCGTCGGTCGACCCCTGAGAGTCGGCGATGCCGGCCTCGCCGCCGGCGCTGAAGGTCTTGCTGCGGTCCGGCGTCACGCCTGGGGCGGCCGCCCCCCCCAGCTGCAGGCCCACCGCACCGGCCGCGGCAGCCAGGATCGCGCCTTCATTGGCGTGTTGCCAGAGGCGGGCGTCGCGTCGCCAGGCGGCCACGGACTCCTCGAAGTTGCCCACGATCGCGAAGCCGGCCGCCGTCAGGCGCGCCGGTACGTGGTCGACCAGCGTGAACAACCGCTGCGACAGCGCAGCCAGCCGCTCGTTGGACGGCGCATCCAGGTTGCGGCTTCGGTAGTTCCAATAGCGCGACGAGAACTCGGCCATGCGGTAGAGCACCGCGCCCAGCGGGCCCAGGCCCAGCGCCGACAGCAAGACGAACCAGAAGAACACGCCGAACACGTGCCGGTGCGCCGCCAGCAGTGCGTGCTCGATCACGTGGCGCAGCAGCTCGGTGCGCGGCAGCTCACTGGCGTCGAGGTGGCGCCACTCGGCAAGCAGGGCTCGCGCAGCGGTCTCGTCGCCGCGGTCGAGTGCATCCCGGATGTCGGTGAAGAAGTGGCTGAACTGGCGGAATCCCAAGGTGAGGTAGAGCACCAGCACGTCGAAGGCCAGCGCCAGCAGCAGGCTGTGGTGGGCGATGAAGAGGTACAGCGTGGTGACCAAAACGCCGGGCACGCCCACCGACACGCCCCACACCACCGCCGCGTGGTGGCGCTCCCCGGCGTCGAAGTTGCGGCCGGTCCAGCGCACCCACTGCTCCGTGGCACCGTGCACGGCGTTGTCACGCGGCAGCGGCTTGAGCTGCTCGATCAGCAGTGCGAACAGGACAGCGAAGAAGCTCATTTGAGCCGCGATGATAGAAGCCGCCGCCTGCAGGGCAGCACCTTGGCCGGGGATGCTGATCAAGCCGACGCGGCCGCGCAACCGATCGACGAGGCGCATGCACCGCCGCATGGTCAGAGGCTGTCGCCCACACTTCCGACCGCCGGGGCCGGCAAGCGGGTCAGCGCGCCAAGAAGCGGTAGAGGTTGCGCAGCATCGCCGCCGTCGCGCCCCAGATGAAGTACTCGCGCGGCCGGCCGTCGACGTCCGTGCCCTGCCAGGGCATGGACAGGAACTGCCTCTGGCCGCCCTCGAGCTCGACGCGGTGGCGGCGGTGGTGTGCCGGGTTCATGAGCCAGGCCAGCGGCACCTCGAAGGCCTCGGCCACCTCGAAGGGGTCGAGCGCGAGCTCGAACCGGGGCTTTACCAGGGCCACCACGGGCGTGACCACGAAGCGCGTGACCGTGGTGTACACCGGCAGCACACCGATCACGTCCACGTGCGCTGGTGTCAGGCCCACCTCCTCGTGCGCCTCGCGCAGGGCGGTGCCGGTGGGGCCGTCGTCATCGGGCTCGCTGCGGCCGCCGGGAAAGCTGATCTGGCCGGCATGGTCGCGCAGGTGTTCGGTGCGGCGGGTCAGCAGCACCGTGAGGCCCTCGGGGCGCTGGACCAGCGGCACCAGCACGGCCGCTGCCGCGGGGCTGCGGCCCTCGAAGGGCCGGCCGTCGCCCGGGTGCTCGGGCTCGAAGGGCTCGTCGGCCGCGAAGCGATCACGCATCGCCTGCGGGGCCAAGCGGCCCTCGGGAACCGGCGGCAGATGTGAATCGACCCCCGCCACAGGCACGCGGCGGGGGTCGAGGATGCGCGGGGGTGGGGTCATCGGCTACCGGCGGACCGCTTTGGGCGCGGCCGGCTTCGCCGGGTCGCGCCATCGATCGGTCGCCGCTTCGCGTCGACGGCGGCTGCGCCGCGGGCCTGCGCTTCGCTCAGGCGAGCTTTTCCTTGATGCGGGCGCTCTTGCCGCTGCGCTGGCGCAGGTAGTACAGCTTGGCGCGGCGCACGTCACCGCGGCGCTTGACCTCAATGCCAGCGATCAGCGGGCTGTAGGTCTGGAACGTCCGCTCCACGCCTTCGCCGTTGGACACCTTGCGCACGATGAAGCTGCTGTTGAGGCCGCGGTTGCGCTTGGCGATGACCACGCCCTCGTAGGCCTGCACGCGCTTGCGCGTGCCTTCGACCACATTGACGTTGACGATGACGGTATCGCCGGGGGCGAAAGCCGGGATCGTGCGGTTCAGGCGCGCGATCTCTTCCTGCTCTAGGGTGGCAATCAGGTCCACAGGGTTCTCCAAGGCGATCTTGCTCTGGGCTGGGTGGGTGGAAGAGGTCGCCCGGCAGAGGATCGAAAAGCCTTCAAGTATAGCTTGGTCAGCCTATCTGCTTGGCAGGCCGGCCAGGTAGCGCTCGTCGGCCTGGCTCAGCCGCCCGGCGGCGCGCGCAGCCTCGATCAGCCCAGGCCGGCGTCGCGCTGTCAGTGCCAGCGACTGCTCGCGCCGCCAGCGTGCAATCTCGGCGTGGTGACCCGACAGCAGCACCTCGGGCACGGCGCGCTCGGCGCCGTCCACCACCAGCCGCTCGGGACGGCTGTAGTGGGGGCCTTCGAGCAAGCCGTCCGAAAAGCTGTCGCTCTGGTGCGAGGGCTCGGCCAGCACGCCCGGCTGCAGCCGCGCAATGGCGTCGAGCAAGGCCAGCGCCGGCAGCTCGCCGCCCGACAGCACGAAGTCACCCAGGCTCAGCTCCAGCGTCACACGGGCGTCGATCAGGCGCTGGTCGATACCTTCGTAGCGACCGCACAGCAGGACCGCGCCCGGCCCTCTGGCCAGCCCGTGCACCAGCGTCTGATCGATGCGGCGGCCGGTGGGCGTGAAGTGAACCACCACCTGCGGGCCGGGGCCGCGGTCGGCCGCGATGGCGTCCAGCGTGCGCAGCAGCGGCTGCACCAGCATCACCATGCCCGCGCCGCCGCCATAGGGCCGGTCGTCGACGCGGCGGTAGGCGTCGTCGGTGAAGTCGCGTGGCGACCAGGTCTTCACCTGCACCGGGCCCTCGTAGGCCCGGCGCGTGATCCCATGCGCCAGGTGCGGCTCGATGAGCTCCGGGAACAGGGTGACGAGATCGAAACGCATGGCGGCTTTGGCCGGCGGGGCGTCAGTAGTCGGTCTGCCAGTCGACGCGGATGCGGTGCTCGGTCCGCTCGACGGCGTCGACATAGGCGTCCACGAAGGGAATGAGGATCTCGTCGGCGTCGTCGGCCGCTGGCTGCACGCGCAGCACGCAGTGCGGGCCAGTCTCGATGAGACCGACCACCGTGCCCAGGGTCTGCTGCCCGCGGTTGAGCACGGCCATGCCGATGAGGTCGACCCAGTAGAACTCGCCCTCGTCGGGCGTCGGGAAGCTGGCGCGCGGCACGAAAACGCGCGCGCCCTTCAGGCTCTCGGCGAGGTTGCGATCGTCCAGGTCCTGCGCGGTGGCGACGATGCCGTCGCCCTGCTCGCGCGCCTGCATGATGCGCAGCAGCACCGGGTGCGCCAAGCCGCCGGGCCGCGGGGGCTCAGCGGGGGCCAGGTACCAGCGCTTGGTCGAGAACAGGGCCTGGGCGTCGGCCGCGAACGGCAGCACCTTCAGGCCGCCCTTCACGCCCCAGGCTCCCAGCACCCGGCCGACCTCGACCGCGTCGGCCGGCAGCGCCTCGGCAGGGCCCAGGGCAGCGTGCACGGCCGGGAAGGGAACGCCCGTCAGGCGCTGGATTTGGCGGCCTGGCCGACCAGGCGAGCCACGGTGGGCGACATCTGCGCACCCACGCCCGTCCAGTGCGTCACGCGGTCCATCGCGACGCGCAACGGCTGCTCGCCCCCGGCGGCCATCGGGTTGTAGAAGCCGACGCGCTCGATGAAGCGGCCGTCGCGGCGCTCGCGCGAATCAGCGACGACGATGTTGTAGAACGGGCGCTTCTTGGCGCCGCCACGGGCCAGTCGGATCACGACCATCGGAAACCTCGAATCTGCTGCGGAGCGATGACCGGGGCCCGTGGACACGGCCGGGCAGGCCATCAGCGGTGGCCGACACCGTAGATACGCCCTGCGGCGTGTGGTGCCGGGGCCAGCGTCGGAAACCGCGCATTATAGACTGCGCGCCGGCTCCGTCGACCCGCCCTCTTGCCAACGTCCTCCACCATGTCTGCGCTCCAGGCCGCCCCATCCGCCACCGCACCGTATCGCAGCAAGACGCTGGCGGTCTGGCTGGCGGTGCTCTTCGGCACGCTGGGCCTGCATCGCCTGTACGTCCGCGGCTTCGGCGATGTCTGGGGCTGGCTGCAGCCGCTGCCCACCGCGCTGGGCATCGTCGGCCTGCACCGTCACCTCACCTTGGGCCAGGACGACCGGCTCTCGTGGCTGCTGCTGCCGCTGTTGGGGCTGAGCATCTCGGCCGCCATGCTGACGGCCATCGTCTGGGCGCTGACACCCGACGAACGCTGGGACGAACGCCACAACCCAGGCCGCGCAGGCACCGGCACCGGCTGGGGACCGGTCATCGGGGCCATCATCGCGATGCTGCTGGGCGGGGGCATCCTGATGGGCACCATCGCCTACAGCGGCCAGCGCTTCTTCGAGTCGCAACTGGGCGTCGGCGCGCCCGCGCTCACGCGCTACGGCTGAGCATCGGCGCGGCCGCGGGCCAGGCGCTCGATGGCCTGCCCCGCCGTGCCGGCACGCCACGCGGACAGCCCGCCCAGCGCCGGGTGCGACAGCGCCGGCGCCAGTTCGAGCAAGGGCTCGAGCACGAAAGCGCGCTGGTGCAGGCGCGGGTGCGGCACGCTCAGGCTGGGGGTGTCGATGACGCGGTCGCCGACGAGCAGCAGGTCGAGATCGAGCGTGCGTGGCGCGTTGCGGTAGGGGCGCTGGCGGTCGTGGCGGGCCTCGATGGCCTGAAGCGCCTGCAGCAGCGCCGCGGGCTCGAGCACGGTGCTCAGTTCGGCCACGGCGTTGATGAAGTCCGGGCCACGGGCATCGACCGGCGCGGTGCGGTACAGCGACGAGCACGCCACCAGCTGCGTGCCCGGCAGCGCGGCCATCTCGTCGAAGGCCTGCCGCACGGTGGCGGCGGCGTCGCCGAGGTTGGCGCCGAGGCCGACGAACACCCGTTCCGGGTTCATCCCGCTGCCGGCGGGCCTCCGGCGCCGCCGCCGCCATCGGGCCGCGGGCCACGGCGGCGGCGGCGGCGACGCTTGCGGGGGGCCCCGGCGTCGCCTTCAGCACCCCCGCCGGCACCGTGTTCAGGGGCGTCTTCGTCGGCCTCGTCATCGGTGCCCGCGCCCCCAACGGTGGGCAGGGGTGCCACCGGCACACGGCGCCCGCGCGCCGCGCCGCTCGCGCCCTTCACATCGGCCAGCAGCGCCTCCCGCTCGTCGTCGTTGCCGAGGTGGAAGTCCTCCCACCAGTCGGCGAGTTCGCTGCTGGCCTCGCGCGCGTCGGCGCGCAGGCGCAGGAAGTCGTAGCCGGCCCGGAAACGCGGCTGCGCCACCAGGCCCGCGGCACCGCTGGGCGTGCGGCGATCGAAGCGCGGCTGCATCAGCCAGATCTCGCGCATGTCGGCCGCCAGCTTGCCGCGGCCGGAGATATCGCCGACGCGGGCATCGAACACCGCGTCCACCGCCTGCTGCAAGGCCGGAGACGGGGCCTCACCCTGGGCCCTGAGAGCCGTCCATCGGTCCTGCACGTCGTGCCACAGCAGGCAGGCCAGCAGGAAGCTCGGCACCACCGCCCGCCCCTCGGCCACGCGCCGGTCGGTGTCTTCGAGCGCCAGCCGCACGAAGGTCTCGCGCGCCGTGCTGCGGCCCGACAGCGCCGCCTCCAGCACCGGAAAGATCGGCGTGCTGCCGCCTACCAGGCCGAAGCGCTTCATCTGCTCCAGGCTGGCCAGCGCGTGGCCGGTCTGCAGCAGCTTGATCATCTCGTCGAACAGGCGCGAGAGCGGCACGTTGGCCAGCAGCGGCACCATGCCGCGCAGCGGCGCCTCGGTGGCCGTGTCCAGGCCGAAGCCCAGCTTGGCCGCGAAACGCACCACGCGCAGGATGCGCACCGGGTCCTCGCGGTAGCGCATGGCGGGGTCGCCGATCATGCGCAGCACGCGACCGCGGGCGTCGGCCAGGCCGCCGTGATAGTCGACCACGGTCTGCGTCACCGGGTCGAAGTACATGGCGTTGATCGTGAAATCGCGGCGCGCCGCGTCCTCGATCTGCGGCCCCCAGACGTTGTCGCGCAGCACGCGGCCCTCGGCGTCGACGACATGCTGCTTGTCGGCGATCTGCGTCTTGGCGGTCTTCTCGTTGCCCGCTACCTGCTCGGCCGCAGTGGCGTCCCTGTAGGCGCGGAAGGTGCTCACCTCGATGGTGTCGTGCTCGCGGCCGCGGCCGAAGACCACGTGCACCAGCCGGAAGCGGCGGCCGATGATGAAGGCTCGGCGAAACAGCGCCTTCACCTGCTCGGGTGTGGCGTCGGTGGCCACGTCGAAGTCCTTGGGGCGAAGGCCTACGAGCAGGTCGCGCACCGCGCCGCCCACGATGTAGGCCTCGTAGCCGGCGTCCTTCAGCGTGCGCACCACGCGCACGGCGTTGGCGTCGAGCAGCTTGGAGTCGATGCGATGCTCGTCGGCCGCGATCTCCTTGCGCGCGCCCAGGGGAATCGCGGTCGCAGCCGGCACCACCCCAGGCGCCGACGAAGACGCGTCGCCCTGGCCGAACAGTCGCTGTATGAGTTTCTTGATCATGTGAACAGATGGATGACGGGCCAGCCGCGCTCGGCCGCAATGCGCAGCAGGCCGGCGCCCGGGTTGGTGGCCACCGGGTGGCTCACGGCCTCCAGAAGCGGCAGGTCGTTCGTGGAGTCGCTGTAGAACGTGCAGCGTGGCGCGGCGGCCAGCGTGGTGCCGAGGTCTGCGAGCCAGGCCTTCACGCGCACGATCTTGCCCTCGCGGTACGAGCACGTGCCCGCGACGCGGCCGGTCACGCGGCCGTCAAGGTCACGTTCCAGCTCGGTGGCGATCAGTGTGTCGATGCCGAACAGGGCAGCGATCGGCCGCGTGACGAATTCGTTGGTGGCCGTCACCAGCGCCAGGCGTTCGCCCGCGTCGCGGTGGCGGTTGACGAGATCGAGCGCTGCGGGATGGAGCATCGGCTCGACCACGTCGTGGACGAAGTCGTCGAGCACACGCTGCTGTTCTGCCATGGGTCGCGCGCGCCATGCCGACGTGGCGAAGTCGACGTAAGCCGCCATGTCGAGCCGGCCCTCGAGGTAGTCGGCGTAGAAGCGATCGTTGGCGCGTCGGAAGGTGTCGTCCGATACCCAGCCGCGCTGCACAAGGTACTCGCCGAAGGCGTGGTCGCTGTCGCGCGGCAGCAGCGTGCCGTCCAGGTCGAACAGCGCGAGTGCGGGTGTCGTCATGCCCCGGCCTCCGGCACGCCCTCTTCTGCCACCATCTGCCGCACCAGCGGCAAGGTGACACGCCGGCCCGTGGCAAGGCCGAACCCGTCCAGCCGGTCCAGCGCCCCCATCAGGTGGCCGAGGTCGCGCGGAAATCGCGCCAGCAGATAGTCCATGACGTCGTCGGGCAGGAAGATGCCGCGGTGGTCGGCCTCGCGCCGGAGTGCGGAGCGGGTCTCGCCATCGGGCAGCGGCTGCAACGCGAACACATGACCCCAGCCCAAGCGCGTGCGCAGGTCGTCGCGCAGCGCAAGGTCCACCGGGGGCAGACGACCTGCGGCCAGCCATTGCACGCCTTGGGCCGAGGCGGCCTCAAACAGCGCGAATGCGGCGTGCTGCGCAGCCGGCTCCAGCTGCTCGCAACGGTCCACCACCACCAGCGCCCATTGCGGCTGCAGCGCCCAGGGCCCGGGGTCGGCAGCGTCGAACCAAGCCGCTGTCTGCCCCGCGGCCTGGCAGCGTGCGGCAAGGGCATGCATCAGGTGCGTCTTGCCGCTGGCCGCTGGGCCCCAGAGGTAGACCGGGGCCGCAGGCCACGACAGCGTCGCCAGGTGCTGCACGGCCGCGGCGTTGGCGCCAGGCACAAAGTTGTCGAACGAGGGCCGCGACGTGGGCCCGATGGCCAGGGGAATCTGCTTCATGAGGACATCAGGACGCCGACTGCCAGGCGGCCAGGTGGCGCGCCAGCACGGCCGCGTCGTCGGCGTCGGGGCAGTGTTGGAGATAGATGGACAGCGCCGCCGCAGCCTCGCGGCGGGCGCCGAGCTCGGCCAGCACCAGCGCATGATCGCGACGCTCGGCCCAATCCTCGGGCAGCAGGATCACGAGGCGAGCCAGCACGCGCTCGAGCCGCCGCCAGTCGGCGTGGGCGCGGTGGATTTCCTTCAGGTTGCGAAGCATGCGCGCGACAATGTCGCGCGGAGCCGCAGCGACGAGAAACAGCCCCAGCGGCATCTCGCGGTCGCCCAGCCGGCGGCGGAACGGCGCCAGACGCTGCTCGAGTTCGTCGCGTGAGAGCGATTGGCCGCTGAAGGGATCGACGATGACCTCGCCGGGCTGCAGCGAGACCTTGACGAGGAAGTGCCCAGGGAAAGAGATGCCGCGCACCGTGAGTCCGGCCTGCGCGCCGATCTCCTGGTACAGCACCGCCAGCGATATGGGAATGCCGCGGCGTGTGGCCAGCACGGCGGGGATCAGGCTGTTGCGGCGGTCGTGGTAATCGTTGACGTTGCCGCCGAAGCCCAGCTCGTCGAAGAAGCAGCGGTTGAGCAGCCGCAGCCGCTGCAGCGGCGCGGCGTCGGCCGGCAGCCGGGACTTCAGGCGCTGCGCCAGGCTGTCGACCTCGGCCAACACGCCCTGCACGTCGAGGCCCGGATCGTCATCCTGGGCCAGCGACACGGCCGCCTCCAGCAGCGGAAAGCCCTCGTCGCTGGCCACCAGTGAGGCGAAGTACGCCAGCGGCGTGACGTCGTGGGCGAGGGGCAGCTGCATGGGACGAATGGACGCCGGGCCAGTGTAGGTCAGGCCCGGCGCAGGAAGTCGCGCAGGCGCAGTCCCAGCAGCAGCAGCACCGCACCGTACAACAGCGTCACGCCACCCAGCACCGCCGCCACGGCACCAGCGCGCTGAGCCCACTGCGCCTGCAGGCCGATCCAATCCACCGCGCCCGCGGCCCAGGCCAGCGCGCCACCCAGCGCGACGTTGGCCACCAGCACCTGGAGCGCGAAGCGGCCCCAGCCCGGCTGGGGCTGGAAAGCACCGCGCCGCAGCAGTCCGGCCAGCAGCAGCGCCGCGTTGATCCAGGCGCCCAGGCCGATGGACAGCGCCAGCCCGGCATGGCCCAGCCAGGGCACCAGCACCAGGTTCAACAGCTGGGTGGCGATCAGCACGCCGATGGCGATCTTGACGGGTGTGCGGATGTCCTGCCGCGCGTAGAACGCGGGCGCCAGCACCTTGATGGCCACGATGCCCAGCAGGCCCACGCCGTAGCCCTGCAGCGCCAGCACCGTCATCTGCACGTCGTCGGCGTCGAAACGGCCGTAGTGGTAGAGCACCGCCACCAGCGCTTGCGGAAACAGAAGGAGCGCCAGCGCGCAGGGCACAGTCAACAACAGCACCAGGCGCAGGCCCCAATCGAGCATGGCCGAGAAGGCGATGCGGTCGTCGCGCGCCTGCGCCGCGGTCAGCTGCGGCAACAGCACAACACCCAGGGCCACACCGAGAAGCCCTGTCGGGAACTCCATCAGCCGATCGGCATAGGTCAGCCAGGAGACGGCGCCCACGGCCACGTGCGTCGCGATTTGTGTGTTGATGAGGAGCGAAATCTGCGCCACGGACACGCCCAGCAGCGCCGGTGCCATCTGGCGCAGCACCTGGCGCACGCCGGGATGGCGACAGGCCACCGCCATGCCCGAGGGCGCGCCCGCCACGCGCGGCAGCATGCCCAGGCGCGTCAGCGCCCACAGCATGGCGCCGAGCTGCAGCACGCCGCCGAGCATGACGCCTGCGGCCAGCGCATAGATGGGCTCGATGCCCTGCCTCTCGAACCAGGGCGCGCCCCACCAGGCGGCGCCGATCATGCTGAGGTTCAGCAGCACCGGCGTGGCCGCAGGCACGGCGAAGCGCTTCCAGGTGTTCAGCACGCCCGCGGCCAGCGCCACCAGCGACATGAAGCCGATGTACGGGAACATCCAGCGTGTCAGCACCACGGCCGTGTCGAAGCGTTCCAGGCCGGAGCCCATCAACCACACCAACACGGGCGCGCCGATCACGCCCAGCGCGCAAGTGGCCAGCAGCGCCCAGGCCAGCACCGTCGCCACGGCGTCGAGCAGCGCGCGGGTGGCTGAGTCGCCGTCGCGCTCGCGCGTGGCCGCCAGGATGGGCACGAAGGCCTGCGAAAAGGCGCCCTCTGCAAACAAGCGCCGGAACAGATTGGGAATGCGAAACGCGACGTTGAACGCGTCCGTCACGGCGCCCGCGCCAAAGGTGGCGGCCATCAGCTGCTCCCGCACGAGGCCCGACACCCGCGACAGCAGGGTCAGCAGCGAGACGGTGGAGGCGGCCCGGAGGAGGTTCACCAGGATGAAGAAGTCAAACGGCGCAGTATAGACAGGCCCGCCCGGCGTCCTGGACGCCGCCCTGGGGCCGTGCTACACTCGACAGGCTTATCCCACCGCCCACTCCGTCAATCCAAACAGCGTTCATGGCCACCTCGTCCAAAGCCAAGAAGAAGACCGTCCGCATCGCCTCGGGCCGCAAGCGCGTGCGCCAGGATGTCAAGATCAACGCCGCCAACACCTCGCTGCGTTCGCACTTCCGCACGGTGGTCAAGAACGTGCAGAAAGCTGTGCTGGGGGGCGACAAGGCCAAGGCCGGCGACAGCTTCAAGCTGGCGCAGAGTGTGATCGACTCGGTGGCCGACAAGGGCGTGTTCCACAAGAACAAGGCTGCTCGGCTGAAGAGCCGCCTGGCCGCCAAGGTCAAGGCGCTCGCGTTGGCAGCCTGAGCCAACAGCCCCCAGCAAAAAGGGCCCTTCGAGGGCCCTTTTTGCTGTCTGCACGTCGCTCAGGTCGGCGTGAGCTCGGTGACGCGCAGGTGGTTGTCGCGGGCGAAGTTCATGACGAACTCCCAGGCCATGGGTTCGATCTCGCGCAGCGCCTCGTTCACCAGCACGCACTTCACGCCGTCCACCACCTGCGGCACGCAGTAGGGCGAGTAGCCGATGTAGGCCGCGATGCCGCCACCGCCGCCGGGTCGGAAGCAGCTCATTGCGCCGGCCAGCCGCTCCGCCCAGTCGCTGGGGCGGAAGGTGCGTCCTTCGAGTGTGAGGCCGTGGATGTGGAACTGACGGGGCTTCTGGAAAGTCATCGCGAACCGCGCAGGCCGTCGGGGCTGCCGGCTGCAGGCCCGCATTGTGCCTTGCCTGCTGCGATGCAACATCGGCAGCGCGGTGCGCCTCGGACGGACGGGCCGCCACCTAGAATGGCGCGTTCATTCACCCAGGAGCGCCACGCGATGAACGCCCCCGAGCCCGCGGTCACCCGGCCCATGCCGCATGTGATGAACACCTACGGGCGCCTGCCGATGGCCCTGTCGCACGGCCGAGGCTGCTGGGTCTGGGACACCGAGGGCAAGCGCTACCTCGACGCCCTCGGCGGCATTGCCGTCAACACGCTGGGCCACGCCCACCCCAAGCTGGTGCCAGCGCTGCAGGACCAGGTCGCACGGCTCATCCACTGCTGCAACTACTACCAGATCCCGCTGCAGGAGCAACTCGCCGCCAAGCTCTGCGAGCTCTCGGGCCTGAGCGCGGCCTTCTTCTGCAACTCGGGCCTGGAGGCCAACGAGGGCGCGCTGAAGATCGCGCGCAAGTACGGCCATGACAAGGGCATCGCGCGTCCCGAGATCATCGTCTACGAGCGCGCCTTCCACGGCCGCAGCATCGCCACGCTGTCGGCCACCGGCAACCCGAAGGTGCAGAAGGGCTTCGAACCGCTGGTGGAAGGCTTCGTGCGCGTGCCGCTGAACGACCTGGCCACCGTCGAGCACGTGGCCGCCACCAACCCCAACGTGGTCGCCGTGTTCCTGGAGACGATCCAGGGCGAAGGCGGCATCAACCCGGCGCGCGCCGAGTACCTGCGGGGCCTGCGCCGCATTTGCGACGAACGTGGCTGGCTGCTGATGCTCGACGAGGTGCAGTGCGGCATCGGCCGCGCGGGCAAGTGGTTCGCGCACCAGTGGGCCGGTATCCAGCCCGACGTGATGCCGCTGGCCAAGGGCCTGGGCTCGGGCGTGCCGGTGGGCGCCATCGTCGTCGGCCCCAGGGCACTCAACGTGCTGGGCCCGGGCAACCACGGCACCACCTTCGGCGGCAACCCGCTGGCCATGCGCGCGGGCGTGGAAACGCTGCGCATCATGGAAGAGGACGGCATCCTGGCCAACGCCGCCGCCGTGGGCGCGGTGCTCACGGGCGCCCTGCGCGATGGCCTGGCCGCCGAGATCGCCGCCGGCACGGTGAAGGACCTGCGCGGCGCCGGCCTGATGATCGGCCTGGAGCTCGACCGACCCTGCGGCGTGCTGCTCGGCCGCGCGGCCGAGGCCGGGCTGCTGATCAGCGTCACCGCCGACAGCGTGATCCGCCTCGTGCCGCCGCTCATCATGACGGCCGACGAGGCGCGCCAGGTGGCGGCCCTCCTCGTGCCGCTGGTGCGCGAGTTCCTGGCCCACGGGTGACGGCGCCGATGAAGCCCGGCCACTCGCTGATCCGCCACTACCTGCAGTTCAAGGACTTCCGCGCCGAGGAGTACAGCTACCTGCTGGAGCGCGTGCGCATCATCAAGACGCGCTTCAAGAACTACGAGCGCTACACGCCGCTGCTGGACCGCACGCTGGCCATGATCTTCGAGAAGGCCAGCACGCGCACGCGCGTGAGCTTCGAGGCCGGCATGTACCAGATGGGCGGCTCGGTGGTGCACCTGACCACCGGCGACAGCCAGCTCGGCCGCGCCGAGCCGGTGGAAGACAGCGCGCGCGTCATCAGCCGCATGGTCGACCTGGTGATGATCCGCACCTACGAGCAGAGCAAGATCGAGCGCTTCGCGGCGCACTCGCGCGTGCCGGTGATCAACGGGCTCACCAACGAGTACCACCCCTGCCAGATCCTGGCCGACATCTTCACCTACATCGAGCACCGCGGCTCGATCGCCGGCAAGGTGGTGGCCTGGGTGGGCGACGGCAACAACATGGCCAACACCTGGCTGCAGGCGGCCGAGATCCTGGGCTTCACGGTGCACGTGAGCACGCCCAGCGGCTACGAGGTCGACCCCGCCGTGGCCGGCATCCGCGACACCGGCTGCTTCAAGGCCTTCAACCACCCGATGCAGGCCTGCGAGGGCGCGCATCTCGTCACCACCGACGTGTGGACGAGCATGGGCTACGAGGCCGAAAACGAGGAGCGCCGCAAGGCCTTCGTCGACTGGTGCGTGGACGAGGAGATGATGGCCCTGGCGCAGCCCGACGCGCTGTTCATGCACTGCCTGCCGGCGCACCGCGGCGAGGAGGTCACCGCCGAGGTGATCGACGGCCCTCAGAGCGTGGTCTGGGACGAGGCCGAGAACCGCATGCACGTGCAGAAAGCGCTCATGGAGTACCTGCTGCTGGGCCGTATTGGCTAGCCGCGCACGAAGGCCGTCACCAGCGGCTGCCCATCGAGCGCGCGGCTGCGGTGGCCGTGCACCGCGGGGTCGAAGGTCGCGCCCTCGGGCAGCGTGTCGGCCGAGTAGAAGTGCTGGCCGGGGCCGAACACGCGCACGCTGCCGTCGGGCAAGCCGATCTCCATGCGGCCCTCCAGCACGAACAGCCACTGCGGGTGCGTGGTGCAGTGCATGCTGCTGGAAAAGCCCGCCGGGCTGCGCCGCAGCTGCAGGCCGCCGCTGGGCATGAGCGCGCTCAGGCGCGACATCGGCGTGCCCTCGGCGAGCGGCACGGTTCGCTCGACGAAGCGCGCGCGGCCATCGGGGCCCGTCTCGAGGATGACCTGGGTGAAGCTGTCGTCGGTGGCGTCCATGGCGCCGATGCTAAGGGCGCTCAGCCGCCGAGGCCGTCCCACAGCAGCTTGACGCCCACCACCGCCACGCCCAGGTAGGCCAGGCGGTAGAACCACGTCGGATCGGTGCGCTCGACCAGGCGCACGCCCAGCCAGACGCCCACCGGCGCCAGCGGCAGCAGCAGCAGCGAGGTCGCCAGGTTGCGCAGGTCCATCAGGCCCAGCGCCGCGTAGGGCACCAGCTTCACCAGGTTGATGGCCGTGAAGTAGGCGGCCATGGTGGCACTGGCCACCATCGGTGCCAGCTTCAGCGGCAGCACGTAGGCCATGAGCGGCGGCCCGCCTGCGTGCGCCACGAAGCTGGTGAAGCCCGAGGTCGCGCTGCACAGCGGCGCCGCCCAGGCCGGCGGCGGCCGGCCGTCGCGACGGATCGGGAACAGCAGCCGCTGCGCCAGGAACAGCAGCGTCAGCGCGCCCAGCACGCCGGCCACGGCCCGGTCGCTCAGCACGCCGAACAGCAGCGTGCCGATGACGATGCCCACCACGCCCCAGGGCACGAGCCGCCGCACCAGCGCGCGGTCGCGGTGTCGCCACATTTGCTGCACGCCAGTGGCATCCATGGCGATGAGCAGCGGCAGCATCACCGCCGCCGCCTGCGGCGCCGGCACGGCCAGCGCCAGCAGGGGCGTGGCCAGCGCCCCGAAGCCGCTGGCGAAGCCGCTCTTGGACAGCCCCGTGATCAGCACGGCCGGCACGGCCAGCGCGTAGAAGAAGGGGTCGGTGATGAAGGGCCAGGCCGGGGACATGCGGTTCGCCGGGGCGAAAACCTCGCATTGTGGCCGCGTGGCACTGGTACAGCCCTGGCAACAGTCGGTGCGTGCGCCGGCAGTAGGCCGCATAGCCGGCGTGGTGGGCGGCGAGCCAGCGCTCCTCCAGCCCCGACTTCGCCAGCAGCACGGCCAGCAAGGCGGCCCAGGCGGCAGCGGCCGGCACGCTGGCCGCCAGCACGGCCGCCGCGGCCGTCATCAACAGCACCGCGGCGTACATGGGGTGGCGGATCCGGCGGTAGGGGCCGTGCACCACCAGGTGAGCGCCCTCGCGCGGCGCCGGATGGATGTTGAAGTTGCCCGGCCGGTTGGCCGCCATCGCGGCCAGGCCCAGCGCCGCACCGGCCGCCGCCAGCACGGCGGCCAGGGCCAGCACGGGCCGTGACGGCCACGGCTTCAGACCCAGGGCGCCCATCACCACCAGCATCGCCATCAGGCCGAACTGGCAGGCCACCAGCAGCAAGCCCAGCCCACGGGCCAGACGGACGTCGAAAGGGGCCGGCGTCATGGAAGCGTGGTCGCTCCGAGGGCGCCCGGACGCGATGGGATCCTCATATCAATATAGACTGATATTCCATGAAGCCTTCCGATGCGTCGAAGCACGCGCCGTCGCGGCTCCGCCGCGCTGCGTTGTTGCTGCTCGCGGCCGGGGTCTCCCCTCAAGTGGCCTGCTCCGAGCCCGCGTCGTCGGCCGACGTGGCCACGCTCGACGAGGCACGGCGGCTGCACGAGAGCGGGCAGGCGCTGCTCGTGGACATCCGCGAGAGCGACGAGCACGCCACCGGCGTGGCAGCCGGGGCCCTGCTGCTGCCCATGAGCCAGCTGCAGCGCCGCATCGACGAACTGCCCACCGACCCGGCGAGGCCGGTGCTGCTGATCTGCAACACGCAGAACCGCAGCGGCCGCACGCTGAAGGCGCTGCGCCGCCACGGCTACGGCCACGTGCGCTACGTGCACGGGGGAATGAGCGAGTGGGCACGACGCGGCTGGCCCATGGTCAGGCCGCCAGCCTCAGGCAGCCGCTGAGGCCCGCGCCGCGACGGCCTCGTCGAAGGCCGCCACCGCGCTGGCGGCGTACATCAGCGACGGGCCGCCGCCCATGTAGGTGGCCACCCCCAGCGTCTCGTCGACCTCCTGCCGCGTCGCGCCCAGCTTCGCCAGGGCCTGGGTGTGGAAGCCGATGCAGGGATCGCAGCGCGCCGCCACGCCGAGCGCGAGCGCGATGAGTTCCTTGGTCTTGGCGTCGAGCGCCCCCGGTGCCGTGGCCGCGCGGCCCAGCTCGCCGAAGGCCTTCATGACGCCCGGGGTGCTGCCGCGCAGTTCGGCCAGCCGCTGGCTGACCTGCGTGGTGAGGTGCTTGTAGCCTTGGTCTTGCATCGTGCCGACTCTCTCAGTGTGCTGGGCGATGCCGGCATTGGGCGGCGCGGCCGGGGCCCGCGCCTTGACGGCCATCAAGCCCGGGCGGCCATGGCGGCGGCTTCGCCCAGCAGCACCCGGCCCAGCGCCTCGGCCACTTCGATGCCGTCGACACCGGCAGACATGATGCCGCCCGCGTAGCCTGCACCCTCGCCGGCCGGATACAGGCCGCGCACGTTGACGCTCTGGCAGTCCGGCCCGCGGCGGATGCGCAGCGGCGACGAGGTGCGCGTCTCGACGCCGGTGAGCACGGCATCGGGCCGTGAGAAGCCGGCGATCTGGCGCTCGAAGGCCGGCAGCGCCTCGCGGATGGCATCGAGCACATAGCCCGGCAGACTGGGTTGCGCGGGGTCTGCCAGGTCGGTGAGGGTGACGCCCGGCCTGTACGAGGGCTCGACCTCACCCAGGACGCGCGAGCGCTGGCGCTTGATGAAGTCGCCCACCAGTTGCCCCGGGGCCTTGTAGCCGCCCTCACCCAACTCGAAGGCGCGGCTCTCCCAGATGCGCTGGAAGGCCACCCCGTCGAGCGGATCGACCGGGCCGCTGCCGGGCGTCTGGCGGTAGTCCTCGGGGTTGATGCCCACCACGATGCCGGCGTTGGCGTTGCGCTCGGCACGGCTGTACTGGCTCATGCCGTTGGTGACGACGCGCCCGGGCTCGGAGGTCGCTGCCACGACGGTACCGCCCGGACACATGCAGAAGCTGTAAACGCTGCGGCCGTTCTTCGCGTGGTGCACGAGCTTGTAGTCGGCCGCGCCCAGGAGCGGGTGGCCGGCGCGGGGGCCGAAGCGCGCGCGGTCAATCACGCCCTGCGGGTGCTCGATGCGGAAGCCCACCGAGAACGGCTTGGCCTCGAGGAACACGCCGCGACGCTGCAGCATCGCGAAGGTGTCGCGCGCGCTGTGGCCGAGCGCCAGCACGAGGTGCCCGCAGTCGATCTGCTCGCCGCTGGCGAGCGTGAGGCCACGCAGCGCGCCGGCCTCGATGTGCAGGTCGGTCACCTGCTGTTCGAAGCGGATGGTGCCGCCCAGGCGCTCGATCTCGGCCCGCATCTTCTCGATCATGCTGACCAGCCGGAAGGTGCCGATGTGCGGCTTGCTGACGACGAGGATCTCCTCCGGCGCCCCGGCCTTGACGAACTCGGTGAGCACCTTGCGCGTGAGGTGGCGCGGGTCGGAGATCTGGCTCCAGAGCTTGCCGTCGCTGAAGGTGCCGGCGCCGCCCTCGCCGAACTGCACGTTGCTCGTGGGATCGAGCACGCTGCGGCGCCACAGGCCCCAGGTGTCCTGCGTGCGGCGGCGCACGTCCTTGCCGCGCTCCAGCACCAGCGGCTCCAGGCCCATCTGGGCCAGGATCAGGGCCGCGAACAGGCCGCAAGGGCCGAAGCCCACGACCACGGGCCGGCTGCGGCCGGCGCGCGAGCCCGGCGCGGCGTGGCCGACGAAGCGGTAGGTGGTGTCGGGCGCGGGACGCAGGTGGGGGTCGCCAGCGGCGTGCGCCAGCAGCGCCACCTCGTCGACATCCGGCGCGAGCGCAACGTCGAGCGTGTAGACGAGCTGGATGTCGGACTTGCGCCGCGCGTCGTAGCCGCGGCGGAAAACGTGGATGTCGGCGACGGCTGCACCGGGCAGCTTCAGCCGCGCCTGCACTGCCTCGCGCAGCGCGGGCTCGGGGTGGTCGAGCGGCAGGCGGAGTTCGGTGATGCGCAGCATGGCGGCCCTCAGCGGGTCTTGGCCAAGCTCCCCCGCACGGATCCGGCTCCGCCGGGCCGCTGCGGGGCGGCCCCCCCGGGTGGGTGACGCCCGTGGCTCCAAGCCGGCCTGCGCCGGCTTGGACGGGCGGAACGGCGCGGCCTCTGGCCGCGCGTGGAGCGGCAGCGAGCTTGGGGGCTCGTTCAGCCCCCGCTCTTGGCGCGCTTGCCGGTGTTCTTCTTGCTGCGCGTGTGCGAGCCGCGCTCCAGGCTCACGCGCTGACCACGGATGGTGGTGACGGTGACGCCCTTGGGCGCCACGGGGCGCGGGGTGGCCTTGCGGTCGGCCTCGGTGACGATCTTGTTGCCCATGGCGATCTTGCTCCGGTGAGTGGCGGACAAAACCCGTGATTAGGCCACAAAGGCGCCGTGCGGCAGGCCGGCGCAACCGCCACCCCGTCAGTGCGCCGGGACAGTGGGCGGGCGCTCGAAGGCGGCGAACAGCGACGAATCGGGAAGGGCGTGGGCTTGCATCGGGCACCTCGGCTGCCGGCAGGATGACCGGCCCTGGAGGCAGAGTCTCTGCGCGCCGGCACTGGTCTGAAGCCCGAATCGACGGCGGAAACCGGCCGGTTCTCCGGTCGGTGTGCTTCGGGCCTCAGGTCTTGGGCAGCGTCACCCCGCGCTGCCCCTGGTACTTGCCGCCGCGGTCCTTGTAGCTGGTCTCGCAGACCTCGTCGCTCTCGAAGAAGAGCACCTGCGCACAGCCTTCGCCCGCGTAGATCTTGGCCGGCAGCGGCGTGGTGTTGCTGAACTCCAGCGTCACGTAGCCCTCCCACTCGGGCTCGAAGGGGGTGACGTTGACGATGATCCCGCAGCGCGCATACGTGCTCTTGCCCAGACAGATGGTCAGCACGTTGCGCGGTATGCGGAAGTACTCCACCGTGCGCGCCAGCGCGAAACTGTTGGGTGGGATGATGCACACGGGGGCCTCGATGTCGACGAAGCTCTTCTCGTCGAAGTTCTTCGGGTCCACCACGGTGCTGTGGATGTTGGTGAAGACCTTGAACTCGGGCGCGCAGCGGATGTCGTAGCCGTAGCTGCTGGTGCCGTAGCTGACGATCTTGTGGCCGTCGGCGGCGAAGCGCACCTGGCCCGGCTCGAAGGGCTCGATCATGCCGTGCTGCTCCGCCATGCGGCGGATCCACTTGTCGCTCTTGATGCTCAAGACGCTCCCCCATGCTGTTGCTGCGGATTCTAGGAGCCGCCCCGGCGCGCTAGAGTCCGCCCATGACGCGGCTGCGGCCGCAAGGAGTGCCCTCAACATGGCCAGCCCCTTCCGCCCCGCCCTGACGCTGCTCGCCCAGTACGCCGAGTACCACCGCGACCGGCGCAACATCGCCACGCACTTCGTCGGCGTGCCCATGATCATGTTCGGCAGCCTCGCGCTGCTGTCGCGCCCGGGCTTCGAGTTGGCGGGGCTGCTGCTGTCGCCGGCCTGGCTGCTGCTGGCGCTGGTGATCGCCTGGACGCTCAGCCGCGGGGCGCTGGCGCTGGGGCTCGTCACCAGCGGCGTGTGGCTGCTGCTGGGGGCGCTGGCGCACACCGTGCAGGGCGCCTGGTGGGCCTGGGGCCTGGGCTTCTTCGCCGTGGGCTGGGTGATCCAGTTCGTCGGCCACTACTACGAGGGGCGCAAGCCGGCCTTCGTCGACGACCTCGTGGGCCTGTTCGTGGCGCCGATGTTCGTGCTGCTGGAACTGCTCGCGCCGGCCGGTCTGTTCAAGGGGTTGATGACCGAGGTCGAGCGCATCGCCGGCCCGACGCTGCTGCGCGATCTGGCGCACCCGGCCGCGCGTTGAGCCTCCGCGCTCGATGACGGTGCCGCCGCGCCAGGCAATCACCGGCCTCGTCCTCTGCGGTGGCCAGGGGCGGCGCATGGGCGGTGTCGAAAAGGCCCTGCTGCCCTGGGCCGGCGAGGCGCTGCTGGCGGCCGTGCTGGCGCGGCTGGAGCCGCAGGTGGCTGCCGTCGCCCTCAGCGCCAACCGCGCCTTGGACCGCTACGCCGCGTTCGGTTGGCCGATCTGGCCCGACGAGACGGCGGCCCTGCCCGGCCCGCTGGCCGGCTGGCTGGCCGGGGTGCGGCGCGCGCCCACCGAGTGGCTGCTCAGCGTGCCCTGCGACACCCCCCGGCTGCCCGCCGACCTGGCCGCGAGGCTGGCCGCCGCGGTGGGCGAGGCGCCCCGCGCACCGCTGGCCATCGCCGCCACCGCAGACGGGCCGCAGCCGGTGTTCGCGCTGCTGCACCGCCGCCTGGCCGAGCCGCTGGCCGCCGCGCTGGCGCGGGGCGAACGGGGCGTGGCCCGCTTCGCCCACGCCCAAGGTGCGGCCGTGGTGGTGTTTGGTGACGCCGCGGCCTTTGCCGACGCCGATACACCCGACGATCTGGCCCGGCTGCAGCCGGCCGCGCGCTGATCAGCCGCGCTGGATGGCGAGCTTGCCCTGTGCGGCCAGCACACGCTGCTCCAGCAGCTTGGTGGCGGCGTAGACGGCGTCGATCGTGGGCGTGGCCATGCCGGCAATCTGCCCCAGCTCGATGACGGCGCCCACCAGGGCCTCGAGCTCGAGCGCGCGGCCGGCCTCGACGTCCTGGAGCATGCTGGTCTTGTGCGCGCCCACGGCCTCGGCGCCGGCCAGCCGCTGCTCGAGCGTGATCTTGAAGCGCACGCCCAGGGCCTCGGCCACGGTCTGGCCTTCGGCCATCATGCGGCGCGCCAACTCGCGCGTGGGCGCGAAGCGGCAGATGTCCTCCAGCGTGGCGTGCGTGAGCGCGCTGATGGGGTTGAAGCTCAGGTTGCCCCAGAGCTTGATCCACAGCTCGCTGCGGATGTCGCGCGACACCGGCGCCTTGAAGCCGGCCTTCATGAGCGCCTGGCTCAGGGCCTCCACACGCGGCGTGCGCTCGTTGCTGGGCTCGCCCACGGTGAAGCGGTTGCCCTCGACGAGCTTCACCAACCCCGGCGCCACGAGCTCGGCCGCCGGGTACACCACGCTGCCGATCACACGCTCGGGCGGGATGGCCCGGGCGATGGCGCCGTCGGGGTCCACGCGCGTGACCGCGCGGCCCTCGTGCGGGCCGCCCAGCGCGTGGAAGTACCACCAGGGCACGCCGTTGACCATGCTCACGACCACCGTGTCGGGGCCGTACAGCGCCGGAAGCTCGTCGACGACCTCGCGCAGCTGGTGTGCTTTCAGCGTCAGCAACACCACGTCCTGAGGCCCGGCGTCGGCCATGCGTTCGACGGCGCGTACGGTCCTGGCATGTTCCTGCGTGCCGTCTTCGAGCAGCAGGCGGAAGCCGTCGGCGTTGATCGCCTCCAGGTTGCGCCGCCGCGCGATGAAGGTGACATCCTCGCCGGCCAGCGCCAGCCTTGTGCCCAGATAGCCGCCGATGGCACCGGCGCCCACGATTGTGAATCTCATGATGTCGGATGCTCCATGGCCATGATCATCCGCCGGCCGCCCGCTCGCGGGCGCGCAGCAGTTCCTTGGCCTTGCCCCACAACGGCCACAGCAGCAGCACCATCGCCAGCGCGAAGATGCTGCCCACCAGGCCGTTGCTCCAGAAGATCGACAGCGACCCCTGCGACAGCAACATCGCCTGGCGGAAGCTGGCCTCGGCCATGTCGCCCAGCACCAAGGCCAGCACCAGGGGCGCCAGCGGGTACTTCAGCTTCTTGAAGAGGTAGCCCAGCACGCCGAACACCAGCATGCTCCAGACGTCGAACATGGAGCTGTTGACCGTGTACGCGCCGATGGCGCAGATGACGATGATCACCGGCGCGATCACCGCGAACGGGATGCGCAGGATGGCCGCCCACCAGGGCACGGTGGTCAGCACGACGATGAGGCCGACGATATTGCCCAGGTACATGCTGGCGATCAGGCCCCAGACGAAATCCTTCTGCTCGACGAACAGCATGGGCCCGGGCTGCAGGCCCCAGATCAGCAGGCCGCCCAGCAGCACGGCCGCGGTGGGCGAGCCGGGGATGCCCAAGGTGAGCATGGGCAGCAACGCACTGGTGCCAGCGGCGTGGGCGGCGGTCTCGGGGGCGATGACGCCCTCGATGTCGCCCTTGCCGAATGCCTGCGGGTTCTTGCTCAGGCGCCGCGCCATGCCGTAGCTCATGAAGGAGGCCGGCGTCGCGCCGCCGGGCGTGATACCCATCCAGCAGCCCACCGCCGTGCTGCGCAGGAAGGTCTTCCAGTACCTCAGCATGCCCTTCCAGGTGCCGAGCACCTCGCCAAACCGGATCTTGGCACTCTTGCCCTTGAAGGCCAGACCCTCTTCCATCGTGAGCAGGATCTCGCCGATGCCGAACAGGCCGATCACCGCGATCAGGAAGTCGAAGCCCTTGAGCAGCTCGGTGTGGCCGAAGGTCATGCGCAGCTGGCCGGTGACGTTGTCCATGCCCACCGCGGCCAGCGCGAAGCCCAGCATCATGGCGGCCAGCACCTTGGCGGCTGGCTCCTTGCTCATGCCCACGAAGCTGCAGAAGGTGAGCAACTGCACGGCGAAAAACTCCGCCGGCCCGAACTTGAGCGCGAACTGCGCCAGCAGTGGCGCCAGCAGCGTGATCAGCACCACCGCCAGCAGCGCGCCGACGAAGCTGCTGGTGAAGGCCGCCGTCAGCGCCTGCGCCGCCTTGCCCTGCTGCGCCATCGGGTGGCCGTCGAAGGTGGTGGCCACGCTCCAGGGCTCGCCCGGGATGTTGAACAGGATCGAGGTGATGGCCCCGCCGAAAAGCGCCCCCCAGTAGATGCAGCTCAGCATGATGATCGCCGAGGTGGGGTTCATGCCGAAGGTCAGTGGCAGCAGGATGGCGATGCCGTTGGCGCCGCCCAGGCCGGGCAGCACGCCGATCAGCACCCCGAGCGTGATGCCGATCAGCATGAAGCCCAGGTTGGGCAGCGTCGCGGCCACGGCAAAGCCGTTCGCGAGGTTCGCGAGTTCTTGCATCGGGCGCTTTCTGAAAGATGAGGACGTAAACGGTCAGAGGCCCAGCAGCCGCTCCAGCGGCCCTTTGGCCAGCGGCACCAGGAACCAGCGCTCGAACACGATGAAGAACACCAGGGGCACGCCCACCGCCACCGGCGCCGTGAGCACCCAGCGATAGCGACCGTGCCGCGCCATGAAGTAGCCGATGAGCAGCGCCGAGGCGAAGTAGATGCCCAGCACCTGGATGAGCCCCACGTAGACGACGATCGGCCACAACATGGCCCACACGAGGCCCGCCTGCTCGCGCGAGCAGAAAGCCTCGCTGCGGCTGGCTCGCCAGCGCAGCAAAGGGCTCAGCAGGATCCAGCCGCTGCTGGCGATGAGGATGAGGCCGATGTAGAAGGGAAAGTAGCCTGACTGCGGCCCATCGTCAGCCCAGCCGATGCCGATGCGCAGGCTGTCGGCCACCACCACGCCGCCGACGGCCAGCAGCAGGGCGGCCACCGCCAGCTCGGGCCAACGGGCGTCGATCTCCTTGGCGTTGTCCATCCGTCCGCTCACGGGGCCAGGAACCCGGCTTCGCGCATCAGCACGCGGTGCTGCTGCTCGTTGCGGCCCAGCCAGTCGAAGAAGGCCTGGCCCGTGAGCGCCGTCTGGTTGAAGGCGCCCTTCTCCATGAACTCCTTCCACTCGGGCAGCGCGCGAACCTTGGCGAAGAGGTCGAGGTAGAACTTCACCTGCTCGGGCGTGGCGCCCGGCGTGGTGAAGATGCCGCGCAGCATCAGGTACTCGGCCGGCAGCCCGGCGCTGGCGCAGGGCGGGATGTCCTTCCAGGCCATCGTTGCCGTCAGCTTGGTGGCGTAGGGCATGGACTTGCCGTCAAACACGCACAGCGGCCGCAGCTTGCCCGCGCGCCAGTGGCTCTCGGCCTCGATGGGGTTGTTCACCGTGCTATCGATGTGCCGGCCCACCAACTGCACGGCCACGTCACCACCGCCCTTGAACGGGACGTAGGTCATCTTCTTGCCGGCCGCCTTCTCGATCAGCACGGTGATGATCTGGTCTTCCTGTTTGCTGCCCGTGCCGCCCATCTTGATCGCGCGGTCAGCGCCGGCCCGGACCGCATCGACGTAGGCCTTGGCCGTCTGGTGCGGCGACTCGGCGTTCACCCAGAGCACGAACTGGTCCAGCGCCAGCATCTGCACCGGCGTGAGGTCGCGCCAGTTGAAGGGGACGCCCGTGGCCAGCGGCGTGGTGAACAGGTTCGACAGGGTGATGACGATCTTGTGCGGGTTGCCCTTGTCGTTCTTGACGTCGAGGAAGCCCTCGGCACCCGCCCCCCCGGAGCGGTTGACCACCACGATGGGCTGCTTGCTCAGCGAGTGCTTGGCCACCACGCCCTGGATGAAGCGCGCCATCTGGTCGGCGCCGCCCCCGGTGCCGGCCGGCACCACGAACTCGATCGGCTTCGTCGGCTCCCAGGCCTTGGCGGCCGGGGCCGCAGCCCACAGCGCTGCAGCGGCGAGGAGGGGGGCGGCAAACCGCATCAGGTGCGACGTGAAGGTCGCGGAGATGTGTGCGGCGCCGGTCTTGCGAGGTGCGATACAGCTCATGTCGTCTCCTGGATTCAGAGGGAAGTCACATGGAACAACTGCGATGCACCACCTGGGCAGGCGGTGGGTTGGCGATGACGGAACAGCGAATCGGGCGTGCGGCGGGTCTCCTGGCTGGAAGGGTCTGCGGAGCTGGCGGGCTCAGGCCAGGCCGAGCTTGGCAGCCAGGCCGATGCGCTGCAGCTTGCCGGTCGCGCCCTTGGGGATCTCGTCCATGAAGAGGATCTTCTTCGGCACCTTGAAGTCGGCCGCGCGGGTGGCGACGAAGGCCTGCAGCTCGCGCTCGGTGGCGGCTGCGCCCTCGCGCAGCACCACCACGGCGGCGACCTCCTCGCCGAGCTTGGGATGCGGCATGCCGAAGCACACCACCTGGGCTACCGCGGCGTGGTCCATGAGGATCTCGTCGACCTCGCGCGGGCTGACCTTCTCGCCGCCGCGGTTGATGATCTCCTTGAGGCGCCCGGTGATGCTGAGGTAGCCCTCGGCGTCCATCTGGCCCTGGTCGCCGGTGCGGAACCAGCCGTTCGCAAAGGCCTCGGCGTTGGCCTTGTCGTTGTTCAGGTAGCCGGGCGTGACGTTGGCGCCGCGAATGACGATCTCGCCCACCGCGCCCCCCCGCCCCAGGTTCGGCAGGATGCTGCCGTCCTCGCCCATGATCGCCACCTCGGGACCGGCAGCCACGCCCACGGTGCCGGGCTTGCGCGCGCGCGGCGGCAGCGGGTTGCTGGCCATCTGGTGCGTGGCCTCGGTCATGCCGTAGGCCTCGACCAGCGGCGCACCGAACACCGACTCCGCCTCGGCAATGACCTGCGGCGGCATGCTCGAGCTCGACGAGCGCATGAACCGCAGCGGATGCCGCGCGATCACATCGGTGCTCTTGGAGGCGCGCGACAGGATGGCCTGGTGCATGGTGGGCACCGCGGTGAACCAGGTGGGCGCCGCCTCATCCATCCAGCCGAAGAACTTGAGCGCGTTGAAGCCCGGCGTGCAGAACACGAACGAACCCGCGGACAGCGGCGCCAGCACCCCGGCGATCAGGCCGTGGATGTGGAACAGCGGCATGATGTTGAGCCCGCGGTCGGCGGCCGTGAACTGCAGCGTGGCGGCGATGTTCTGCGCCGAGGCGGCCAGGTTGGCCTGCGTCAGCGGCACGATCTTGGGCCGCGACGTGGTGCCCGATGTGTGCAGCACCATCGAGACGTCGGCGGCTCGCGCGTCGCCGCCGCTTGCGGCGGGCTCGCCCGGGGCGAGGTCAAGGTCGAAGTCGCCTGCGCCGCCGTCGAGGCGCGGCACCAGCTCGATCAGGCGCACACCGAGCTTCTTCGCCACCTCCACGGCCGGCGAGGCACTGCCGTTGTCCACGATCAGCGCCTGGGCCTGCAGGTCGGCGAGGTAGAACTCGAACTCGTCGGCGCGGTAGGCCGGGTTCAGCGGTGCGCTCGTCACGCCGCTGGCGCAAGCCATGTAGCAGGCGGCCATCTCGGGGCCGTTGGGCAGCACGATGGCCACCGCGTCGTTGCGGCCGATGCCGGCACCGTTGAGGGCGGCCACGGTGCGCCCGATCAGCGCGCGCAACTCGCCGAAGCTCAGCGAACGGCGCCCGGGCGCACCGAGCGCGGGGGCCTCATCGGCACCGACGGCGAGCAGGGGCTTCAGGGCCTGGAGCATGGATTGTCTGTTTTTGTCTTAGACAGAAACCCATCTTCGCAGGTCAGACATGCCCCAGGGTTGCCCTCGGGCTGCTACCCAGGGTAACCACTGATCTCCGGAACCCGCGAGCCCGGGCCAAGGCCGCTGCTCAGCTGTCTTTCGACACCGTGATGGTGGGGAAGCGGGCCGTGTAGTCGCGCGCCTTCTGCGCGATGCGCAGCGCCACGCGGTGCGCCACGGTCTTGTACAAGGCGGCGATCTCGCCGGCTGGTTCGGCCACCACCGTGGGCCGGCCGTTGTCGGCCTGCTCGCGGATGCTCAGCGCCAGCGGCAGCGAGCCCAGGTGCTCGACGCCGTACTGCTCGGCCATGCGCCTGCCGCCGTCGGCCCCGAACACATGCTCGGTGTGGCCGCAGTTCGGGCAGCAGTACACGGCCATGTTCTCGACGATGCCGAGGATGGGCACGCCCACTTTCTCGAACATCTTCAGGCCCTTGCGCGCATCGATCAGGGCGATGTCCTGCGGCGTGGTCACGATCACCGCGCCTGTGAGCGGCACGCGCTGCGACAGCGTGAGCGCGATGTCGCCGGTGCCCGGCGGCATGTCGACGAGCAGGTAGTCCAGGTCGGCCCAGTTCGTCTGGCGCAGCAGTTGGTCGAGTGCCTGCGTGGCCATCGGCCCCCGCCAGATCATGGCCTGCTCGGGCTCGACCATGAAGCCGATGCTCATGACCTGCACGCCGTGCGCCTCGAGCGGCTTCATGGTCTTGCCGTCGTCGCTCTCGGGCCGGTGCTCGGGCCCGGCCAGGCCCAGCATGGTGGGCTGGCTGGGGCCGTAGATGTCGGCATCGAGGATGCCCACGCGGGCGCCCTCGGCGGCCAGCGCGAGCGCCAGGTTGACGGTGGTGGTGCTCTTGCCCACGCCGCCCTTGCCCGAGGCCACGGCGACGACGTTCTTCACGCCCGGCAGCAACTGCACGCCGCGCTGCACGGTGTGCGAGACGATGCGCGTGGCGATCTCGGGCCGCGCCGCGGTGACGCCGGGCACGGTGCACGCCGCCGCGGCCAGAGCCTCGCGCATCTCGGCGTGGCGGCTGCGCGCCGGGTAGCCGATCTCGACCTCGAAGGCCACCTCGCCACCGGCGATGCGGAGGTTCTTCAGCGCCTTCGGGCCCACCAGCGGCTGGCCTGTGGCGCGGTCGGTCACGCCGGCCAGGGCGGCGTGAAGGGCGGCTTCGGAAACGGTGCTCATGCTCAGGGGCGACAGCAAGCGAACATCGCGCAGAGTCTAGCCATCCCGCCCGCCCCTGGAGGCGACGCGGGCGGCGCTACTCGATGCGGCGCACGCGCACCAGGGTGCGCACGCCTTCGATCTCCAGCACGTAGCTGCCGAGGGCGCCCCGGCGCACCACGACACGCGGGCTGTCGAGCCAGTAGACGCCGCGGCTGTCGTCGACGACCTGCCAGATCTGTCCGTTGGCGAGCCGGAGCCGGCCGCGCGGGCCCCAACCCTCAAAGCGCCCCTCGATGCGACTCTCGATGCGATCGACCGGCGAGGGTTCCTCGGTCAGCCCGAAGCGCTCCGCGGGCAGGCCGCCGGCCGTGGCGGGCACCGCGATGGCGTCGTAGCAGGCCAGACGCGCAGCGCTGTCGGCCAGCGCGCGGCAGCGGCGCAACGCGTCGGGGTCGGCCCAGGCGGCCTGGCAGGTCAGGGCCAGCAAGAGGGCGACGGCAACGATGGGGCGCATGGCAGGACCTCGGCTTCGGGCGATGGGCTCGGGGACTGATCAACCCCAATCCTAGAATTCCACCATGAGCCGCCGCCTGTTCGTCACCACCGCCCTGCCCTACGCCAACGGCCCGTTCCACATCGGCCACATCATGGAATACATCCAGGCCGACACCTGGGTGCGGCTGCAGCGCCTGCGCGGGCACGAGGTGCGCTTCGTGTGCGCCGACGACACCCACGGCGCGCCGATCATGATCGCCGCCGAGAAGGCCGGCCAGACGCCGCAGCAGTTCGTGGCCGCGGTGGCGGCCACCCGCAAGCCCATGCTCGATGGCTTCCACATCGCCTTCGACCACTGGCACAGCACCGACGCGCCCGAGAACCACGCGCTGGCCCGCAGCATCTACCTGGCGCTGCGCGAGGCCGGGCTCATCGAGTCGCGCGCCATCGAGCAGTTCTTCGATCCCGCCAAGGGCATGTTCCTGGCCGACCGCTTCGTCAAGGGCGAGTGCCCCAAGTGCGGCGCCAAGGACCAGTACGGCGACAACTGCGAGGCCTGCGGCGCCGTCTACCAGCCCACCGAGCTGAAGAACCCCTACAGCGCGCTGAGCGGCGCCACGCCCGTGCTGCGCACCAGCGAGCACTTCTTCTTCAGGCTCAGCGACCCGCGTTGCGTCGAGTTCCTCGAGGCGTGGACGCAGGACGGCCGCCTGCAGCCCGAGGTGGCCAACAAGGTGCGCGAGTGGTTCACGCGCGACGAGTCCGGCCGCGCCGGCCTGGGCGACTGGGACATCAGCCGCGAGGCGCCGTACTTCGGCATCGAGATCCCCGACGCACCCGGCAAGTACTTCTACGTCTGGCTCGACGCGCCCGTGGGCTATCTGGCCTCGCTGCAGGCCCTGCTGCAGGCGCAGGGCATCGACTTCGAGGCCTACCTGGCCGACCCGGCGCTGGAGCAGGTGCACTTCATCGGCAAGGACATCGTCACCTTCCACACGCTGTTCTGGCCGGCCATGCTCAAGTTCAGCGGCCGCAAGGTGCCGGACTTCGTGTACGTGCACGGCCACCTCACCGTCAGCGGCGAGAAGATGAGCAAGAGCCGCGGCACCGGCATCAGCCCCGCGCGCTGGCTCGAGCTGGGCCTGGACGCCGAGTGGCTGCGGTACTACATCTGCGCCAAGCTCAACGCGCGCGTCGAGGACCTCGACTTCAACCCCGAGGACTTCGTCGCCCGCGTCAACAGCGATCTGGTCGGCAAGTACGTCAACATCGCCAGCCGCGCCGCGGGCTTCACGGCCAAGCGCTTCGGGGGCCGGCTCAGCGCCGACGTGGGCGTGGAGGGCCGCGCGCTGCTCGACGGCCTGCGCGCGCACGCCGAGCCGGTGTTCCAGCTCTTCGACAGCCGCGAGTACGGCAAGGCGCTGCGCGAGGTGATGCTGCTGGCCGACCGCGTCAACGAGTATGTCGACCGCGTGAAGCCCTGGGAGCTGGCCCGGCAGCCCGGCATGGACGCGGCCCTGCACGACGCCTGCACGGTGTGCCTGGAGGCCTTCCGCGTGCTGACGATCTACCTCAAGCCGGTGCTGCCGGCGCTGGCCGCCAAGGTGGAGGCCTTCCTTCAGGTGAGCCCGCTGCAGTGGGCCGACGCGCAGCGCTCGATGGGGGCGCACACGGTCGGCGCGTGGCAGCACCTGATGCAGCGGGTGGACCCGGCCCGCGTGGAGGCGCTGTTCGAGCCGCCCGCTGCGCCAGCCGTGCCCGCCGCCCCGTTGCCCGGCGGCGAGGCCATCGCCGACGAGATCGCCATCGGCGACTTCGCGAAGATCGACCTGCGCATCGCCCGCATCGTGGCCGCCGAAGCCGTGGAGGGCAGCACCAAGCTGCTGCGCCTGACGCTCGACGTGGGCGAAGGCCGCCACCGCACGGTGTTCAGCGGCATCGCCGCGCACTACAAGCCCGAGCAGCTGGCCGGCCGGCTGACGGTGATGGTGGCCAACCTGGCGCCGCGCAAGATGAAGTTCGGCGTCAGCGAGGGCATGGTGCTGGCCGCCAGCCACGCCGACGAGAAGGCCGCACCGGGCATCTACCTGCTCGAACCCTGGGCCCACGCTCAGCCCGGCATGCGGGTGCGCTGAGCGCCTGTGCAGACATGGATCGGGCCCGCGCAGGGCCGGGCGGCGCGAGGCCGACAGCAGCTGCGGCTGGTCTCGCTGCACCCTTTTCGCCCGCAGGTGCTCGACGCGCCGCAGGGCTACGCCCGCAGCGGCATGAGGCCGCGCTGCGGGCGCGCGACGCCAGATCAGCGCCAAGGCGGCGGCGCTTCGAACACGGCGGCCAGCGCGCGCTGGGCCGCGGGCAGCCCCTGGCGGCGGCGCTCGGCCAGCAGCCCGCGCACAAACCATGCTGATGCCGCCGGCTCAGGGAGGGCGGCAAGCCGGGCGTCGGCGGTGTGCAGGTCGTTGAGCTCGCCCAGGCAGTTGAGCGCCCGCTTGAGCGCCGCCATCGCACGCCGCAGCCGCTTCGGCGGCAACAGCGGCGCCAGCGCCTCCATCATGTAACGCAGGCGCTTGGCGCGTTTGCGCAGGGTATGCAGGGCCTCGGGCGATGCGGCCGAGATGTTGCGCGCATCGCGCCTCACGCGCTTCCACAGCGGCTGCAACAGGTCTGCAGCGGCAGCGCGGTCGAAGGGCTGGACAGCGGCCGGCGCGTCGGCCTGGACGACGGCCCCTTGGGCGGCCTGGGCGCTGCCGCGCGATCCGGGCCGGCGGACGGGGCCCGTGCCCACATCGGGCTGTGCGGTCAGCAGAGTCAGCGCCAGGCTGCGCAGCAGCAGGGCCTGCACCTCGGGACGGTGCAGCACAGCCGCGGGCTCCGGCGAGAAGCCCGACGCCGCTGCGGTCCAAGTCAAGGGCGGCAGCCCGGCGGCGGCCAGCGCGACATCGAGATCGGGGGCCAGGTCGCCGGTCAGCACGTCGGCATCGCGTGCGGCGCCCAGTGCGCCGAAGGGCCCGGCCCAATCGCGCTCCAGCGCCCGGGCCTCGGCGGCTGCAGCACCCGCCAGCGGCGCGGCCTCGCGCAGCACGCTGCGCAGCCGCCTCAGGCCCACGCGCAGCTGATGCAGGTGCTCGGGCGCGGCGGTGCCGGCCGCGATCTCGGCCGCATTGGGCAGCACCTGCGACAGCGCGCCGTGCAGCATCGCCGCCAGCGCCTGCCCCGGCGCCTGGCCCTCGGCCACGGCGCTGGCAGCGGCGTGCACGGCCGGCACCTCGTGCAGGCCTTCGGCCAGGCGGAAGCCGCGCTCGGACTTGGTGCGGACGTCCCACCACAGCCCGTGGCGCCTGACCCAGCGACTGGCCAGCGCCACCAGCGCGGCGGAGGGCCCGGCCAGCAGCTCAAACTCCAGCTCGTTGACGACAAGCCGCTGGCCGGCGGCAGCCTCGATGTGGCCGCGGTCGTGCGACAGTTCCACCGTGGCCCCAGCGATGCGCACGCGGCGCCGCGTCCGACGGATGTCGGTGCGGTACAGCACCTGCAGCGGTGCGTCGTCGGCGAGCAGGGCGATCAGCCGCTGGCCCACCGGCAAGCCGGCGTGGCGCGTGGCGTCGAAGGCCGGGAGCGCAGCACCGCCGCCGGACACCGGCACCTCGTGCTCGGGGCGCGCCATCAGACCGTCGCCGCGGCCCTTGAGCGTCTGCACCCAGCGGCGGCCTTCTCGGCGCAGGCGCAGCGCCAGCCCGGCGGCAGCCAGGCGCCGGTCGGCGGTGTCGGCGTAAGCGGCCTGAAGCCGGATGACCTGCGCCGAGGGCGTGGCCACTGCGCGCGCCAGCGCCGCCGCCTGGGCGGGTGGCACTTCGAACTTCAACTCGATCTCGTTCATGCCCGCCCACCGCAGCGCCGCAGCCTAAAATCGGCAGTTGCCCGAGGATACCCAAGCCCCGCCATGCCGCTGTTCTGGAAGCCTTACAAGTCGGACGTCACCTCGTTCATCGACGAGCTCAAGGCCAGGAAGCCCACGCTCGAAGCCGAACAGCGGGCAGGCCGGGCGCTGCTGTGGGACCGGGCGCCCGACCGCCAGGCACAGGCCGAGTGGCAAGCCGCGCGCGTGGCTCAGAAGCCCTACGTCTACCAGACCGACACTGCGCCGACGGCCGGCAGCGGCACGTGAGCGCTGAAGCGGCGAGCCCGCTGCCCGAGATACCGGCCGGCGACGCCGCGGGCGATGTCGTCGCGTCGGCCTTGTCTCCCGATGTCGTCGACCAGGTGGCGGTAGCGCGCCTGTACGGCGAGCCGCTGTTCCGCCTGCCGCAGGACCTGTACATCCCGCCCGACGCGCTGGAGGTCTTCCTCGAGGCCTTCGAAGGGCCTCTGGACCTGCTGCTCTACCTGATCCGCAAGCAGAACTTCAATATCCTCGACATCCCGCTGGCCAGCGTCACGCGCCAGTACCTCGAGTACGTCGAGCAGATTCGCGCCCGTAACCTCGAGCTCGCCAGCGAGTACCTGCTGATGGCGGCCATGCTCATCGAGATCAAGAGCCGCATGCTGCTGCCGCCGCGCAAGACGGCCGACGGCGCCGAGGCCGAAGACCCGCGCGCCGAGCTGGTGCGGCGCCTGGTGGAGTACGAGCAGATCAAGCTCGCCGCGGCGCGGCTGGAGCAGCTGCCGCTGGCCGGCCGCGACTTCCTGCGCGCGCAGGTGCACATCGAGCAGAGCCTGCAGCCGCGCTGGCCCGATGTGAACCCCGACGACCTGCGCCAGGCCTGGCGCGAGATCCTGGCCCGCGCCCGGCTCACGGCGCACCACACCATCACGCGCGAGCAGCTCTCGGTGCGCGAGCACATGAGCCTGGTGCTGCGGCGGCTGCAGGGCCGGCGCTTCGTGGAGTTCCACGAGCTGTTCGAGCCCGCGCGCGGCGTGCCGGTGCTGGTGGTGACCTTCATCGCAATGCTGGAGCTCAGCCGCGAACACCTGCTCGAGGTGACCCAGGCCGAGGCCTTCGCGCCGATCTACGTGCGGCTGGCCTACTCGCCGAGTTGAACACCGCATGCCCTTGCGTGCCGCGGCCCGACTGACGCTGCTGGCGATGCTGGCGGCGCTGCTGCTGCCGGCGCTGGCACGCGCGGCCACGGGCGGCGGCAGCGCGACCTGGGCCGAGATCTGCACCGCGCAGGGCCCCAAGCGGGTGGCTGCGGACGGCGAGGCGCCGCTGTCGCTGCACGGTGCCTGGGACCACTGCCCCTGGTACCTGAAGCTCGAAGCGGCCCCGCCGCCGCGGGGCCCACCCGTGCAGCGCGTCGTCTGATCCCCGCTTCGGGCGGCCCGCTGCAAGGGCCTGCCTGCCCCGGCCAGGCCCGCGCCTGGCCGACCCCTGCGTTCGAGAGAGTCAACGATGTCGCATTCGACCCTGTTCTTCCGCACCATCGCCGCGAGCGCGGCCACGCTGGTGCTGTCCGCCGCCGCCCACGCCCAGGTCACCGTCAAGGACCCATGGGTCCGCGGCACTGTCGCGCAGCAGAGTGCCACGGGCCTGTTCGCCCAGATCACGTCGGCCCGCGGCGGCAAGCTGGTGGCCGCCGCCTCGCCGGTGGCTGGCGTCGTCGAGATCCACGAGATGAAGATGGAAGGCTCGACGATGAAGATGCGCGCCATCCCGGGCCTGGATCTGCCCGCAGGCAAGGTCGTGGAGCTCAAGCCCGGCGGCCACCACGTGATGCTGATGGACCTCAAGCAGCCGCTGAAGAGCGGCCAGACCGTGCCTGTGTCGCTGGTGATCGAGACCGCGGGGGGCCAGCGCGAGACCGTGCCGGTGCAGGCCGTGGTCCGCGCGGTGCCGGGCACGGGCGCCGCCAGAAACAGCGACCCCCACCACGTCCACAAGCCCTGAGCGTGGACGTGAGGGTCCGCAAAGACCGAGCACGCGCGTGAGGCTGCAAGAAGCAGCCTCAGGGCTGGCGAGGGCCAGGCGGCGACTTCTCGCCGGCAGGCAAGACCGCCGCCCTCAGCGCCCCGCCGGCTTGCCCGCGAACAGCGCCGCTGCGCGCGTCTTCAGCTCCAGCAGTTCACTGGCACTGATCGACAGCTGCCCGGCACCGTTGACGTCGACCTTGAACTCCACGTCGCGGCCATGGCTGGTCAGTGTGCCGGCCGCGAACTCATAGTCCTTGCGACGCCAGGGCTGGCCTTCGGCCTCGGCGTCGTAGTCGTCGAAGGCCAGGCCTTCGATTTCGCCGCTGGCCAGGTTCAGCGAGGCACGCGCGTCGATCACGTCTTCGGTGGTTTCGAAGACGATGGTGATGGGAACTTTCAAGTCCAAGTGCGGATCCGCTTCGGTTGGTTCAGCCTGCGATTGTGAACGCTCGGCGGCTCGGGAGCCGCGGCGCAGCGCCCATGAGAGGCCGCGGTCGGCTGACGCTTGCAAATGGGGCTGCGGGACCTCGACGCGAGACGGCTGTCGGCCCGTGGCGGCCTGCGGCGGCCTGGGGCCGAGTCCAGCCCAGGTCTGTCGCGACTCACATCATCACACTCTCAGCCCACCCAGCGCCGCGCGTTGCGGAACATCCGCAGCCACGGGCTGGCGGCCGACAGCTCGCCGCCGGCCGCGAAGCTCATCTGCAGGTTGCGGAACACGCGCTCCGGGTGCGGCATCAGCGCCGTGAAGCGGCCGTCGGCCGTGGTGACGGCCGTCAGGCCGCCGGGGCTGCCGTTGGGGTTGCCGGGGTAGGCCTCGGTAGGCGCGCCGCTGCCGTCGACGAAACGCATCGCGCCCAGCACGCGCTGGGCATCACCGCGACGCGAGAAGTCGGCAAAGCCCTCGCCATGCGCCACCGCGATGGGCACGCGGCTGCCGGCCATGCCGGTGAAGAAAAGACTGGGCGACTCCAGCACCTCCACCATCGACAGGCGCGCCTCGAACTGCTCGCTCTTGTTGCGGGTGAAGCGCGGCCAGGCCTCGGCGCCGGGGATCAGCGCCGCCAGCGCCGCGAACATCTGGCAGCCGTTGCACACGCCCAGGCCAAAGCTCGAGCCGCGGTTGAAGAAGGCCGCAAACTGCTCGGCGAGCCGGGTGTTGAAGAGGATGCTGCGCGCCCAGCCCTCGCCGGCACCCAGGGTGTCGCCATAGCTGAAGCCGCCGCAAGCCACCAGGCCCTGGAACTGCTCCAGCCGCGCGCGGCCGGTCTGCAGATCGGACATGTGCACGTCGTGTGCATCGAAGCCGGCCTCGGCAAAGCACCAGGCCATCTCGACGTGCGAGTTGACGCCCTGCTCGCGCAGGATGGCGACCTTCGGCCGCTTGCCCGTGGCGATGAAGGGCGCGGCCACGTCCTCGGCGTCGTTGAAGGTGAGGTGGCGGTGCAGGCCCGGCGCCAGCGCGTCGCTGGCCGCGGCGTGTTCGGCATCGGCGCTGGCGGGGTTGTCACGCTCGCGCGCGATGCGCCACGAGACCTGGTCCCAGTGGTCCAGCAGCGTGGCGAGTTCCACCTGCCATTGGCACTTGGCGTCCCGCCAGACCTCCAGCACCCCGCGCTCGTTGGGCTTGCCGACAAAGTGCGCGTGGCGGCTCAGGCCGTGCTCGCGCAGCGTGGCGATGACTTCGTTGCGCACCGCCGTCGGCACCTGGATCACGAAGCCGGGTTCTTCCGCGAACAGCGCCTTCAGCGTGAGCGTGTTGCGGCGCTCACCCACCTGCGTGGCCCAGTTCTTGGAATCGCCGTACTCGGCGCGGCTGTCGGCGATGCCGTCGCCTTCGGTGACGAGGATGTCGACGTTCAGGCTCACGCCCAGGCGGCCGGCGAAGGCCATCTCGCACACGGTGGCCCACAGGCCGCCGTCACTCACGTCGTGGTAGGCCAGCAGCCGGCCCTGGGCGCGCAGCGCGTTCACCGCCGCCACGGCGGCCTGAAGCAGCGCGGGGTCGTCGAGGTCGGGTACCCCGTCGGCGGCCAGGCTGCCGAAGCGGCCGAGAACCTGGGCCAGCATGCTGCCAGCCAGGCGCTTGCGGCCCTGGCCGAGGTCCACATGGATCAGCGTCGTGTCACCCGCCTGGAGCTGCGGCGTCAGCGTGCCGCGCACGTCGGGAAGCGACGCGAACGCGGTGACGATCAGCGACACCGGCGCGGTCACCTGGTGGGTGCCCGAGGCGTCGCTCCACTGGGTGCGCATGGACAGCGAATCCTTGCCTACCGGAATGCCCACGCCCAGGGCCGGACACAGCTCCAGGCCCACGGCCTTGACGGTGTCGAACAGGGCCGCGTCCTCGCCCGGCTCGCCGCAGGCCGCCATCCAGTTGGCGCTGAGCTTCACCCGCGACAGCTCGATGGGCGCGGCCAGCAGGTTGAGGATGGCCTCGGCGACCGCCATGCGCCCGCTGGCCGGCGCGTGCAGGCTGGCCAGCGGCGTGCGCTCGCCCATGGCCATGGCCTCGCCGGCGAAGCCGCGGAAGTCGGCCAGCGTGACGGCGCAGTCGGCCACCGGCACCTGCCAGGGGCCGACCATGGGGTCACGGTGGCTCAGGCCGCCCACGCTGCGGTCGCCGATGGTGACAAGGAAACGCTTGCTGGCCACCGTGGGGTGGCGCAGCACGGCCAGGGCCACGTCGTCGAGCTTGACGCCGGTCAGGTCCAGCGGCGCGTCGTCGCGCGCCACGCGCTGCACCCTGCGGTGCATCTTGGGCGGCTTGCCCAGCAGCACGTCCATGGGCATGTCGATGACGCGCTCGCCAGCGGGGCCGTCTTCCAGCACCAGCGTGCGCTCCTCGCGCGCCACGCCCACCAGCGCGAACGGGCAGCGCTCGCGTGCGCACATCTGCTCCAACAGCGGCATGAGATCGGGGTTCACCGCCAGGACGTAGCGCTCCTGGCTCTCGTTGCACCAGATCTCCTTGGGCGCCAGGCCGCTCTCCTCCAGCGGCACCCGGCGCAGATCGAAGGTGGCGCCCAGACCGGCGCCGTCCACCAGCTCGGGGAAGGCGTTGCTGATGCCGCCGGCACCCACGTCATGGATGGCGAGGATGGGGTTGTTCGGACCCAGGGCCCAGCAGTGGTTGATGACCTCCTGCGCGCGCCGCTGGATCTCGGGGTTGCCGCGCTGCACGCTGTCGAAGTCCAGCGCCGCGGTGTTGCTGCCGGCGGCCAGGGAGCTGGCGGCACCGCCGCCCATGCCGATGCGCATGCCCGGCCCGCCGAGCTGCACCAGCAGCGTGCCGGCGCCGAAGCGCTGCTTCTTCACCTGGCCGGCGCTGATGGTGCCCAGGCCGCCGGCGATCATGATGGGCTTGTGGTAGCCGCGGCGCAGGCCGGCCACGTCCTGCTCGAAGACGCGGAAGTAGCCGCCCAGGCTGGGGCGGCCGAACTCGTTGTTGAAGGCGGCAGCGCCCAGCGGGCCCTCGGTCATGATCTGGCGCGCACTGGCGATGTGCCCGGGCTTGCCGATGCCGCCGGCCTCCCAGGGCTCGGCCAGACCGGGCAGTTGCAGGTGGCTCACGCTGAAGCCGGTGACGCCGGCCTTGGGGCGCGCGCCGCGGCCTACTGAGCCCTCGTCGCGGATCTCGCCGCCTGCACCCGTGCTGGCACCCGGGAAGGGGCTGATGGCGGTGGGGTGGTTGTGCGTCTCCACCTTCATCAGCACGTGGGCGACGTCGTCGCGCACGCCGTAGACCGGCGCGTTGGTGAAGCCCTGCGGCAGCCAGCGCTGCACGGCGTGGCCTTCCATCACCGCGGCGTTGTCGTCGTAGGCCACCACGGTGTGATGCGGTGACGTCTTCTCGGTGTGGCGGATCATCTGGAACAGCGAGTGCGGCTGCTCCTGCCCGTCCACTGTGAAGCGCGCGTTGAAGATCTTGTGCCGGCAGTGCTCGGAGTTGGCCTGCGCGAACATCATCAGCTCGACGTCGCTGGGGTTGCGGCCAAGCGCCCGGAAGGCGTCGACGAGGTAGTCGATCTCGTCGACCGAGAGGGCCAGCCCGAAATCGGTGTTGGCGCGCTCCAGTGCCGACCTGCCACCGTCCGGCCCGGTGGCGAGCACATCGACGTGCGTCAGGGGCTCGGCCTGGCGGGCATCGAACAGACGGCGGCCCGCATCGCGGTCGAAGGCCACGCTTTCCGTCATGCGGTCGTGCAGCAGCCCGGCCACGGCGGCGCGCTCATCGGCATTCAGCGGCCTGGCGGCACTCAGCAGGCCGGCCTTGAGCGCCAGCGAGTACTCGACCACCCGCTCAAGGCGGTGCAACTGCGGGCCGCCCGCAGCAGCCTGGGTGCCGATGCCGCAGTTCCGCGCGATGTCGGTGGCCTTGCTGGCCCAGGGGGAGACGGTACCCAGCCGGGGCATCACCACCACGCACTCGGTGGCGGCGGCCGGCTCGGCGGGCTCGCCGTAGGTCAGCAGCGCCGCCAGCGTGTCGGCCTGCTCGCGCGACGGCTCGGCGTCGAAAGCCACCCAGTGCACGAAGCGCGCAGAGACACCGTGGATGCGCGGCACCGCCGCCTGCAGCCGCCCCAACAGCGCCTGGGCGCGGAACGCCGACAGGGCACTGCCGCCCTCGAAGTGCATCAGGTGGAGGGCGTGGGTGCTCATCGCGGGGGCGCTGGGGTAAACCAAGTATCTTAGCGGCCGGGTGGGATAATCGAAGGATGGCCATCACCATCAAGTCCGCCGCGGACATCGAGGGCATGCGCGTTGCCGGCCGCCTGGCCAGCGAGGTGCTGGACCTGCTCACGCCGCACCTGAGGCCCGGCGTCACGACGCTGGAGCTCGACCGCATCGCGCACGACCACATCGTGAACGTGCAAAAGGGCATTCCGGCCACGCTGGGTTACGCGCCGCCGGGCTACCCGCCCTACCCGGCCAGCCTGTGCAGCAGCCTGAATGACGTCGTCTGCCACGGCATCCCCGACAACCGGCCGCTGAAGGACGGCGACATCGTCAACATCGACGTCACCGTCATCAAGGACGGCTGGCACGGCGACAACTCGCGCATGTTCGTGGTGGGCGAGGGCACCATCGCCGCCAAACGCCTGTGCCAGATCACGTTCGATGCCATGTGGAAGGGCATCGCCAAGGTCAGGCCCGGCGCGCGGCTGGGCGACATCGGCCACGCCATCCAGACCTTCGCCGAGAACGCCGGCTTCAGCGTCGTTCGCGAGTTCTGCGGCCACGGCGTCGGCGCCCGCTTCCACGAGGAGCCGCAGGTGCTGCACTACGGCCGCCCGGGCACCTTGGAAGAACTGGTGCCGGGCATGATCTTCACGATCGAGCCCATGATCAACGCCGGCAAGCGCGACATCAAGGAAGACCGCAAGGGCAACCGCCCCTATGACGGCTGGACGATCGTCACGCGCGACCGCTCCTTGAGCGCCCAGTGGGAGCACACGGTGCTGGTCACCGAGACGGGCTACGAGGTGCTCACGGTCAGCGCCGGCAGTCCGGCGCCGCCGGCCTTCGCGCCGCTGGGCTACGGCCAGGCCGCACCGGCCCTGGCCCTGGGCTGACCGCTGCGCCGATGAGCGTGCCGGCACCGCCGCGCGCGCCGCAGGGCCTTGCCGCGCTACGGACGGCCTGCCGCGACGGCAAGGTCCGGTTGCTGCGCCACTTTGCCGACGGCCGTGTCACGGCATCCTCGGCCTCGCGGCTGCTGAAGGCGCTGGCGCGCCATGTCGACGGCGTGCTCGGTGCCGCGTGGATCGAGGCGGGCCTCGACCGCGTCGCATCGCAGGCTGCGCTGGTGGCCGTGGGCGGCTACGGGCGCGGCGAGCTGTTCCCGCATTCCGACGTGGACGTGCTGGTGCTGCTGCCCGACGAGCCCGCGTCCCCCGAGGCCGAAGCCGCGCGCCGCGAGGCGCTGGAGCGCTTCGTCACGCTGTGCTGGGACATCGGCCTGGAGATCGGCTCCTCGGTGCGCACGGTGGCCGAGTGCAGGGCCGAGTCCGGGCGCGACCTCACGGTGCAGACGGCGATGCTGGAGTCACGCCACGTCGCTGGGGGCCGCCGTGTCTTCAACCAGCTCATGCGCGCGCTGGCCGCGGCCATGGACCCGGCCGCCTTCCTGCGCGGCAAGATGCTGGAGATGCAGCAACGGCACGTCAAGTATGAGGGCACGCCCTATGCGCTGGAGCCCAACTGCAAGGAAAGCCCGGGCGGCCTGCGCGACCTGCAGGTCGTCATCTGGGTGGCCCGCGCGGCCGGCTTCGGCCGCACCTGGGCCGAGCTGGCAGCCAAGGGCCTGATCACGCCGTTCGAGGCCGCGCAGCTGGTCAAGCACGAGGGCACGCTGAAGCTCGTTCGCGCGCAGCTGCATGTCGTGGCCGGCCGGCGCGAGGACCGGCTGGTCTTCGACCTGCAGACCGCCGTGGCAGACAGCTTCGGCATCAAGCCCAGCCAGGGCCAGCGCAGCAGCGAGGCGCTGATGCACCGGTACTACTGGGCAGCCAAGGCGGTGACGCAGCTCAACCAGATCCTCATGCTCAACATCGAGGAGCGCCTGGCCGGCCACGAGCACGCGCCCAGCCGCCCCGTGACGGCCCGCTTCGCCGAGCGCGCCGGCATGCTCGATGTGGTGCGCGACGACCTCTACGCCGACAACCCGCACGCCATCCTCGAGACCTTCCTCGTGTTCGCGCAGACGCCGGGGCTGCAGGGCCTGTCGGCCCGCACCCTGCGCGCGCTGTACAACGCGCGCAACGTGATGGACGCCGGCTTCCGCCGCGACCCCATCAACCGCGACCTCTTCCTGGAGATCCTGCGCCAGCCGCAAGGCATCACACACGCGCTGAGGTTGATGAACGCCACCAGCGTGCTCGGGCGCTACCTGTGGGTGTTCCGCCGCATCGTGGGGCGCATGCAGCACGACCTGTTCCACGTCTACACCGTCGATCAGCACATCCTGATGGTGGTGCGCAATGTGCGCCGCTTCTTCATTCCCGAGCACGCACACGAATACCCGTTCTGCAGTCAGCTCGCGGCGCAGTTCGACAAACCCTGGGTGCTCTACGTGGCGGCGCTGTTTCACGACATCGCCAAGGGCCGCGGCGGCGACCACTCCGACCTTGGCCGTCTGGAGGCGCGCCGCTTTTGCCGCGATCACGGCATTGGTGCCGACGACACGGCGCTGATCGAGTTCCTCGTCGAGCATCACCTCACGATGAGCCGCATTGCGCAGAAGGAGGACCTGTCGGATGCCGACGTCATCCGCGCCTTCGCGGCGCGCGTGGGCACACCACGAAGGCTGCAGGCGCTGTACTTGCTGACTGTCGCTGACATCCGCGGCACCAGCCCCAAGGTCTGGAACGCCTGGAAGGGCAAGCTGCTCGAGGATCTCTTCCGCCTGGCGCTGCGCGCTCTGGGCGGCGCGCAGCCCCGGCTCGACACCGAGATCGAAGCGCGCAAGACCGAAGCGCGACAGGACCTGGCCCTGCACAGCGCCCTGCCCGGCACCGAGGAGCCGCTGTGGCGGACGCTCGACGTGAGCTACTTCGCGCGCCACGATGCGGCCGACATCGCCTGGCACGCGCGCAGCTTGTGGCGCCACGTGGCCGCGCCGTCGCCGGTGGTCCGGGCACGCACCTCGTCGGTGGGTGATGGCCTGCAGGTGCTGGTGTATGCGCCGGACCGGCCGGACCTCTTCGCTCGCATCTGCGGCTACTTCGAAGCCGCGAGCTTCAGCATCCAGGACGCGCGCATCCACACCACGCGGGCCGGCTACGCACTCGACACCTTCCAGGTGATCGGCACCAACGGCCTGACGCCTGACTCGCCCGGCGGCTACCGTGACCTGATCTCCCTGGTGGAGACCCAGCTCGCTGCCGCACTCGAGGCCACGACAGCGCTGCCGGAGCCGCGCAACGGGCGCGTGTCACGCCGCGTCAAGAGCTTTCCCGTGACGCCACGCGTCTCGCTCGCACCCGACGAGCGCGCACAGCGCTGGCTGCTCACGGTGAGCGCCTCCGACCGCACCGGCCTTCTGTACGCCATCGCCAGGGTGCTGGCGAGGAACGGCGTGAACCTTCAGTTGGCCAAGATCACCACACTGGGCGAACGCGTCGAGGACACCTTCCTCGTCGACGGCCCCGAGTTGCAGAAGCCCAAGGCACAGCTGCGCATCGAGAGCGAGCTGCTGGACGCCGTGGCGTCGCCGGCATGACCTGGCGGGTGCCACTGGGGCCCCAGCGGCCACGCCGAAGGCCGCGGCGGGGAGGCTGAGCGAGGCCACGGACGCGGGCTGGCGCACAGCGCCAGGGGGGGCTGCGCCATGTCAAGCAGCGCGGCGGTCTGCGGGCCTACAGTCGCAGCCACGTCGCACCGCCACCGCCCCGATGCCTCAGCCCCCCGAAGACCCCCGGCGCCTGCCCCAGGAGCTGGGCCGCGAGATCCGCGGCCACCCGGTGCGACAGGTCAGCCCCAGCGGCCCGCTGCGCTGGCTGGCGCGCGGCTGGACCGATCTGACCAACTGCCCCCTGCCCGGCCTGCTGCATGGCCTGGCCATGGCGGCGTTCGGCGCGCTGCTGGTGGCGCTGGCGCGCGATCGCTTCTGGTTGCTGGCGGGCGCGTTCAGCGGCTTCCTGCTGGTTGCGCCGGTGGTGGCTACGGGTCTGTACGCCGTGAGCCGCGAGCTCGAGGCCGGCCGCCGCGCCACGCTGGCCACGGCCCTGGCGGCGTGGCGGCCGCGCGATCACCGGCTCGTCGTCTTCGGCCTGCTGCTGGCGCTGGCGGGCACGGGCTGGGTGCTGACCTCGGCGGCCCTGATCACGCGCTTTGCAGCCGCGCCGGTCGACACGCCGGTCGACTTCGTGCGCGTGGTGATGCTGGGTTCGGACGCCGGCCTGTTCGGCCTCTTCGAGGTCTGGCTCATCCTGGGCGCGGCGCTGGCGGCGCCCATCTTCGCCAGCAGCGTGGTCGCCATCCCGCTGCTGATGGACCGCGACATCGCCGTGCGCCCGGCCGTGCTGGTGAGCGTGCGCGCGGCGCTCGTGAACCCGCTGCCCATGGCCTTGTGGGCGAGCCTGATCCTGCTGTTGACGCTGCTGGGCATAGCCACCGCCATGCTGGGCCTGGTGGTCGCGGTGCCCTGGCTGGCCCACGCCAGCTGGCACGCCTACCGCGAGCTGGTCGGCCACGGGCCAACCTCCGGGCCGGGGCGCTGAGCGGACATGGGCGACCTCACCGAGGAGCAGGTGGCGCAGTTCGGGCTGACCTTCGGGGTCGGCGCCTTCATGCTCTACATGGTGTTCATCATCTTCCAGCTGGCCCGCGAGTCGAAGGCCGGGACGTTCGGCACCTTCGTGCTCTTCCTGGCCCTGGGCGTGGGCCTCATCGGCTTCGCGGCCAAGGCCGTGATCAAGTGGTTCATGGGCGTGGACTGAGAGTGTGAGAGGCCATCCAATGCACCCGCGTAGGCCCCCAGAACAGCCCCAGTCCAGGCGCGAAACGAAGCCGGGTCGGGGACCCGGCGAGGCTTCGCAACGACGAGTGGGGCTGTTCTGG
>JAUMBF010000057.1:0-4801 GCA_032115875.1 Rubrivivax sp.
CAGGCGGTCGCGGCCGACGGTGAGCATGGCCTCGTTGATGTCGGTCAGCACCACCTCGCCCGCAGGCCCGGCGCGGCGGGCGAAGGCACGGGCCAGGTCGCCGGTGCCGCCGGCAATGTCGAGCACACGCATGCCTGGCCGCACATCGGCCACCGCCACCGCGTAGGCCTTCCAGGCGCGGTGCAGACCGAACGACAGTACGTCGTTCATGAGGTCGTAGCGGGCGGCCACGCTGTCGAAGACGCCGCGCACGCGCGAGGCCTTCTCGGCCTCGTCCACGGTCTGGTAGCCGAAGTGCGTCTGCGCCATGGGTGCGGGGGTGGTGTGGGTCAGTGCTGGCCGCAGGCACCGGCGGCAGGCGGCGGCATCGGGGCGTCGCGGCCACGGCCGGCGGCGGCCAGTCGATCTTCGTACTGGCTCATCAGCGCGGCCTGGTCGCGCCCCAGGCGGTACAGGTAGGCCCAGGTGAAGATGCCACTGTCGTGGCCGTCAGAAAACCGCGGCTGCACCGCGTAATGCCCGACGGGCTGGATGTCGGTGATGAGCACGTCGCGCTTGCCCGTCTGCAGCACCTCCTGGCCAGGGCCGTGGCCCATCACCTCGGCCGAGGGCGAATACACGCGCAGCAGCTCGAACGGGATGCGGAACACGGCGCCGTCGTCGAAGGCCACCTGCAGCACGCGCGAGGCCTGGTGCACGGTGACGGCCGTCGGGTGGGCGGCCGGCGCGTCGCGGGTGGTGGCCTCGTACTGCATGCCTCGATTAAACCAGCACGCGCTCGATGCCGCCGGCATTGGCCCTGGCCACATAAGCCTGAAGCCAGTCTTCCCCCAGCATCACGCGGGCCATTTCAACGACGATGTAGTCGGCTTCGAGCAGGCCGGTCTTCAGGTCGTCCTGGTAGCGGCTCAGCCCCATCAGGCAACTGGGGCAGGAGGTCAGGACCTTGATGTTGCCCTGCGCCCCGGCCGCGCCACGGGCCCGCAGTGCGGCCTCGCCCGCGCGAATTTCTTCTTCCTTGCGGAAACGAACCTGTGTGGAGATGTCGGGCCGGTTGGTGGCCAGTCCGCCGCTCTCGCCGCAGCAGCGCTTGCTCTCAAGCACCTGGTCGCCCATCAGTGCCTTCACCGTCTTCATGGGCTCCTGCAGCTTCATCGGGCTGTGGCAGGGGTCGTGGTACAGGTAGCCGCCGGCTGCGTCGCCGGGCAGGATGATGCCCTTCTCCAGCAGGTACTCATGGATGTCGACGATGCGGCAGCCCGGAAAGATCTGATCGAACTGGTAACCCTGCAACTGGTCGTAGCACGTGCCGCAGCTCACCACCACCGTCTTGATGTCGAGGTAGTTCAACGTGTTGGCCACGCGGTGGAACAGCACGCGGTTGTCGGTGATGATCTTTTCGGCCTTGTCGAACTGCCCGCTGCCGCGCTGCGGGTAGCCACAGCACAGGTAACCCGGCGGCAACACGGTCTGCACCCCGGCGTGCCAGAGCATGGCCTGGGTGGCCAGGCCCACCTGGCTGAACAGACGCTCCGAGCCGCACCCGGGAAAGTAGAACACGGCCTCCGTGTCGGCCGTGGTGGTGGCCGGGTCGCGGATGATGGGCACGTAGTCGCGGTCCTCGATGTCCAGCAGCGCCCGTGCCGTCTTCTTGGGCAGACCGCCCGGCATCTTCTTGTTGATGAAGTGGATCACCTGCTCCTTCAGCGGCGCCGCGCCCAGGCTGGCCGGCGGTGCGCTGGTCTGCTTGCGGGCGGCGATCTTCAGCAGCTCATGACCCAGGCGCTGGGCCTTGAAGCCCAGATCGGTCACCGCATGACCGACACGTATGGCCTGCGGGCTGGTGGTGCCGATGAACCAGGACTGGAAGGCGGCGGCCGGCCGGAAGCTCTTCTGCCCCATCTTGCGCAGCAGATTGCGCATGTTCATCGACACATCGCCGAAGTCGATCTTCACCGGGCACGGACTCTCGCACTTGTGGCACACGGTGCAATGGTCGGCGACATCCTCGAACTCCTCCCAGTGCCGGATGCTGACGCCGCGGCGCGTCTGCTCCTCATACAGGAAGGCCTCGATCAGCAGCGAGGTGGCCAGGATCTTGTTGCGCGGGCTGTACAGCAGGTTGGCGCGCGGCACATGGGTGGCGCACACCGGCTTGCACTTGCCGCAGCGCAGGCAGTCCTTGATGCTGTCGGCGATGGCGCCGATGTCGCTCTGCTGCATGATCAGCGACTCGTGGCCCATCAGCCCGAAGCTCGGCGTGTAGGCGGCCGACAGGTCGGCCGACCAGGCGCCGTCCATCGCGCCGCGCAGCAGCTTGCCCTTGTTGAAGCGGCCTTCGGGGTCGATGCGGCGCTTGTAGTCGGCGAACCCGGCGATCTCCTCATCGGACAGGAACTCCAGCTTGGTGATGCCGATGCCGTGCTCGCCGCTGATCACGCCGCCCAGTCGACGCGCCAGCGCCATGATGCGGGCAACCGCCTCGTGGGCCGTCTGCAGCATGGCGTAGTTGTCGCTGTTGACGGGGATGTTGGTATGGACGTTGCCGTCGCCGGCATGCATGTGCAGCGCCACCCAGACGCGGCCGCGCAGCACCTCGGCGTGGACCCGGCGGCATTCGTCGAGCAAGGGCGTGAAGGCGCTGCCAGCGAAGATCTGCTGCAGCGGCTTCAGGATCTGCTGCTTCCAGCTCGCGCGCAGCCGACCGTCCTGGAGCTGGCCGAAGAAGGTCTCGCCCCCGCTGCCGTCGTCGGCGCGTTGCGGCAGGTCCAGACCGTCGAGCCAATCCTGCCAGAGCTTGCGCACCTCGGCCAGCAGCTGCAGCGTCTGCTGCACGCGGTCTTCGAGCAGTTCGGCGCCCGGGATCTCCTGCGCGTCGTCGCCGCGGCCCAGGGGCAGGCGTCCGCGTCGGAACAGCGCCTCCAGCGCGTCGAGGAGCTCAAGCTTGTTGCGCAGGCTCAGCTCGATGTTGATGCGCTCGATGCCCTCGGTGTACTCGCCCATCCGCGGCAGCGGGATCACCACGTCCTCATTGATCTTGAAGGCGTTGGTGTGGCGGGCGATGGCCGCGGTGCGCTTGCGGTCGAGCCAGAACCGCTTGCGCGCGTCGGCACTCACCGCCACGAAGCCCTCGCCGCTGCGCGAGTTGGCGATGCGCACCACCTCGCTGGTGGCGCGGGCCACGGCGGCCTCGTCGTCGCCGACGATGTCGCCGATCAACACCATCTTCGGCAGGCCCGAGCGCGCACCGGCAGCCGCCACGCGCTTGCTCTTGGTGGCGTAGCCCACGGCCTTGAGGTAGCGGTCGTCGAGATGCTCCAGGCCTGCGAGCAGGACGGGGGAGGGGCCCCGTCCATCGGGGCCCGCGCCCTGATCGCGCAACGAGAACAGGTAGTCCTTGATCTCGACGATGCTGGGCACGGCCTGGCGCGGGTTGCCGAAGAACTCCAGGCACACCGTGCGCACGGCCTGCGGCATGCGGTGCACGATCCAGCGCGCGCTGGTGATGAGGCCGTCGCAGCCCTCCTTCTGGATGCCCGGCAGGCCGGCGAGGAACTTGTCCGTGACGTCCTTGCCCAGGCCCTCCTTGCGAAACACCGAGCCCGGGATGTCGAGCCGCTCGGTGCGCTCGAGCTTGCGGCCCGTGGCGTCGAAGTGGCGCAGCTCGAAGCTGGCCACCGGGGCGTCGTGGATCTTGCCGAGGTTGTGGTCGAGCCGCACCACCTCCAGCCAGGTGGCCTGGGGCGTGACCATCTTCCAGCTCGCCAGGTTGTCGAGCGCGGTGCCCCACAGCACGGCCTTCTTGCCGCCGGCGTTCATGGCGATGTTGCCGCCGATGCAGCTGGCCTCGGCGCTGGTGGGATCGACCGCGAAGACGTAGCCCGCGCGCTCGGCGGCATCGGCCACGCGCTGCGTGACGACGCCAGCCTCGCTGAACACCGTGGCCACGGGGTGGGGCAGGCCGGGCAGCGACACCATCTCCACCTCGCTCATGGCCTCGAGCTTCTCGGTGTTGATGACGGCGCTCTTCCACGTCAGCGGCACGGCGCCGCCGGTGTAGCCGGTGCCGCCGCCGCGCGGGATGATGGTCAGGCCGAGCTCGACGCAGCCGGCCACCAATGCGGCCAATTCGGCCTCGGAGTCGGGCGTGAGCACGACGAAAGGAACCTCGACACGCCAGTCGGTGGCATCCGTGACGTGGCTCACGCGGCTCAAGCCGTCGAACTTGATGTTGTCCTTGGCCGTGGCGCGGCCCAGCACGCGGCGCGTTGCACGGCGCAGCTCCCAGACCTCGCGGAAGCGTGCGGCGAAGGCGTCGACGGCCTGGCGTGCCGCGCTCAACAACTCGCCGACCAGCCCATCGCGCGCGACGTCGTCGGCCGGTGTACGCCGCCGGGCCACCTCGGCCAGGCGGTGCTGCAGCGCGTCGATCAGCAGCTGCCGCCGCTTGGGGTTCTCGAGCAGGTCATCCTCGAGATAGGGGTTGCGCTGCACCACCCAGATGTCGCCGAGCACCTCGTAGAGCATGCGCGCGCTGCGGCCGGTGCGGCGCTCCTCGCGCAGCTGCTCGAGGATCTCCCAGGCCCGGCGCCCGAGCAGCCGGATCACGATCTCGCGGTCGGAGAACGAGGTGTAGTTGTAGGGGATTTCGCGCAGCCGGACGACGGCGTCGGCCTGCGCGGATTCGAGGGCGGCGAGCGCAGCGGGGGTGGGCAGGGCTTGAGGAGCGTTCATGGGGGGCTTGGGGCTGCGGACCGCACGGGGCGCACCGGCATACGGCCGCCGAGCCGATGTCTGTGCG
>JAUMBF010000058.1:0-2413 GCA_032115875.1 Rubrivivax sp.
CTGGTGCTCGCGGCGCGTCCGGCCACCGTGCTGTTCGAGGCCTCGAACCCGCGCCACGCGCACGAGTGGGAGGTCTGGGCCGCCGCCGCGCGCGCCGGCCGCATCCCCGAGAACAAGATCCTGGCCCCGGGCGTGCTGGACTCGGTGAGCAACTTCATCGAGCACCCGCGCCTGGTCGCCCAGCGCCTGCTGCAGTACGCCAACATCGTCGGCCGCGACCGCGTCATGGCCGCCACCGACTGCGGCTTCGGCACCTTCGCCGGCTTCGGCGCCATCCACCCGCCGATCGCCTACGCCAAGCTCGCGAGCATGGCCGAGGGGGCAAGGATGGCGAGTGAGGAACTCTGGGGCTGAGAGAGGGCCGGGCGGTCGGCTGCGAATCGGCAAGCAGGCAGGAGGCCGGGTGCCGGTCGCGAACTTGAGCAGCTTCTCCTGCACCAGCTTGCGACTTGTGTTCCTTCCCCTACTCGAGCGGCTCAGACCGAATTGACCTCGGATTGGCAGAGACGCTGGTACGCAGCAGCGCCTGATCTTCAGACACGTCGATCGTCACCTCCAGCGCCAACAGGTCGCTGGCCGTGAGGCCGAACGTGCGCTTGAACGTGCTGCTCAGGTGCGCCGAACTCGAGAATCCGGCGACGTGGGCGGCTTCGGTCAAGCTGCCACCAACAGCGACCGTGCGCATGACGAAGGCCATGCGCCGCCACAGACGATAGCGGCGGAATGGCAGGCCAAGCTCCGCGTCGAAGCGTGCCCTGAAGCGCGACGGTGACAGGCAGGCCAGCGCGGCAGCGTCCTGCAAGCGGCCGAAGGAGTCCGGCCGGCGTTCGATCTCGCGCACGACGCGGGCGATGCGTGCGTCCCGCGGGCTGCGAGGTCTCAGCCCGAATGCGGCAAAGGCTTCGTCGAGGCCGATCTGCGGGCCCGCACGCCGCAGCAGCTCGCGGCCGCGCAGCAGTTCAGGCTCGGTCAGCGGATGCCGGCGGTCGGTGAGCGGGTCCAGGTAGAGAAAGGCCATCGGCCCGCAACCCTGCAGGTGATGCAGCGTCTGCGACGGGATGACGCTGATGACCTCGGCACGCCACGGGGACCAGCCTCTTGACTTCGCCCAGGTCCGCAACTCGAAGGGCTGCCGCAGGGATACCGCGATCGTCGTCGCCACGTTCAAGTGCGGCGACAGACTGAGCCCCGGCCCCACGTACAGCGCGCGCGCCGGACCTACCGCGATGCGCGGCAGGACAGGCGAATCCTGAAAGCCGGAAGCGTGCTGCTCCGACACCATGACGGCATCGAGTTCGTGGTGAGTGCGTTCCATGCAAGACCTTCCTGTCCTGATCGCGATCGCCGGGTTCACCGTCATGGGCATCGGCGCGATCGCCAGGCCCGCCTTCGTGACTGCGCAGTTCGGCATTCTCGAACTCACGCCGGCGGGCCGCAACGAGGTGCGCGCCGTCTATGGTGGCTTCGGCGTGTTCATGGCGCTCGCGCTGACGGTGGCCCTTCGACAACCTGAACTTCGCGCAGGCATCCTCTTCGCCGTGGCCGCGGCGCTCGGCGGCATGGCCGCTGGCCGTCTGGCATCGGCTGCGATCGATCGCACCATCGACAGGGCGCCGCTGGGCTACCTCCTGTTGGAGATCATCGTTGCCGTGATGCTGCTGGGTGTCTCATGAATGGCCCGAGTCGACAGACCTTCTCGTCGTCACTGCCCCTCGTCGTCTATGCGTCGTGGCTGTTCGTCGGCGCGGCCATCTTCCTGGCTCCCGAGCACTTCCACGCAATCACGCCAGGCGTGGCCCTCTTCGGGCCGTTCAACCTGGATCCGGCAGTTGGGCGCGCCCGAGCGGGCCGTCATCGGCCGCGCCGGCAAGGCGCGCACCGCAGCCATGGCCTGTGCCATGGCGAGGATGCGCAACGCCGCTGGCGTGGTCGAGGGCGGCTCGATCGGGTGTGCAGCGGCCTCACCCCCGGGGTGAAGCCGGTCGTGGGCGGAATCTTCAGCACGGTCAAGCATTTGCCAGCGGAGGCAAGCGGTCAACTGCCGGATCTAGGATGAATCAACTCAGAGGAAAGCCATGAAGTACGTCTCCATCGTCGCCCTGCTCGTCGCAGGCCTCATCCACCTGCTGCCCGTCCCCGGCGTCATGGGGGCGAGCACCCTGACGCGGCTCTATGGGATCGAGGTGAATGACCCCAACACGGCCATCCTGCTGCAGCACCGGGCGCTCTTGTTCGGCGTGCTGGGTGTGCTGATGCTCAGTGCCGTCGCGCTGCCCGGGCTACGCGTCACGGCGCTGACAGTCGCGCTCTTCAGCACGGCCAGCTTCATCGTCGTCGCGACGGCGGTGGGCGGGTACAACCCGGCCATCGGCAGGGTGGTGGTCGCCGACTTGTTGGCCTCGGTGCTGCTGGC
>JAUMBF010000059.1:0-25564 GCA_032115875.1 Rubrivivax sp.
TTGATGGCGGACAGTTGACCTACCATCCACGCCGTCACTCAGGCACCCCACCCAGGGTGTCCGCGATCGTCTGGAACGCTGTCCGCGATCAGCCTGGAATGGGTGTCCGCGATCAGTGGAATGCGCAGCTGGCTGCCGTGCCGGCCAAGATGCCGGGTGTCCCGTGCTTGCGGTTGCGCCCGCGGAGCCTCTTCGGACTCGACGGGCCTTAGGGGCGGATCGTGATCTCGTTTTTCACCGACTTGACGCCATTGACATCGCGAGCAATGCGCTCGGCCGTGTTCTTCTCCAGCGCGCTCTTGGCGAAGCCCGAGAGCATGACCGTGCCGTTGAGCGTCTCTACGCTGATGCTGGTTCCCGCCACGTCCGGGTTGCTCAGCATCCGGCTCTTGATCTGGGTCGTGATGGTCGCGTCGTCGATGTAGGCCCCGGCCGTCTGCTGGCCTCGGGAGACGGCGCAGCCCGATGTGACGAGCACGACCAACGCCAGTGGAGCAAGCAGTGTGTGGAGTTTCATGGGGAGCCTCATGGTGTAGCGAGATGGGGCGCCGGAACGCCGGATGGCTGTGCAGAAGGTACGCGCGCTCGACATCCGCGTCCGTGCGCCATCGAACATCGTCACGGAAGCTGTCGCCGGGCGCCGCTCGCCCAGTGGTGCGTTGCCGCACAGACCGGCGCATGTCGGGCGGCGCGCGCGGCGCGCCGGCCCCGTGCTACAAGACCCTGGGCTCCAAAGGAACGAGGCACAGCAGGGCCCCGTCGGTGGCGGTGTCCCGGCCCAGGCGGGCCAGGACCGGCTGAGGTGCCCGGCCGCTGGAAGCCACGACGAGGCTGAACGACGGCGGCGGCTGCTCGGTCTGCAGCTCCCGCAAGGCAGCTTCAAGCCGCAGCCTGTCGTGGTCGCCGAGGAAGGCCCCAATGTGCTGCCCCGGCGCTTGGCCCCGCGGCATGCCCAGCAGCTGCGCCGCGGTCTCGTTCAACTCGACCACCACGCCATCTGCAGTCACCACGAAGCAGCCGACCGGCAAGGCATCGTGGCGCGCGGTCTGCCGCCGCAGCGCCGACTCCAGTTCGACACGCGACTCCTGCAGTTCCTGCGACTGGAGCTCAAGCTCCACCTGATGCACCTGCAACTCGTGCAGCAGGGCCAGCGCATCGTGCGCCGTGTCGGGAGACGATGCCAGCGCATGCAGCACGGCAAGGGCATCGACGATGCCGGCTGCGGGATCTGCCGCGGCTGCCGTGCCGCCAAGCCGGGCGGCGGCCCGCCGGCGCAACGCACTCCGGGAGTGCAGGTCCGTGCCCGGCATGCCAGGGTTCGTCGATGGGGTCATGGAAACCTCCGCGGTTGGGCAGACAACGAGCCCACTCTACGCCTCTCGCAGGCGGGCTTCCAATTGTTTGGCGGCCGTGATGTCTACAAAGGTGATCACCACGCCCTGGATCACGTTGGCGAGCGTGCGGTACGGCATGATCCGGACACTGAACCAATGCCCGTCGGTGGTGGCGATCTGCTTCTCGCTGATGGCCAGCGTGCGCAGCGTCGCCTTCATGTCGGCGTCGAGCTCTGGATACAGCAGCGTGCTGGCCAGCTCACCCACAGGGCGTCCGATGTCGCTCTCGCGCAGGTGGATGACGCGGGCGATCTTCTCGGTGTAGCGGCGCACGTTGAACTGCTCGTCCAGGAACAGCGTCGCGATTTCCGTGCTGTTGAGCAGGTTCTGCATGTCGCTCTGGGCCAGTGCCAGATCGTCCAGCTTCGACTGCAGCTCTCCGTTGATGGTCTGAAGTTCCTCGTTCATCGACTGCGCCTCTTCCTTGGAGGTCGTCAGCTCCTCGTTGGCCGACTGCAGCTCCTCGTTGGTCGACTGCAGCTCTTCGTTGGCGGCCTGCAGCTCCTCGCGGGAGGCACGCATCTCCTCGCGCAGCGCCTGGATCTCCTCGCGCGCGCGTTGCAGTTCCTCGGCCAAGCCGGGCTCCGGCGTGCCAGCGACGCCGGCACGCCGCTTGCGGCGGCGCGGTTCTGCCGCGCGCTCGCGGAAAACGATCATCGCCATGCCTTCAAGCGGCTTGGGCTGCACGATGCCCTGCACGGTGAGGTCGATGGCGGCGACGCTGTCATCGTCCAGCCGCAGTGAACGCAGCTCCACGGTCGTGTGGCTCTGCAGGGCCGTGCGCAGTGCAACGGCCAGCTGCGCCCTGATGGCAGGCCGTGCCATCACATGGATGTTCCAGTTGGCCTTGCCGGCAGCCGGCTCAAGGTAACGGCCCGTACGGCCGCTGATGTAGATGATGTCGCCTGCCTCGTTGACAAGCACGGCGGGCGGCGCATGCGACTGCAGCAGCAGCTGATCAGCCAGTGTCTGCAGGTTGGCCGGCGGGGGGGTGGGGTGCAGCAGTGCAGTCTCCTTCAAGGTGGAAGGGGCCCCCGGGCGCCGGTGCGTCGGGAAGACCACGGGGTCGGCCGGTGCCGCATTCTCGCTGCGCCAGTAGATCCTCGACCTGGGGTGCAGCGGCACGAACAGCGACTGCGCTCGACCTACGGTCTCCGCGGTGCCCAGCAGCAGCGCACCCCCGGGGCGCAAGCTGTAATGGAACAGAGGCACCAGGCGACGCTGCAGCGCAGTGCCAAAGTAGATCATCAGGTTACGGCACGAGAGGAGGTCCAGCCGGGTGAAGGGCGGATCCAGGATCACGTCGTGCTGGGCAAAGAGCACCATGTCGCGGATGCGCTGGTCGACTTGGACCCCGTCAGGACGCTCGACGAAGAAGCGGTCCAGGCGCTGGGGCGTCAGGCCCCTGACGTCCGTCTTGGCATAGCGGCCGCTTCGCGCCGCTGCGATCGCGTCAGCGTTGAGGTCGGTGGCGAAGATCTGCAGCGGACGACGCTGCGCCTCGGGCAGCGTCTCCTGGACCTCGGCGAAGGCGATGGCCAGGGAGTAGGCCTCCTCCCCGGTCGAGCAACCCGCGACCCAGGCGCGCAGCGGGCCGGCATCGTCGGCATGGTGCGCCAGCAGGACCGGCAACACCTTGTCCTGAAGGTCGCGCCAGACCTCGGGGTCGCGGAAGAACGAGGTCACGCCGATCAGCAGCTCCTTGAAGAGCAGGTCCAACTCCTGCGGATTGCCGCGAAGGAAGTCCGCGTAGCTCGCCACCGAGCCCAGCCCCTGGACGGCGACGCGCCGCGCCACCCGGCGCTGCAGGGTGTTCGACTTGTACAGCGCCAGGTCTCGCCGTGTGTGGGCATGCAGCAGCGCGAGGACGCGCTCCAGTGCGGCCGCATCGTCATCGGTGGCCGCGCCGGCTGCCCCAGCGGGCAGCCGCGGCTGGACCAAGACGGCGAGGATGTGTGCCGGCATGTCGCTCGGTAGGGCAACGATGTCAACACAGCCGGCCGCGATGGCGCTGCGGGGCATGGCATCGAACTGCGCCGACGTCGGCAGCTGCGCCAGCGTCAGGCCGCCCCGTGACTTGATGGCCTGCAAACCCGCGCTGCCGTCGGCGCCCATGCCTGACAGGACCACGCCGATCGCGCGCTCGCCCAGTTCGCGCGCCAGCGAGCTGAACATCACGTCGATCGGCAGCCGCTGGCCGCGCGGCAGCGATGGCTTGGCCAGGTGCAGGGCACCACCGATGAGGGTGATCTCGGCGGCGGGCGGGATCACGTAAACATGGTCGGCTAGCACTGGCGTCGGCCCAGAGACCTCGCGCACCGGCATGGCCGTGCCGCGCTGCAGGAGTTCGGCCAGCAGGGCCTTGTGGGACGGGTCCAGGTGCTGCACGACGACGAAGGCCAGCCCGCTGGCTGGCGGGACCCGGGCGAGAAACTGCGACAGCGGCTCGAGGCCGCCGGCAGACGCCCCCAGGCCGACGATGGGGGGCGCGGCGCACACGGTTCCCGGCAAGGCCTTCACAACTTCAGGCATGGCGCAAGTATGGGGGCCCCGCGCCAGCGCCTCCGGCCCGCGGCAGCTGCAAACCCCGGTCTCAGCGCGACTGGCGGCGTCAGCCGCCCGAACGCGCGCCGGCTGCGGGCTCGCCATCGACAGGGTGGGCGGGCGGTGAACCCGCAACGCACATCCGGGCCTCGCTGGAGCACGCCCTGCTGCGGCGAGGCGACAGAACCCTCGTCGATGGCGTTGGCGGCGCTCGGCGAGCATCGTCAAGCGTGCGGCTTGCCGTGCAAGGTGTCGGTGCTGGTATCGTCACCACACTGCAAGATCTGGGCCACGAGGCCACGCAGCTGGCCATTGACGGAGCCCGCAGCGTCGGAGAGCACGCCCTGATGGCGCGAGACTCGGCTGCGGGGTTCGTGCAGCACAAGCCGCTGTCGGCCTTGCTGCTTTCGGCGGCCGGCGGCGCTGCCGTCATGTTGCTGGCCGGCTGGCTGATGTGCTCGTCCGCCTCCCGTCATTGACGGTATGGGATGCGATGCGCCCCGGCAGAGGCCTTGACCTGGTTCAAGCGGCGCGGGCATCCTGAGGCCGAGCGTGCGGTGGCGCACCGACAACGGCTGCGGCCGAAGAGAAGATACGCCGCATCGACGCCACTGTCGCACCGGGCCATGACTCCCATGAATCCGCAAGCCGAATGCCTGGATGCTGCGCGCCTCTTGTTGCAGAGCGCGAGCGCTGCAGACCAAGGGGGCGGGTTGTTGCAGCGCCTTGTACCCCAGCTTCGAACGCAGCGCGAGCAACATGCCGCGCTGCTGCGTCGCGTCGAGCGGCTGCGTCGCCTGCTGTCGAAGAGCCATGAGGCCATCGTGCACTTGCGCAGCGAGCTCGCCAGCGCCAAGCGCGTGGAGGGCTGCGATCTGCTCACCGGTCTGCCCAACCGACGCGGCTTCGAGCTTCCCGGAGGGCGGGTGCTCGCCCAACATGCCGGCGGGCCGCAAAAGCTGGCGCTGCTGTTTGTGGATCTCGACGGATTCAAGGCCATCAACGATCGGCATGGCCACGCCGTGGGTGACGCTTTGCTGCAAGTCGTCGCCAGCCGCTTGGCTGCAGGCATGCGCCGCGGAGATCTCGTCTGTCGGCATGGTGGCGACGAATTCGTCTGCCTGTTGCCCAATCTCGACAGTGAGGACCGTGCGATCGCACTGGCTGCGGATCTGCGGCACGCGATCACCCAGCCTTGCGCGCTGGGCGGGCACCAGATGACGGTGGGGGCCAGCATCGGCGTGGCGGTCTATCCGCGCGACGGCGCTGACCTGAGGTCGTTGCTGCACAGCGCCGACAGCGCCATGTACGACGCCAAGAAGCGCCGCTGCGGCCTTGCCCTGGCGCAGCAGGAGCGGGCCACGGCTTGACCCGCCGGGGCTTGCGGCATCTCATCACGGGATCGGAGTTCCCCTGCAGCGCATCTTCCGCAGCTGCCGCCAGCGCTCCCATGCCCACTGCGTCATAGAGGCAGTCTTGCGTTGGCGCCCAGGCATCAAGGACACCTTGGCAGGATCCTGAGCAAGGCAGCGACGATGCGCGGCCGCAAGCTGCGCAGGCTGATCGTCGACATCGGCGCGGCCTTGCAGCAAGCCAAGGCTGCTGCGAACCGTTCAAGGACCTGGACGCTGGGGCTGCCTGTTCAGGGGTACTGCCCTGATGCTGAGGCGCGGCGAACGCGCCGGTCCGTGATGGGCGTCGCGCTGAGCCTTTAGAAGTGCCCGCGGGGGCCTCTTGACAAGCTCAGCCAGAACGGCTCCTTCGCAGACGCCAGGCGCGATTCATGTCTTCACAGCCTCTCAAGCCAGCATGTCGGCCCAGATCTGCTCGGCCCAGCTCCACGCGTGTTCCCCCTCGAGTTCCCAGCGCGCGCGGTCCATCGGTGACAGGCCGCCACTGCCAGGCACAGTCTCCAGGGTCTTCTTCTCCGGCACGTAGCGGTGCACGCTGCTGACGTGCACGGCCTGCGTGGCGTCAATGTAGCTGTAGCAAGTGTTGGCCATCATCGGCGGGATCGGCGTGCGCCCGCTCATCAGCTCGACGATGGCTGCCGCGGCGGTCTTGCCGTGCTGGTTGGCCATGTGGCCCGACTTCGGCATCAGCGGCGCCGACAGCGTGCTGTCGCCGGTGACGTGGATCCCCTTGACGCGCACCGACTCCATGCTCGTCCAGTCCACCTCGCACCAGCGGTTGTTGGCAGTGATGACACCGGCATCGCGCGCGATGTTGCCGGCGCGCTGCGGCGGGATCAGGTTGAGCACCTGGCCGCCGATCTTGTCGCCGAACTCGAGCACGAACTGGCGACCGCGCACGTCGACCTCGGCCACGGCGGCGTTGGCGCGGTACTCGATCAGCCCCTTGTAGTCATTGTTCCAGACCGACAGGAACAGGCCCTTCTTGCTGACGAGATCGGGATTGGCATCCAACACGAGCAACTTGCTGCGCGGCTTGGCGGTCTTCAGGTAGAGCGCGATCTGGCAGGCACGCTCGTAAGGCCCCGGCGGGCAGCGGTAGGGCGCCGCCGGGATGCTCATGACGACCGTCCCGCCGTCGGGCATGGCCAGCAGCTGGTCGCGCAGCAACTGCGTCTGCGGCCCGGCGCGCCAACCGTGCGGGATGGTGGCGGCGGCCTCGGCCGTCATGCCGCGCAGGTTCTCGAACATGAACTCGATACCCGGCGAGAGCACCAGCCGGTCGTAGGACAGGCTGCCGCCAGAGGCCAGCAGCACGCGCCGCTGCTCGGCGTCGATGCGCGCGGCGCTGTCGCGAACCACCTTCACGCCGTACTTGGCCAGCCCGCTGTAGGGCAGCGTAATGTCCTTGAGGGTCTTGCTGCCGCCGATGATGAGGTTGCTCATCGGGCAGGAAACGAAGTTCTCGTTGGGCTCCACCAGAGTAACGTCGATACGGCCCTCGCTCCAGATGCGCAGGTACTTGGCCGCAGTGGCTCCAGAGAAACCGCCGCCGACGACGACCACGCGGCCCAACGGCGGCGGGCCCGACAGGCTGGCGCAGCCGGTAAGCGAGGTGACGACGGCACCCGAGGCCGCCAGGCGGATCAGGTCGCGGCGGGAAAAGCGTGCTTGTTGCATGGGTGTTCCTCCGCTCACTTGGCTTTCTGACGGACGAAGAACTCGGCCAGCAGCACGATCTGCTCGTCGCTGTAGCCCTTGGCCAACTGGTGCATGATGGTAGGTTTTCGCTTGCCCTCGCGATAGTCGTTCATCGCCTGGATAAAGGCCTCGCGTGGCATGCCTGCCAGTCCGGGCAGTGCGCTGGTGGACTGCCCCGCCGTACCGTGGCAGTTGGCGCAATTGGCCGCCAGGTAGGCGGCCGCACGCAGCTGGTCGGGGCCTGGCGTCGGCTGGGCCGTGGCCGGCACCGATGCACACAGCACCAGCACCATGCTCGCCAGCGCGGGCACCACACCGCGTGCTGCGCGGCGCCGCGTGGGGTGGGGATCGGACCAGGGGGCGGGTTGGTTCACGTGTGAATCTCCTGTGGTCAGTCAGTGAGGACGCCGCGCGGCCGCCTGTCGGGCGCGAGGGGTGGACGGAGAGGGATGATAGGCCCGGCGCGGGTCGTTGCGGAGGGCCTCGGTGGGTCAGGCCAAGCTGACCTGCGGGACGCGGTCGAGCTTGAATACGGCAATCGCCGCGGCCAGATCCTGGCTCTGCTGGTGCAGCACCGCCGCCGCCGCGGCACTCTGCTCTACCAAAGCGGCGTTGGTCTGGGTCATGCCGTCGAGCTCGGCCAGCATCCGGTTGACCTCGGCAATGCCGGTGCTCTGCGTGCCGGCAGCCGCGGCGATCTCGCTGATCAGCTGGGCCACTTGTCGCACCTGTTCGACCACCTGGCCGATCGTGCCGCCGGCGGTCTTGACCAGGCCGGAGCCGCTGTCCACGCGCTGCACCGAGTCGTTGATGAGGCCGCCAATCTCGCGCGCCGCCTGCGCGCTTCGCTGGGCCAGGTGCCGCACCTCGGCGGCCACCACCGCGAACCCGCGTCCTTGCTCGCCCGCCCGGGCGGCTTCGACCGCGGCGTTCAAGGCCAGGATATTGGTCTGGAAGGCGATGCCGTCGATGACGCCGATGATGTCGGCAATCTTGCGCGAACGTGCCTGGATGTCGTCCATGGTCTGCACCGCCTGGAGCACCGCTTGCCCGCCTTGCGCGGCGGAGCCGGAGGTGCCCTCGGCCGCGCTGCTCGCGCGCCGCGCGCTGGCAGCGCTTCGCCCCACCACCTGGGTCAGCTGGGCCAGCGAGGTAGCCGCCAGCTGGAGATTGCCGGCCTGCTGTTCGGTGCGTTGGCTGAGGTCCTGGCTGCCGCCGGCGATCTCCTCGGCCGCGGTACGCACCGAGTTTGCCGTCTCGGAAACGCGGCTGAGGGCGTGGCGCAGCTTGGCCGTGGCGCCATCCAGCGCACGCAGCACGCGCGCGGGTTCGTCGCTGGCGGTGTCGGTGACGTCGCTTGCGGCCAGTTCGCCGCGCGCCAGCGCCTCGCTGGCAGCGACGGCACGGGCCAGCGGTCGGCTGATCGAGGCGTGCAATGCCCAGCCCAGCAGTACCGTAAAGGCAACGCCAGCCACCATGGCCAAGCCGTTGAGCTTCAGGTGTGCCTCGTGGCTGGCGTGGATGGCGCCGATGGCCAGCTGGTACTGTGCATCGAAGGCCCCCACCACTTGGTCGAGGAGCAGCTTCTGCGCCTCGATCGCGAGTGCGCTGTCGCGTACCCAAAGGCCCACGGCCTCCTCGTTCCTTCCCTGGTCGACCAGCTTGACCACACGGTCGATCAGCTTGTCCAGTCGCTCGCGCTCGGTGCGCAGCAGTGGTCCGACCTTGGCCAGCTCCGGCGCGTCGAGGTGCTGGTCAAGCTCGGCGCTGCGCTGCGCCGCCTTGGCGCGCCCGGCGTCGAAGAACTTCCTGAATTCGGTGGCCTGCGGAAACTCGAGCAACAACAGGTACTCGTGCGTGGCCGCGGTTACGTCGATCATGCCCTCGCGCGCCAAGCGCGATGCTCGGGCCTTGGCGAGCTGCTCGCCGCTGAGCTGGGTGATCAGCCCGTCCAGCTTGTGCGAACCGAGCGCCGATGAGCCCGCCTGCAGAGCCACCAGTGCCAACAGCATCGCAAAGGCAACGACCAGTCGGGTTCGGATCGACCAGTGTCTCAATCGTTCAATCATGGTGTGCGCGGGTTGGTTGACGGGGGGCAGGGAAGACGTGGCTGGTACACATACAACCCGTCAAGTTTTCGGTCTTCCCGCCGGTTTCTGAACCCTGAAAGATGGGGTGAACTGTTTGCTCTTTCCCGACTTTTCCTGCAAGGTGCTGCCGAGACAATCTGAGCAGATGCCCCGGGCCACCGCTGCGCGGGGCCTGTGTGCCCCGAACGCCAACCCTTTCAACGCTGGAGTCAAACGATGACCTCGAAAGTAACCCATCGCGCAGTGCCCGCATCTGGCCTGCCCCGCCTCGCAGCCGCGCTGATGCTGTGGGCATCGGTGGCGGCCGCGCAGGCGGAGAGCGTCAACTTCGTCGAGCCCAAGGACGGCGACACGGTAGGCACCACCTTCATGGTCAGGCTGTCGGTCACGGGGCTCAAGGTGACGCCCGCCGGCGACAAGACGCCCAAGTCAGGCCACCACCACATCCTGATCAACCAAGGCCCTATCCCTGACGGAGAGGAGATCCCGTTCACCCGTCGCCAAATCCACCTGAGCAAGGGCCAGACCGAGATCGAGCTGAAGCTTCAGCCCGGCACCTACAAGTTGACGGCTCAGTTCGGCGACGGCGACCACAAGAGCCTGGGGGAGAAGCTCTCACGGACGATCAACGTCACGGTCAAGTAAAGCGCCGCCGCCGCAGCGAAGGCCCTGGCCCCCACGCTGCGGCAGCAAAGCGTGCGAGCGGTCGGCGTCCAAGCCGGTGCGAACCCCGGCCAATCTGAAGAGAACGCCCCCATCGCCAAGAGTCCGTTCGCACTGAACCTGTCGAAGTACCCATGGGGGCTTCGACAGGCTCCGCCCGAACGGCTGAGTGGCTGAAGTTCCTGCGCCTGTTCGTCCGCAGGACATCCAAGGGACTGACCCTGCGTCGCGTGGCCGACAACTACGCCACACACAGCCAACCCGAAGCGCAGGCCTGGTTGGCCATGCAACCGCGCTTCGTCATGCACCTCACCCCGACCGGCGCCTCGTGCTTGAACATGGTTGAGCGCTTCTTCCGCGACATCACCGACAAGCGAATCCGACGCGCCAGCTTCACCAGCTTGCCCGAGCTCGAGCTGGCCATCGGCCGGTACGTCGCCAGGCAAAACGCCAATCCCAAGCCCTTCAGCTGGCCGGCCAGCACTTCGGGCATCCCGGCAGAAGTGACCCGGGACAAAGCCGCTCTGGCCGCGGCATCAGGATTAGTGCACAACAGGGCCGCGCACTACATTAGCTACGATCGATGAAACGCTTGATTGCGCTGATGCTAGGTTCATCAAGTGAATTGAAAAACACGCCGATCTTGAAACCACCTTCGTCCATAGCCAAGATGCTGCGGGCTACGGTTACGTGAGCCTTGATCACTGATGGTAGTGGCGTAGGGCCTGGCACACCAAAGACTACGTGGAACTGAGTGCCGATCTTGGGATTCGCAGCGGCGACCAAGCCGAGACCGCTTTCGCTGATATCGCTGGTTCGAACTTCGAACTCAGTGGACTCGCCCAGAATGACGCGCGCCGGGACTCGTAGCATGCGACGGCGATGGATACGCTGATCTAGCCCGTGTGAAGAATCGGTCAATTTCGTGATACCTAGAGGGGAGCCGCGCAGAGCTGCACCAGTGCACCCGACCGAGGGTGGGGCGGGTCAGTGCGAGTCTCCAAGGAAGCGGGTCATGAAGTAATTTATCACTCTGCACGACAGTCTGGACGTGCACAATGGCGGCATTGACATCGCCATGAACCGCCCCGGTCTTGAGGAGGCTCCCTCGATTGACAATGGAGCCACCATGGGGAAGTCCCCGAAGTTTTTCCCCGAGGCGATTGAGCCGCTTCGCCAGGAGTTCATGCGGTCGCTTGCAGTCTTCCTGGAGGTCTGTGCCGAGAAGGGTATGGAGCCTCGCCGCAACTACTCAGGCAAGTTCAACCTCCGCATTCCGCCGGAACTGCACGAGCAGCTTGCGATTGCTGCGCAGGCCGAGGGCAAGAGCATCCACTCTCTGGCAGCGCAGGCGTTGGCCATGCCCGTCGCGAGCTGAGCCCTAACCCGGAAATTTCGTCAGCAGCATGTCTGCGCGCCTTGCTGCTGCTGGCGGCGATCGTCGGGCTGCGGCACCGGATTGCAGACGTGGCCCAGTGCTCGTTGGAGCAGCCCCGCGCGCGCCAGACCACACAGAGGCTGCATGCCGAGGCGCAATGGCGCTGCCAGGCCCTGCGCCCGGCCGCGGCGCGCCAACGCTGCCTGACCGATCTGCGCGAAGCATCCGCCCGCCGACGCCGCGGCGCTGCGGGCCTTGCTGGCCGAGGCTGCGTCGTGAGCGCCGGTCTGCGACGCGTTCGCCCGCGCACAGACCACGCGGCGCCAGCGGTCCAGGTTCAGTGGCATGTATGCCCAACGCAAACCCGGTCCCGCCTCGTCGCTGATGGGCACCGACACCCTGCTGGGCAACGACGTCCGCAACAAGGACGGCGAGGATCTCGGCGACACCAAGGGTCTGATGGTCGACATGGCCACCGGCAAAGTGGCCTACGCGGTGCTGTCCTTCGGCGGCGTGCTCGGCATGGGCGACAAGCTGTTCGTTGTGCCCTGGGCCGCGCTGACGCTGGATACAGCCAACAAGCGCTTCACGCTCAATGTACCCAAAGCGAAGCTGAAGGAGGCTCCGGGCTTGGACAAGGCGCACTGGCCGTCGATGTCCGACCGCACCTGGGCCGGCGGCGTGCACCAGTTCTACGGCACACCCTGCGGGGCGGCCTGAGGCCGGCAGCGACGAGCAGCGGTTGAAAGGACATTCGCGAGCAGGTTGAGGGCCGGGCGCCGAATGCGGTCGGCGACCTCAAGGAAGTCGCCAAGGACATCGGGCGCCCGCGCTCCTAGAGACCGAGATGCGCGGCCGTCGTGGTGCGGATGGCCAGCGCAGCCTCTCGCAACAGGCGGCCCTCGGCCGCAGCATGGTGCTCCCTGTCCGCGTGGCGCCGCGCCCACTCCGGGCCCCACAGCCGCTCCCACCGGGGTGCGCTATGGGGCTGACCCGTTCCCAGACAGGCTGGCGGTACTCGGTAGGCGTCCAGCGGCACGCGCAGCAGGGCCGGCGGAACGAGGTCAGGATCGACACGCCACCAAGGGCCGTCGAATGCGTTGCCGCACCGCCAGTAGCCGTCGGCAGGAAGTACCCAGTAGCCGCCGTCGAGAAAGAAGCAATTGGCGTCGACATCGGGGGCCACGAAAACCGCGTGGCCGCACACCGGCACAAGGCGCGGGCGGCGGTCGAGGTAGAGAGGGCCATGCCGCGAAGCGCCAGCCCCCTCGGCCGGGGTTGAAGAGCGGGTGGGAATCATGGGGCAAACGATGCACCGTCGCCGCAACCGTGTCGGTGCGGCGCCGTACCGACGCTGCCGGGGTCCGGCAGACATGCTTATGGCATCGTGCGCAGCAGTCGATGCGCTCACTGCCGAGATCACCCATGCCCTGGCCATCATCCGTCGACGCGCTGACCCACCGTAACGAGACGGTCCGCTCGCGCAGCGCACCCAACCACGCGATCGGCGCACTGCCCTGCCGAAGCGGCTTCGAGAATCTGGAGCGCACTTACCGCCGTTTCGGCGGCCTGCAGACCGCCCAGGCGCTCGCCCGCCAGATGTGGGAACGCCACGGCGAGTCCGCGGCCGTCGACCTGTCGGGCCGCCTCGCTGCCGGCCAGATGTTCGGCTGGACCTGGCAGGACGACTTCTGGGTGCCCCTGTTCCAGGTGGACAGAGACAGCCTCGCCGTGCGGCCAGGCCCGCGCCGTGTGCTGGCCGAGCTGAAGGGCGTGTTCGACGGGTGGTCGCTGGCCCAGTGGTTCGTTCACCCCAGCGTGTGGCTGCGCGGACGCCGGCCCCTGGAAGTGCTGGCCACTCGCCCGGCTGCGGTGGTGCTGGCGGCGCGCGGCGACCGTGTCATCGCCGGGGCCTGAGATCCCCAGCGCCGCGACTCAGAACGCGCCGCTCACCTCGACCTCGATTCGGCATTCGCCCTGCGGGCAGGCGATCAGCGCGTCGCGCGTCATCAGCGCCGCACAGTCTGACGGGCGGCTCGGAAGAGCCGCGGCACACCGACTGGATGCGACTTGCGTCGACTCAAGGCCCACACCTGCGAGTGCGCCGCCGACGACTCTCGGCAGCCTGCACTTTTGCACGCTTCACCGCGCTGAGTTGCCCTGGCCTTGAGCAGCCTCAAGGAGACGGTGCACTATGCCACGCCCGGCGCGAACCGGGCGCTTACCATGGGAGATGTGTAACGTTCAATCTACCTGCATGATGCTGTACAAGTACGCTGAACATGAAAAGCCGCCTGCCGCTTTGTGCGCATGGCTGAAGAGCGACACGAGCTGTGCCCTGGGAGTCTGCGCGGCGCGGATCGGTCCAAAAGTCTGGCGTTCAGTGGCGCGTTCGCAGGACCCGGCGCGAGGGCGTCGGGTTGCGACACCCGGTGTACGACTGCGGCGAGCCTAGATCGATGCTGTCGGCCCATCTTGCGCCGCCCGTCGAAGAGCTCTCCAACGAAACGTGCCCTGTGACTGTGCCGGCGATGCCGACACCCGGCCGCCCGCCCAACGGGCTTCTGGATGCACTGGCCCCGCAGGACTGGGAGCGCTGGCGCTCTTTGCTCACGCCGGTGGACCTGGCACGCCGCAGCGTGCTGTACGACTCCGGTGCGGCCATCACACATGCATATTTCCCCACCACCGCCCTGGTGTCGCTGGGGTACGTGACCGACAGCGGGGCAACGGCCGAGATCGCACTGGTCGGGCCGGAGGGCGTCGTCGGCGTGCCGCTTTTCATGGGCACAGAGTCGACGCTGGGGAGTGCCGTGGTGCAGATCGGCGGCCAGGCCTTGCGCATGCCAGCCTCTGCGATCCGGGAGGAGTTCGAGCGCTCTGCGGCCGTGATGCACCTGCTGTTGCGCTACACGCAGGCCCTCATCACGCACATGGCCCAGACGGCCGTGTGCAACCGCCACCACCCGATTGGACAGCAACTGTGCCGATGGCTGCTGCTGGGGCATGATCGGCAGCCGGGCACCGAACTCAGGGTCACGCAGGAGCAGATTGCGCAGATGCTCGGTGTGCGCCGCGAGGGCGTGACGGAGGCGGCTCTCGCATTGCAGGCTGCGGGCCTGATCCGGTACCACCGCGGCCACATCGAGGTGCTGGATCGCGCGGGGCTGGAACAGCGCTGCTGCGAGTGCTACGGCGTCGTCCGGCGAGAGTTCGACCGCCTGCTGCCGGGGGCCGTTCTGCGCTGATGCAACCCGCGCGGCGACCACCGGGCCGCGGTCGGGAATCGAACGCCCATGGCCGCACCCCCGTGGCCGTCTTCAAGCCACGGCACCGAACACCGCACCCACGCCGGCCGTGATGGCCATCGCGAGCGCGCCCCAGAACGTGACGCGCCAGGCACCCGCGAGCGGGTCTGCACCCCCCGCGCCGGCCGCCAGGGCACCGAGAAGCGCCAGGAAGACCAGCGAGGTCGCGGACACCCAGGGGATCAAGGCAGACGCCGGAGCGAGGGCAGTCACCGCCAGTGGCAAGGTCGCACCGGCCGCGAAACTCGCTGCCGACGCCAGCGCAGCCTGTACGGGCCGCGCACTCGCCGCATCGGAGATGCCGAGTTCGTCGCGCGCGTGGGCACCCAGCGCATCGTGCGCCATCATCTGCAGGGCCACGCGCTGCGCCAGTTCGGGATCGACACCGCGTGCCACGTACAGCGCCGCCAGCTCGCGTTGCTCGGCCTGATAGTCCGCGGCCAGCTCGGCGCGCTCGCGCGAGATGTCGGCCTTCTCCGTGTCGGACTGGGAGTGCACCGAAACGTACTCGCCAGCCGCCATCGACATCGCGCCCGCCACGAGCCCGGCAATGCCGGTGATCAGCAGCCCACCCTGGTCGGTGCCGGCGGCAGCGACACCGACCACCAGGCTGGCGGTCGAGACGATGCCGTCGTTGGCCCCCAGAACGGTGGCGCGAAGCCAGCCGATGCGGTCGGTGCGATGGCGTTCGGCATGGCGGCGCAGGGAGATCATGGACGCCCATCATGCACCGTCCGGACAGGGCTGGGCGAGCGCCTGCCCGCGGTTGTCGTGCGCCGTCGACGGTCTGCCTCTGTGTTCGACGCCGCACTGAATCCCAGACGGCGACGTCGTAGCGTGAACCGGCGTGGGCGGTGCCTCGCGGGTGTTCTGGAGCCGCAGCGCGGGGCCACGCGGCACTTCACCTTGAGGAGATCCCCATGAGCCTGGGCACCATCGTGCTGATCGTCCTGATCCTGCTGCTGATCGGCGTCATTCCCGCCTGGCCGCACAGCCGCGGCTGGGGCTATGCGCCCAGCGGCGTGCTGGGACTGGTGGTCGTCGTTCTGCTCGTGCTCCTCGTCCTGGGGCGGCTGTGAACAGCCGGCGCCGAGTTCATGACTCACGCGCCGCGATGAGAAGGTAGGCAGCCCGCGTGAGGCTCCATGCGGATACCTCATGGCGCGGGGCGCTTGCCGGGCTGATGACCAGCGCACTGCTGCTGTCAGGCTGCAGCGCCCTGCCTCGGCTGGTGCCCGATCTCGCCCGCGGGCATCGCCCACCCGTCGCGCTCGAGGGGCCGCACGGGCGGCTGTCTGCGGCGCGGAGCCGGGCGCTGCTCGAACAGCTGGCCGGCGGCGGCGCCAACAGCGGCATCTTCGACGAGCATCTCGCACGCGAGGAGGCGATCGTCGCCAGCCCGCTGACCACCGGAAACCGCGTCGAACTGCTGCAGGACGGCCCCGCCACCTACAGCGCGATGCTGGAGGCGGTCCGCACGGCTCGCCACCACATCAACCTGGAGACCTACATCCTCGACGACGACGACGTCGGCAGGCGGTTCGCGCAGGCACTCATCGACAAGCGTCGCGAGGGCGTGCAGGTCAATCTGATCCACGACAGCGTGGGCACCCTGGGCACGCCGGCCAGCTTCTTCGAGGAGTTGGTGGCGAGCGGCATCCGGGTGCTTGAGTTCAACCCGGTCAATCCACTGGCCGCGCGCGGCGAGTGGATGCTCAACCAGCGCGACCATCGCAAGCTGTTGATCGTCGATGGGCGGGTCGCCTTCCTGGGGGGCATCAACTTCAGCAGCGTCTACTCGGGCGGCTCGGCCGGCCACGGCATGCAGGCGCGCCCCGCGGGCAGCCCCCCCTGGCGCGACACCGATCTGCAGCTGCACGGGCCGGCCGTGGCGGAGCTGCAGAAGCTGTTCCTGGCCACCTGGAAAGCGCAACAAGGGGAACCCTTGCCCCATGCCGACTATCTGCCGCCGCCGGAGGTGGCTGGCGAGGAGGTCGTGCGGGTGATCGGCAGCTCGCCCCAGGATCCCTACAGCCTGATCTACGTCACGCTGCTGTCAGCCATCGGCAGCGCACGCACCAGCGTGCAACTGACCAACGCCTACTTCGTTCCCGATCCGCAATTGCTCGACCGCCTGGAGTCGGCGGTCCGCCGCGGTGTCGACGTGAGCTTGATTCTTCCCGGCCAGACCGACTCCTGGTTGGTGTTCCATGCCGGCCGCGGCCACTACGAGCGGCTGCTGCGCGCGGGCGTGAAGATCCACGAGCGGCGCGGCGCCATCCTGCACGCGAAGACGGCGCAGATCGACGGCGTGTGGTCGAGCGTGGGTTCCACCAACCTCGACTGGCGCAGCTTCCTGCACAACCACGAGCTGGATGCCGTGGTGCTGGGCGCCGACTTCGGTCGCAAGGTGCAGGCGATGTTCGCTGCAGACCTGGCAGCGTCGGAGGTGATCACGCTGGAGCGCTGGCGGCGCCGACCGCTGCTTCAGCGGCTCAAGGAGTGGTTTGCAGGCCTGTGGGCGTACTGGCTCTGACTCCCCAGCCCTGCGAAGAGCGAGCAGAAGCGGCACATTCGACGGCGTTGAACGCCGAGTACGGTGCCCCTGCACGACGCCACGCCCGGGCTTGCCGAATAATCCGTCGAGTTCCACAACCCGCTGGAGCCAGTTCATGGCCAAAGTCCTCGTCCTGTACTACAGCAGCTACGGTCACATCGAGACCATGGCCCAAGCGGTCGCGGAAGGTGCCGCGTCCACCGGCGCCGAGGTCACCATCAAGCGCGTGCCCGAACTCGTGCCGGCCGACGTCGCCAAGGCCTCCGGCTTCAAGCTCGAGCAGGCCGCACCGGTGGCCACGGTCGACGAGTTGCCGGCCTACGACGCGATCATCCTGGGCGTGCCCACGCGCTTCGGCAACATGCCGGCGCAGATGAAGAACTTCCTCGACCAGACCGGCGGCCTGTGGTTCCAGGGCAAGCTCATCGGCAAGGTGGGCTCGGTGTTCACGAGCACGGCCACGCAGCATGGAGGCCAGGAGAGCACCATCCTGTCCACGCACACGGTGCTGCTGCACCACGGCATGGTGATCGTCGGCCTACCCTACGCCTTCCAGGGCCAGATGGGCGTGGCCGAGGTGACGGGCGGCAGCCCCTACGGCGCCAGCACGATCGCCGACGGCAACGGCTCGCGCCAGCCCTCGGCCAACGAGCTGGCCGGAGCGCGCTTTCAGGGCGCGCACGTGGCGAAGATCGCCGCCCGGCTGGCGGTCTGAAGATCCTGCGGCCGACGGCGGCTCAGCGCCGCAGTCCCAGGCCCACCACGGCCAGCACCACCACGCTGCAACCCAGCAGTTGCAGCGGCGCGATGGTCTGTCCCAGCAGGGCCCAGGCCATCACCAGCGCCGCCACGGGTTCGGTGTTGAGGATGGGCGAGTTGGCGGCCACGCCCAGGCGCGGCAGCAGCACGAACATCACCGTGAAGCCAATGCCGTAGAACAGCGTGAGCAGGGCCAGGCCCACCCAGCCCGACGTCGCCTGCGGCCAGTGCAGCCCGGCGCCGGCCAGGGCCAGCAGCAGGGCTAGCGTGCCCACCAGCGCCATCACGAGCATGGTGCGCACCCGGCCGTCGACGCCAGCCAGCTCGTGCTGCGTGAGCACCATCGCCAAGCCAAAGCTGGCCGCTGCCGTCAGCGCGAAGGCAACGCCCGCGCCGAAGCCCGCCGGGGCGGCGCGCGCGGCCGCGCCGGTCACGTCCAGCGCCAGCGCCAGGCCGAGCAGGATCACCGGCATGGCCCACAGCACCGCGCGCGCAGGCCGCTGCCGGTACAGCAGCGCCGACCACAGCGCCACCCAGACCGGAAAGCTGTTGAAGGCCAGCAGTGCCAGCGCCACCGGCAGGCGCGCCACCGCGGCGTACAAGCACAGGCTTTGCACGGCGATGAGCACGCCGACCACCGCCAGCCAGCGCGCCTGCCGCGCCGCCAGCCGCACCGGCAGCGCCATCGCGCGCACGATCAGCGCCACCACCCATGCCGTGCACAGGCTGCGCACGGCCACGGCCGTGACCACGTCGACGCCATGGTCGAAGGCCACGCGCGCCGCCACGTGGTTGGCCCCGAACACCCATGCCAGCAACAACAACGTGACGAAGGCGCGCAGATCGGGTGCCGCCGAGGGCGGCAGCGGCGGGGGTGCCGGTGCTAAGCTCATCCGTCAGCATTGCAGCACACAAGACTACGGAGACGGACCATGCCCGGACTGAACGCGCACATCGACCCCGACGGACTGCTGGAGTACTCGGTTGTCTACACCGACCGCGCGCTCAACCACATGTCGCAGCGCTTCCAGGGCGTGATGCGCGACATCTCAGGCGTGCTCAAGGAGGTCTACCACGCGCGCAGCGCCGTGGTGGTGCCCGGCAGCGGCACTTACGGCATGGAGGCCGTGGCCAGGCAGTTCGCGGGTGGGCGGCACGTCATGGTCATCCGCAACGGCTGGTTCAGCTACCGCTGGACCCAGATCCTCGACATGGGCGGCATCGCCATCAGCCACAGCGTGCTGAAGGCGCGCCCGCTGGGCCCGGGCCGACAGACGCCCTGGGTGCCGGCGCCCTTGCAGGCGGTGCGCGAGGCCATCGCCGCCGAGAAGCCTGCAGTGGTGTTTGCGCCCCACGTCGAAACCTCCGCCGGCATGCTGCTGCCCGACGACTACCTGCGCGGCGTGGCCGACGCCGTGCACGCAGCGGGCGGCTTGTTCGTGCTGGACTGCATCGCCAGCGGGGCGCTGTGGGTGGACATGCAGGCCACCGGCGTGGACGTGCTGATCAGCGCCCCGCAGAAGGGCTGGAGCGGCTCGCCCTGCTGCGCCTTCGTGATGCTGTCGGAACGTGCGCGCGCGGCCATCGACGGCACCACCAGCACCAGCTTCTCAGCCGATCTGAAGAAGTGGCTGCAGATCATGGAAACCTACGAGGCCGGCGGCCACGCCTACCACACCACCCTGCCCACGGACGCATTGGCCGCCACGCGCGACGTGATGCTGGAGTCGCGCGCATACGGCTTCGAGCGGCTGCGCGCCGAGCAGTGGGCGCTGGGCACGCGCGTGCGTGCGCTGCTGGCGCAGCATGGCCTGCGCAGCGTGGCCGCCGAGGGCTTCCAGGCCCCGGGGGTGGTCGTGAGCTACACCGACGACGCCGGCCTGCACACCGGCAAGGCCTTCGCGGCCGTGGGCGTGCAGAGCGCCGCAGGCGTGCCGCTGCAGTGCGACGAAGGCGCCGACTTCAAGACCTTCCGCCTCGGCCTGTTCGGCCTGGACAAGCTGCACGACGCCGCCGCCGCCACGGCACGGCTGGAGCGCGCGCTGCAGCAGGTGCTGGGCGAGGCGCGCGTGGCGGCTTGAGCGAGCCCCCGAGGGGGCTGCCGGTCGGTTTTCGCGAACGAACCTCGGCGACTGGCGACGCCTGCCGTTCAGAGCCTGCCGCGGCGGTCCGCGGCGCCGCCCTGGAAGCTGCCACTCATCAACAGCGTGGTTGAAACGCGGCGAGGCGATTGGTCGGTAACCGCTGCCTCGTCCGGCGAACTGGGGCTGCCGACCCTTGGCAGGGATAGGCCGAAACCACCTCGGTTCGGGCTGAGCCCTTCGGCAAGCTCAGGGCATGCTTGTCGAAGCCCCGCGCCTGGTGCACCTCGCGTGGCGGCAGGCGGTGCCGCTGGCCGGCGCTGGGATGGGGCGGTCGGCCTTGCAGGCCGACTCCCCTGCGCTGCTCGACTTGAGGGCGCACGGCAAAACGCGCTACGTTCGCTGCGCGAACGCCGCTCAAACAGTTGCCGTGAGTCAGTCCACGATGCGCGCTGCGCGCGCCGCCCTCAAGCCTGCGCTGCTCGACGCCCCATAACAGCGCCGGCCAGGGGCACCGCCTGCCGCTGAATCACCACCGGGGCGCTCCGCCAGAACCCAACCCAGTGACTGCAAAGGGCTGTACGGTGCAACAGGCAAGAGGGCATCGACAAGCATCTCCTGAGCTTGCCGAAGGGCTCAGCGCGAACGGAGGGGGGCTCGGCGAACGACCTCGAAGGGCCGGGTGCTGGTCGTGGAATGCACGCCCGACAGCTGGGGCCCGATCGACACGAAGCGGAACCGTCCCGAAGGCGCCCCCCGAAGTTGAAGGTCAGCTGACTGCGGCGACTTTGTCGGGCTGCTGCCGGCCGGGAGCGGACAGTCGGCAAGGTCTGCATGGCAGATGCAGAGGTGACCTGTCGAGGCCGAGGTCGACTGCATCCATCTGGTCAGGAGACTAAAGCGGGCTGGGTCGGCGGCACGGATCATCTCCAGATGAGCTATGTGCGGACCGATGACAATCAAGCAGGCAAGAGCGCTATTCCAGGCGCTCGCGCAGCAGATCACTTTCTTCCTCGCGCTTCGCCTCGCGCTCATAGCTTCGCACAAGAGCGTCGAGCACGCGTGTGGCCACGAAGGGATAGGAGTATTGAAGGGCGCTTGACCACTCGCGATACTGGGCGGCAAGTTCACGCTCCTGGGTGCCGCCACGGACCCGCGTGATCACGCCACGCGAGTTCATTCTTCCGACGGCTGCACCCTGGGCAACCTCATCCGTCCCGATGTACTCAAGCGCCTCGCGTGCAAGCTGCCCTGGCCAGACCTTGTCTGGTCCTGCATGTTCGCTTGCCAAGAGCTGCCCTAGGCAGCTGTCGGCGACTTCGATGCGACCGAGCTCACGAGCTTGTGTGCGTACGGCATCAATCCAGGCCGTCAAGTTATGAATCTCGGGCTTTTCGCCGCCCGCGTAAGCAGGCAGGCGGGAGACAGCCTGGAGCAGCTTGTACGCTCGCTCGGCATGAACGGACTTATTGCCCTCGGGGGCTTTCATCTCGGGCGGGTCGTTCTCTTCATCGCGCCGTTTGAATGCCCACACCAGCGCCTGAACATAGAACTGAGGGTTCTGCTCTACGTACTTTTCAAGGTTTGGGATCAGGTGCCTGTCCGTGCGCGACACGCGTGAGTACAAGCCGTCGATGTAGAGGAACTCGAGGACTGCCTTCTGTTCCAGGGACAGCTGCGGGGAAGAGTCCAGCAGCTGAAACGCCTCTTGGAGCCAATGCTGGTCGAGTTTGTAGGCTCCACCTTCTTCCTCCCTTCCTTGAGCAATCTGCACCAGCAAGTCGTAGACCACTTGGGGCCCAAGAACTTTCGCTTGGTACTGCCCCACATGGAAGGCAGCTCGGGGCCGCCCCGAGGCTGTCAGTCGGCGAACAGCTTCGAGCACATCGTCGTCTGTGGCGTGCCAAGGCGATATGGACTTCCAGTAGTCGCTTTGCAACTGTGTTGGAAGTTGGTCAACCTGTGCCCAGGTTTGCCGGTTGAATGGGGCACGCATCAAAAACTCAAGATACTGCGTATCACCGAGGGCAACGCGCAACTCACGTAGAAACTCGGCGCGTGGTTGTTCAGGCAAGCCTCTCATCAGGCCGCTCATCAGCGACTTGGCCGTCGTGTCTGGTGGCACAGCGGCGACGCAATTTCGCGCAAACTGCAACAGCTGCGCGCCCTGCAGTACACCCGCTGAACAGATAAAGCCGATTTGCTCCGCTGCGGCCCCCTGCTCCGCCAAGGTGCGCAGGCCTTCGATGCCGTACGTCTTGACGACTTCTTGGACTGCAGTTGTTCGAAGGGTCTGGATGTGCTTTTCTCTCTCCTCGAAGTTTGGCTCACCGAACAGGTCGTCGGCGGAATCAGGGACCCATCCCTGCTTGAATAGCCATGCGTGCTTGTGCACCGGGTCCTTGGCCTCAAGGAGCTTGAATGCCGCTCGCCCTGCCTCGGTCATCTTCGGCCAATCAGCGCGTTTCGCACGCTTGGCTGCCCGCTTAGAGAGAACGCTCACTCGCACGTTTTCGCGCACTTGTGCTTTGTCCTCGTCCGGTGCGTTCTTGGCCCAATCCATGACCAAACCCCAAACTCTGTTTGCTTGTTCCTCGTTCAGCCCGGCCAGGAGGTCAACGAGGTCGCACAGCATCTGCGCGGTATACGGCGTGCGCCATGTCAGGACCAGATCCGTCACACCACCGCGGAAGTCCCAAATTGGCCCGTAAGTGGGTAGCGGGTCGCCATGGCCATCCCCGTCGTTTCGCCAGCGGGGCTTGTGACTGTGGCTGCCGAACTGGTCACGTGGATCCAGAAGAGCCATGCTCAAGCGCCATCCCACGTCAGGAATCTTGTCGACAACGAATCGCACGGCACGCAACCGCTCGTCCACCCCGGCCGCGGTCTGTGGCATCCACGGCTTGAAGACTGCGCTTAGAGAGGCCAGGGGCTTGTTCACCCAGTTGTCGCGAATCTCGTACTTGGATAACTTGGCCAGAACGAGCGCGGCGCGGCCGAGCGTCTTGGGGTTCCAGGCGAGACCTTCGAGCGCCCATAGCAGGTATGTACGCGGACAGCCGCCGAACATCGTGTCTGCTGGCCGCAGAAGGCCTTCGGTAGCGGGCTCTGGCGAGTCCACGTCACGTTCCAGGACGCGCAGGAATACTTCCGGGGCCGCCTCGGCAAATGCAAGTAGGTCGCCGCCAGCAGCTTCCAGGCGTCTAGTGGTCAGCGGCAGCAAGAGCTTCTCAACCAAATGTTCTACGGCATGCTTGCAGTCAAATCCAATGCGGTCACCAAATAGGGCGTCTCCGTGGACAGCGAGAAGGACAAGGCTTTCGGCCACACCGTCGCGCATGCTGGTCGAGTGCTCGCGGGACTTGTTGTATATGGCAGCTGCCCAGCGCATGTCCTCCGGTAGGTCGAGCTTCGGGTCGTCTTCCTCGAGGACAACCTTGGCCTGCTCGAAGAATCGCTCCAGCATGGCGGAGGTCACGAAGGCGCGCGTCGCGAACATCACGTCCATCTTGGAGAACACGCCGCGGTACGTGCTCACGCTCCACACTGGCGCTTGGGGCAACTCCGACAGTTTTCGCACCTCCTGCTCCAAGGCGTCTGCGTCAGTGAGCCCCGCCATCCGCGCGACCACGGAGGTGTCGCGTTCGTTCTTGTAGTTCCAGCTGCCTGCCAAGTAAAGCGGAATCAAGACTCGGGCTGATGCAGCGTCCTGGGCCCAAGGCGGGATCTGCACAGCCGGCAGGTTGCTGAGCCGTCGGCGCAGGACTGTCAGAGACCTTCCGGACTCCTTCGCCAACCGGGCGATTTCGTCCGCCTTGTACCCCGCCGTCTCAAGAGCGGCGCGGAACGCCTCAGACATGAGCGGTTCTAGGACGACGTCTGCCTCCAAGCCGGCAGCGTTCCTGGGAAGCACGACCACTGCGTGCAGTGGTCCCGCGGCTGCGAGTTCCCGCTGCACTTCATCGTTTAGGGCGACGGCGATGAAGTCAGCGGCGCCCTTGGCCAGCTTCGTCAACGCCCCAGGCGACTTGAAGACAACGACCCGGTCACGCGTCGCAGCCATCTCTGCGTCTTCACTCGGCAAAAGGGCCGATAGGAAGGCGGCCGCTTCTTCCTTGGAGTCGCTTGCGATTACGAAGGGCTTCTGGGGGGAAGCAGCCAGCCAATGCAGGAACTTCGGCTTGGCCGCTCCTACTGCGGTGTTGAAGAGCGCTGCAGGCATATTACTTTTGGCCGCTCCGCACCAAGCTTGCCAGCCGTCATCGAGCGATGCCACCTCCTGCTTCGGCAGCCCAAGTTCCCCTGCGAGCCACGCCTGCGCGGGCACCGACTGCGCGATCCATTGCTCCAAGTCGCTGGCGTCGTATGCGCGGACGTCGCGCCACTTCTTCTCGGCTACCTTCTTCTTTACCCACTCAACCTTGCTCGGCCAGCGCCTCGGAGTCACGAACACGAAGGTCGTTTGCAGCCGCTCGGCAGCCGCGGCCATAGCTCTCACGCTCTTGGCGTAGTCGCCGTCCGCCTTTTCTCTAGTGTCCTTATTGGTGCCGAACTCCCAACCAGCGCCGCCTGCTGGCACCCAAGGGTTTCCAACCTCACACTCGCTCCAGCCGTCCCACCCGGGACGCTCGGCGTCGTCGTTGCCCGGGAAGTCGCTTCTCGACGGCGTTGCCGTCGAGTTCACCAAGGTGCGGACAAGGACCGCCAAGCGCGTTCTCGCCCCCACGTTGCTATTGACCCAACCCTCGATATGGTTCGCCTTAAGCTCCAGCAGCGGGACGACATATCGGCGAGCAGTCAATGACGCCTCACTGGGCTTGGCCTCGGCAGCGTCGAACGCGGCTTGGAGGGCGAGCAATTTGCCGGCCTCCAGTTCGAAGACCACTTCCAGCCGGGCGGCCATCTCCGGTGTGGCGGCGGCCTTGCCATTGAGGAAGTTGGACAGGGCGGGCCGGCCCACGCCAACCAGCTCGGCAGCTCTTGTGACGGCCAGCTTCTTCGGCTTAAGGACGAACTCCCGAACATAGATGCCAGGATGCTGCGGCGGACTGGTGGAGTCGACGGTGCTCATGAGTCTTTTGTATCGTGTAGCGCGACAAGATACAATACATGGATGCTGTTGGTGTCGCGTCGTGGCGGGCGATCCTCAATGCATGACTGGAAAGGCTCGCCAAAGGTCGCCGTTCGCCACCACCTGGGGGTTTGCGCTCTCCATTGAGTGGTCGCTTCCAGCCGCCTCGCCTGTGGCATCCGCTCCAGTTGAATCTTCGGCGTCTGCTTTTGAGCTACCCAGCTAAGAATGCCCAGCTTCCGCTGTGGGTCGGCATGGTGCGGTCAGCGCCTCGAAGACCGGCCATAGAACCCTCGACAGAGCCAGTAGCCGCTTCGGCGTCGACGGGGTGCTGGTGGTCTCGGCTCTTGGCGGTCGTTCGCAGCGAGCCATTTGGGCTGATCTCGATGGCAAGCTCAGGGCATGCTTGTCAAGGCCCCCGCTTTTTGCGAGGCCCTTTGCAGACACTGGCTTGGGTCCCGAACGAGCGCCACGGCGGTAAATAGGCGGCAGGCGGTGCCGCTGGCTGGCGCTGTTATGGGGTGCCGAGCAGCGCAGACTTGAGGGCGGCGCGCGCAGCGCGCATCGTGGACTGACTCACGGCAACTGTTTGAGCGGAGTTCGCGC
>JAUMBF010000060.1:0-7825 GCA_032115875.1 Rubrivivax sp.
CCCCCTCTCGGAAGGGGCTCGGGGGAGCCGTGGTTTCAGGCCCAAGGCCCGTAGCGGCCTCTGGCCGCTACGGGCCGGCAGTTGTCATTCGGCGCTGCGCCCCTCGCTACCGCACGCGCACCCAGCGCAGCTCGACCGTGTCGTTGGGCCACATCACCGCCTGCACCTTCTTCGTCATCGCCCAGCTCAAGGTGCGGCGGTACAGGGGGATGTAGGGCAGGTCGTCGGTCACCAGGCGCAGCACCGCGCTCACCATGGCCCGGCGGCGCGTCAGGTCGGGCTCGGTGCGCATGGCGTCGATCAACTCGTCGACCTTGGGGTTGCTGTAGCGCCCGGCGTTGAAGCTGCCCAGGCCCGACTTGTCGTGCGTGCGGAACAGCCCGTTGAGCGAGTTCCAGGCGTCGGGCGTGGCCGTCCAGCCGTACTCGATGAAGCTGGCTGTGCCCTGTGTGAGTTTGGGGAAGAAGCTGCTGCTCGGGCTGCTGCGCAGCTGTGTGCGGATGCCCACCTGCGTGAGCATGGCGGCCATGGCCTGGCAGACGTTCTCTCGCCAGGCCACGTTCACGCAGTCCAGCGTCACGGAAAATCCGTTGGGGTAACCCGCCTCGCCCAGCAGCTGGCGGGCCCGGGCGGGGTCGTAGGGCAGCCGCTTGTCGAGTTCGGCCGGCGAGCCGTCGACCAGCGGGCTCAGCAGCGCGCCGGTGGGCTGGCCCTGGCCGCGCAGCACCTTGTCGATGATCAGCGGCATGTTCAACGCGTGGTACACCGCGCGGCGCACGCGCAGGTCGCGCCAGGGGTTGCGGCCCTTGACGTCGCTGTCGCGCAGCTCGGGGCTGGCAAGGTCGAAGGCCAGGTACTGCTGGCCGATGTCGGCCGTGTGCATCAGCGCGAAGCGAGGGTCGGCTTTCAGGCGCACGATGTCCTGGTAGGGCGGATCCAGCACCAGGTCGACCTCGCCCGAGGCCAGCGCCGCCAGCCGCGTGGCGTCACTGCGCACGGTGACGAAGTGCACTGCACCGAGATTGCCGCTGCGCCGATCGGCCCAGCCCCACCACTGCGGGTGGCGTTGCAACTGCGTCCGCACGTCGGGCTCGTGGCGCAGCAGGCGCATCGGGCCGGTGCCGTTGGCGTGGCGCACGGCGTGGGTTTCCTGTTTGCCGTTGAAGTCCTGGGCGCGCTGCACGCCGTGGCGCTCGCTCCAGGCCCGGCTCATCATGCCGATGTAATGCAGTTTCTCGGGCAGCACGGCGTCGGGCGCCTCGAGCAGGATGTCCACGGTGAGCGGGTCGACCTTGCGCGCGCCTGTCACGCCCTTGAGCTGGAACGCGCGTTGCGAGGGCGCAGTGATGGCGCGCTCGATCGAGAACACCGCGTCGTCGGCGCTGAACGGCGTGCCGTCGTGGAACAGCACCCCTGGCCGCAGCCGCAAGCGCCACACCGTGGGCTGCACGGGCTGCCACGACAGCGCCAGGCCCGGTTCGAGCCGGAAGCGCTCGTCGCGGTTGACGAGCGACTCGTAGACCTGGAACACCACGCGCGTGTGGTACAGCAACGCAATGGCGTGCGGGTCCATGGTCTGCGGGTCAAAGGCGGAGGCGATGCGCAGCGGCGCCTCGGCGGGCTCGGAGGGCTGCGCCTGGGCGGGCAACAGGGCAGACAAGAGGGACGCCAGGATGAGCGTCAGCCCAGCGGCGAGCCCCAGGGGCAGGAGGCGGCGATTCACAGTACCGACATTGTGTCAACGTTGCGTGACGCCATGCGGCGGCAGACCTCGTGACAAACCATGACGGGACTCGCCCTTAGGCGAAATCCCTGAAGCGCGGTGGACGGGTACTCACAGGGCCGCACGGGCGCGCAGGCAGGCGGCCAGGAAGTCGCGCAGGATGGGCCCGTCGTCGAGGGTGTGCGGGTGCTCGGGGCCGTGGAACTCGGGGTGCCACTGCACGCCGGCCACGAAGGGCCCGGGCTCGACGCGGCGGATGGCCTCGATCATGCCGTCGTCGGGGCAGCGCGCCTCCACCACGAAGCCCGGCGCCAGTTGCTTGATGCCCTGGTGGTGGATGCTGTTGGTGGTGGCGCGCGGCAGGCCGGGGTACAGGCCTGCGAGGTGGCTGCCGGGCACGAACTCGATATCGTGGAAGTGGCGCTCATAGCGCCCGGCGATGCGGTGCTCCACGGCCTCAGGTCGCTGCGTGCCGATATCCTGCCACAGGCTGCCGCCGAAGCACACGTTCAGCAGCTGCAGTCCGCGGCAGATGCCGAACGCGGGCTTGCCGGCGGCCACGAACGCGCGCACCAGCGCCATCTCGTAGGCGTCGCGCACGGGGTCGCCGGCCCAGTCGGGGTGCAGCGGCTGTTCGCCGTAGTGATCGGGCGCCAGGTCGTTGCCACCTTGCAGGACCAGGCCGTCGAGCACGGCGGCATAGTGGCCGAGGTCGATGTCGCTGCGCACGACGAGGCTGCCGCTGCTGACCGCCGGAATCATCACCGCCACCGCCCCGCCCGACAGCACCCAGTGCGCGACGCTCTGCTCCAGGTAGTGCAGTGTCTTCGTCCACACGCCGGGCAGCTCGACGCCGGCCGAGCCGGGGGTGTAGATGCGGGCCGACAGGCCGATGAGCAGCGGGCGGGTGTTCATGGGGGCGGGTGGGGAGTGGACTATTCGTCGCCGTCATCGTCGGGCGGATCTTCGTCTCGGGCCCTTTGCACACGCCGGGCCAGCTGCTCGGCCAGCGGCGCGAGATCGGCGGCCAAGGCCTCGGCCGGATCGGGTGTGCGCCACAGCATCGTCGGCATGGGCAGCGTGCTCATGTAGGGCGGTCGGCTCCAGCGGTCGACGCTGCGCCAACTGGCGTGGACGGCCACCGCCGCGCCAGCCAGTGCCGCTGCGCCCACGAAGGCCGCCACGGCCCGGCGCGCCTGCGGCAGCACCAGCGCCAGATGGCGGAAGAGCAGCCACAGCAGGGCCGCCAGCTGCAGCGGGCCCAGCAGGCGCCACAGCAGGGGCAGGCCCAGCGCCGCGGCCAGCGGTGGCAGGACGGCGTCCAGCACCTCGACGCCCAGCGCCACCGGCAGCGCCAGCCGCAGGTGGGCGGCGAACTCGAAGCGATGCTGGAACAGCTTCGAGGCCAGCGCCCAAAGTCCCGCCCACAAGCCCAGCACCAGCGGCAGGCCGGCCACCAGCGGCAGCCAATCGCCCAACTCTGCGCCCGGGTCCAGGCTCAGCCCGTGCTTGGCCAGCGCCAGCCCGGCCAGTGCCAGGGCCACCCCGAGCATCGGCCACGTGCCGCCGGCACGGCTGGCCGGCAGCGGCTGCTCGGCCGCCAGCGTCTCGGCCGGCGTGCGCAGGCGCAGCGTCAGGCCGCCCAGCTGCCAGGTGGTGCCGCCGGCCGGCACCGCCACCCGCTCGCCGCGCGCGTGGCGCTCGCGGCCTTGTCGCACGCCGTTGGCGGTGTCGCCCACTTCGAGCGTGAGCGCGCCGTCGCCGGCCCGGCTCAGCGTGGCGTGCAGCGGGGCCACGTGCGGGTCGTCGAGCACCACGTCGGCGGCCAGCGAGCGGCCCAGCGTCAGCGGCCAGCGGTGCACGTCGAGCGTCTGCGCCACCCGGCCGTCGCGGCCGATCACCTCGAGCAGGGCCAGTCGGGGCGGGGCGGCGGGGGCCATGCTCAACGGGCTGCCTCGATGGCCGCGGCGCTGCGGCCGTAGCCGGCCAGGTAGTGCCGCGTCAGCTGCTCGGCGCCGGCCACGCCCACGCCATACGCATCGAGCCGCCCCTGCACGCCCACGGTGCGGCCGTCGAGCGTGGCCACCAGCACCATCAGGTCGTGCAGGCCGGGCAGCTTCTTGTAGGCGCGCAGGCACACCACGGCACGCATCGGCAGGGGGGGCTCCACCTTGGCCGTGGTGGCGCCGGCCACGCCCGGGGGCGGCGTGATGGTGCGCTCGCGGCATTGCGCGGCGGTGCGCTGGCGGTCGTCGGTGCCGACGGACTCGTTGCCGAAGCTGTCGCTGTGGCGCTCGGCGAAGCGCCAGGCACCGATGCGGGTGCCGTCGTAGGCCTCGTGGCGCACGGTGATGTAGCCGGTGAGCAGCCGCCCGGCCACGAACACGCGGCTGTCCATCTCGCAGTCGCTGCGTTCGAACTGCAGGCCGCGCGACTGCGGCGGTGAGCTGCGCCCCCAGCAGCGCATCCAGGTCTCCTGCGGCACCGGGATGCGGTAGACGGGATGGCCGGCGTTGCGCCAGGGCTGGGCGATGAAGGCCGAGACCAGCCGCGCCTCGTGCTCGCGCAGCTGGCGCGCCACCTCGTTCCAGGCCGGCGTGGTGACGGCCGCGGCGCCGCGGCTGCGCGCGATGAGGCTGCGCACGGGCTCGGCAGGCACGAGGAAGCTGACCTGCTCGCCGTCGCGCCGCGCTGCCACGTTCACGCCCACCAGGCGGCCGGCGTCATCGAGCGCCGGGCCCCCGCTCATGCCCGCCGACAGGCTGCCCCCGAAGAACAGCGTCGCCAGGAAGCTGCGTTCCACCGGGCCATTGAAGCTGCCCTCGGCCACCGCGAAGCCCACGTCCAGCGGGTTGCCCATGCTGAAGATGCGCGCGCCGCGCGGCAGCGGCAGCTCGGCCGGGCGCAGGGGCACGGCGCCGCGGCCGGCCAGCGGAGCCGGTTCCACCGGCCTGAGCAGCGCCAGGTCGTGCACGACATCGAAGGCCAGCAGCTGCAGCGCGCCCTGGCGGCCGTCGACCGTGGCGTAGACCAGCCGGTGCTGCGACGGCCGCAGCGCGTACTGGCTGATCACGTGGTAGTTGGTGACGAGGTGGCCGGCGTCGTCGACCAGGAAGCCCGAGCCCACGGCGCTCTGGCTGTCCTGTGTCTTCAGCAACGTGCGCACCTGCAGCAGCTGCGGGCGGATGCGCTCGTAGATGCGCTGCGCGGTGGCGGTGGGGGCGTCGGGCTCGGCTGCTTCGGCACCGGACGCCGGGCGGGGCTGCCCCTGGGCGGTGGCCGCCAGGCCCAGCGCCACGGCCACGGCCACCAGCAGGCGGGCCAGGGCGCGTGCGGTCAGGGGCATGGGAGCATCTTAGCCGCCGCCGGCGGTTGCCGAAGTCGAGTCGGTGGGGTGGCGTCACACGCGCATCAGCGTGCTCTTGCCGAACAGGCTTTCCACCAGGTCCACGGCAAGCGCCGCGGTCTTGTTGCGCACGTCCAGCGCCGGGTTCAGCTCCATGATGTCCAGGCTGGCCAGGCGGCCGGTGTCGGCGATCATCTCCATGCACAGCTGCGCCTCGCGGTAGCTCGGGCCGCCGGGCACCGTGGTGCCGACGCCGGGCGCGATATCAGGGTCGAGGAAGTCGACGTCGAAGCTCACGTGCAGGTGCGTGTTCGCATCCAGCGTCGCCAGCGCCAGCTCCATCGTGTGGCGCATGCCCATCTCGTCGATGTAGCGCATGTCGAAGACCTCCAGGCCCACCTCGTGCACCAAACGCTTCTCGCCAGGGTCGACGCTGCGGATGCCGATCTGCCGCAGGGCCTTGGGGTTGAGCGCCGGCACCGTGCCGCCGATCTCGATGAGTGCCTGCGGCCCGTGCCCGCACAGGCAGGCCACCGGCATGCCGTGGAGGTTGCCGCTGGGCGTGAGCACGCGGGTGTTGAAGTCGGCATGGGCGTCGAGCCAGAGCACGCGCAGCTTCTGGCCGGCCTCGCGGCAGTGGCGCGCCACGGCGCTGATGCTGCCCAGGCCCAGGCAGTGGTCGCCGCCCAGCAGGATGGGCAGCCGGCCGCGCCGCAGTTCGGCCAGCACCGCCTCGTGCACGGCGCGGTTCCAGGCCACCACCTCGGGCAGGTGGCGGTAGCCGTCCACCGGCGGCAGCCAGGGGTTGGGTGGGCCGGTCAGGTTGCCGAGGTCCTGCACCTGCAGGCCGTGGGCCTCGAGCGCGGCCTGAAGACCGGCCACGCGCAGGGCCTCGGGGCCCATGCGGGCGCCGCGCGCCCCGGCTCCGATGTCGGTGGGCGCGCCAATCAGGGAGACGAGGCGATTCATGTCGTTCACACCCTCTCAGACGTCTTCCGCGTATGCGCCGCGCTCTGTCGCCGGCTGGTCGAAGCCGTAGTGCCGGGCCAGCACGTCCCAGGCTTCCTCGGCGCTCTCGACGTAGCAGAACAGCTGCAGGTCGTGGGCGGCGATCATGCCGGTGTCCACCAGGTGCTGGAAGTCGATGAGCCGCTCCCAGAAGGCGCGGCCGAACAGCAGGATGGGGCGTTTGCGGCTCTTGCTGTTCTGCACCAGCGTGAGCGTCTCGAACAACTCGTCCAGGGTGCCGAAGCCGCCCGGGAAGCACACCAGCGCGATGCTGCGCATCACGAAGTGCATCTTGCGCATCGCGAAGTAGTGGAACTGGAAGCACAGCTCCGGCGTGATGTAGGGGTTGGGCGCCTGTTCGTGCGGCAGCACGATGTTCAGGCCGATGCTCTTGCCGCCGGCCTCGAAGGCGCCGCGGTTGCCGGCTTCCATGATGCCGGGGCCGCCCCCGGTGACCACGAACAGCGGCGTTGCCAGCTCGCGGCTCTTGATCGTGGCGATGGCGGCGAAGCGACGCGCCTCGTCGTAATAGCGGCTCAGCTCGACAGCCTTGCGGGCGCGCGCCAGCGCCTGCGCGTCGCCGCCGGCTTCGGCCTCGGCGAGCCGCTGCGCCGCCTGCTCGGGCGCGTTGATGCGCGCGCTGCCGAAGATGACGATGGTGCTCTCCACCCCCTGTTCGTCCTGCACGAGCTCCGGCTTGAGCAGCTCCAGTTGCATGCGCACCGGGCGCAGCTCCTCGCGCAGCAGGAACTCCGTGTCGGTGAAAGCCAGGCGGTAGGCGCTTCCGGGGCCGGCGTAGCGCTCGGCCTGCGGCACGGCGGCGGCGTCTTCCTGGGCACTCGGGAAGTTGCGCGCGGTGAGTTCGGGATTCGGCGGGGGCTTGGCGGGGTTCATCGCGGCGAGCATACCGGCGCCCCGTGGTGGGGCGGTCCCGAGAACAGGCCCGCCGAAGCGGGCCTGGGCATCGTTGGCGGACCGCCTACTTGCCGGCCGGCGCCTCGGCGCGCCGCTCGGTGGCCGTCTTGCTGGCCACCACGGGCAGGCCGCGCAGCTGGTTCAGGGCCTGGCGCAGCGGCCAGTCCTCGGCGCTGCCGAACTCCGGCAGCGGCTTGGGCGGCTCCTTGCTCTTGGCCAGCTGCTCCTCAAGGCGGGCGCGGGCATCCTCCCGGGCCTTGTCGCGCGCCGGGTCCTTCTTTTCGTCGGCGCCCTCCAGGTGCTTGGCCAGGTCGGCCTCGCGCGTGCGCAGGACCGCGAACACATTGCCCTCGGCGGTTTCGTCGAGGAAGACATCGGGCGTGATGCCTTTGGCCTGGATGGCGCGGCCGGCCGGCGTGTAGTAGCGCGCGGTCGTGATCTTCAGCGCCGTGTCGCCGGGCAGCGGCCGGATGGTCTGCACCGAGCCCTTGCCGAAAGTCTGCGCGCCCATGAGGGTGGCGCGCTTGTGGTCCTGCAGCGCGCCGGCCACGATTTCGCTGGCCGAGGCCGAACCTTCGTTGACCAGCACCACCAGCGGCACCGTCTTCAGCGCCGCCGGCAGCCGCTTGAGCGGATCGGCGCCGCCGCGGCGCACGTAGTCGGCCGGCACGGCGCGGAAGCTCATGCGCGACTCGGGCATCTGGCCGTTGGTGCTGACCACCACCAGGTTCTCGGGCAGAAAGGCGGCCGAGATCGCGATGCTGGCGTCTAGCAGACCGCCAGGATCGTTGCGCAGGTCGAGCACCAGGCCCTTGAGCTTGGGATCCTGCTTG
>JAUMBF010000061.1:0-9952 GCA_032115875.1 Rubrivivax sp.
CTGAGGGTGCCGCTGGTCGCCGAGGTCGGCACGGGGGCAAACTGGGATCAGGCGCACTGAGGGGGCCGTCCCAGCCCGGATCCGGGTCTCCCGGTCCGGGCTGAGCCCCCTCGGGGGGTGGCGAGGACGCGCAGCGCCCGCAGCCTGGGGGCCGTCCCAGCCCGGATCCGGGTTTCCCGGTCCGGGCTGAGCCCCCTCGGGGGGTGGCGAGGACGCGCAGCGCCCGCAGCCTGGGGGCCGTCCCAGCCCGGATCCGGGTATCCCGGTCCGGGCTGAGCCCCCTCGGGGGGTGGCGAGGACGCGCAGCGCCCGCAGCCTGGGGGCCGTCCGTTCTTCAGTTCAACTGTTCGATGCCGGCGATGGCCCACTGCCCACCGTCGCCGTGCGGCTTGACCAGGTGCCACACCTCGTTGAAGGCCTGCGGCTGGCCGCCGCGCTCCTCGACGATGTCGCCGTGGAAGCGCACGCTGATGATCTGGCGGTCGTCTTCGTTCGTGACGTCCAGCACCTCGGCCTCGACGCGCTGCACGTCGGTGTGGTTGTCGCTGGCACCGCGTTCGAGGATGTCCATGCGCAGGCTGGCGAACAGCTCGGGCGTGGTGAAGCGGCGCAGGTCTTCGAGGTCGGCGGCGTCGTTGGCGGCCTGCAGGCGGATGAAGATCATCTTGGCCGTGCGGGCGAAGTTCTCGCTGTCGAAGGCCGCGGGCACGAAGGCCTTGGGCACGCTGCGCTCGGCCACCAGCGGCGCGGGCTCGGCGGCGGGGGCGCCACCGATGCCGGGCACGGGGTCGGTCACGCCGGCGGCCGGGGCACCGCCGCTGAACTGCGCGGGCGCATCGGCAGGAGCCGCCTGCGCGGGCGCGTTCGACGGCGAGGGCCAACTCACCTGGGCGCCGCTGCGGGCCATGCCGTTGTCGGCACCGGCCAGCGCCGGCTGCTCGGGCTTGCGGCCGAAGCGGCGCATCAGGAAGGCGATCAGCGCGATGGCGGCCACGGCCAGCAGCGCGATCATGAGGAAGTTCGCGAGCTCTTCACCGAATCCGAGGGCGCTGGCCAGCGCCACCAGGCCCAGGCCCGCAGCCAGACCGGCGATCGGGCCCATCCAAGAGCGCTTGGCGCCAGCGGCGGCGGCCGTGGCACCGGCCGCGGCCGGCGCGGCGGCACCGGGCTGGGCCGGCGTGTTGCCCGGCGCGGGCGTGGCGGGCTTGGCGGGCGGGGCGTCGGGGGCGGTGCGCGCGGGCATGTCGCGCTGCATGCCGCTGGACTTGGAGCCGCCCAGCCGCTTGGCCTCGGAAATGGAGGGCACGGCCGTCGCGACCAGGGCCACGACCACGGCACCGATGAGCCAGTTCTTCATTGCGTGATATTCCTCGGAAAAGACAGGGTTGCGCGGCCGGATCACCAGCGCGTGCGCGAGTGTGAGGCATCGCGCGCCCTTGTCCAAGGCGGCCCCTGGAGCCCATGCGCCGGGTGGGTGCTCCGTGCTGGCCTTGGCTTGGCCGGGATCAGCCCCATGATCGGGTTTCCGAGCATGACGGGAACCCGGAATCAATGGACACGAGCTTGCTGCTGTGGGTGTTGGTGGTGCTGCTGATGGCCTTGGGCCTCGCTGGCACCGTGCTGCCGGCCTTGCCGGGCACGGCCTTCGTGTTTGGCGGCATCGTGCTGGGCGCGTGGATCGACAACTTTCAGCGCGTGGGCGTGTGGGTCGTGCTGCTGCTGGCGGTACTGGCGCTGCTGTCTTGGGCGCTGGACTACGTGGCCGGCCTTCTGGGCGCGCGCAAGGCCGGTGCCAGCCGACTGGCGCTGGTGGGCGCCGCGCTGGGCACGGTCGCGGGCCTGTTCATGGGCCTGGTGGGCGTGCTCTTCATGCCGCTCGTGGGGGCGGCGGTCGGTGAGGCCGTCGCGCGCCGTCAGCAGGCCGACCGCGTCGGCGCCGGCCAACAGGCCATCAAGGTGGGCGTGGCCACCTGGCTGGGCATGATGGCCGGCATGGTGGCCAAGGTGGTGCTGTCGTTCGTGATGATCGGCATCTTCGTCGTCGCGCTGCTGGCGTGAGGCCCGCCTCTGAGGCTCTCAGGCGCCGACCGCGCGGGCGAGCCACTCGCGCAGCGCCAAGCGCGCGAGGCCGAAGCCGCGTTCGCCGGGCATCCAGTCCATGGCCACGAAGCCGCCGTGCGCCGGCAGGCCCATCGGCGCCAGCACCAGCGTCATGCCGTGCGGGGCCAGCTCGCGCTCGAAGTGGCCACGGGCGCGGGTCATGTGGTAATCGTGCGTGACCAGCACCACTTGCGCAATGCCCGCAGCCTGGAGCATGGCCACGCTGGCCCGCGCGTTTTGGCGCGTGTCGCGCGACTGGTCCTCGGCCCAGCGCAACTTGAGGCCGAACTCCTGCTCGGCCACCCGCGAGGCGATCTCGGCCTCGGGCGGGCCTGCGCCCTGGCCCGCGCCGCCACTGAACAGCAGCGGCAGCTGCGTGCTGCGGGCCAGCCAGATGCCGTAGCGCAGCCGCTCCAGGCTGCGCTCGTTGAGCGAGGACAAGCCATACTCCGGCGCCAAGCCACGCCGCCCACCACCGAGCACCACGATGGCCGTCCGCGGCGCCTTGCGCAGTTCGGAGACCGCGCGCTCGGTCAGAGCAGGCGGTGGCGTCGTCAAGACGCGCACCAGCGTCGTGCCGAGCACGAGGGTGGCGCTGAACCACAGGCCCAGGATCCCCAGCAGGATCAGCAGCCAGGACAGCACGCGGCGACGCGGCATGAGGCGGGCGCCGACCAGCAACAGCAGCAACAGAGGAATCGGTGGCAGCGCCAGTGCGGTGACCCAGGGCTTCCAGGACTCGAGGTCCAGGGCAAGAAGGAGCTCGTTCACGCTTGGGCAGACCTTGCCGGCTACAGTGTGCAAAGTGTAAAGACGCGACCGGCTGCCCTTTCCGCGCCGGCAAGACATCGACGATGGACGCACAAACGCTCGGCACGCCCGCTCGGATCACGCTCGGTGGCGGCTGCTTCTGGTGCCTGGAGGCGGTCTACGAACGGGTCGACGCCGTCATCGCGGTCGAGAGTGGCTACTGCAACGGCCATGTTCGCAACCCCAGCTACGAGCAGGTCTGCAACGGGGACACGGGGCATGCCGAAGTCGTGCAGGTGAGTTACGACCCAGCGCTCATCACATTGCGTGAATTGCTGGAGATCTTCTTCGTCATCCATGACCCGACCACGCTCAACCGGCAGGGCAACGACGTCGGCACCCAGTACCGCAGCGGCATCTATGTGACCAGCCCCGAGCAGGAGGCAGTGGCGCGCGAGGTCGTCGCAGAGATGCAGGCAGCCCTGTCGGCCAGAGGTGGCGGTCGCCTCGTGACCGAGATCGTGCCGCTGGCAAACTACTCGCGCGCCGAGGACTATCACCAGCACTACTTTGCCAACCACCCCGGCCAGGGCTACTGCACCTTCGTCGTGGCGCCCAAGGTCGAGAAGTTCCGTCAACGCTTCGCGTCGCGGGTGCGCTCCTAGGGCAGCGAGAGGCTGCTGGGCTCGTCGGGATCGGGGAACAACGAGTCCAGGCTGCGCCGCAACTGCTGGCGGCGCTGGCGCACTTGCGGGTCGGCGCCCCTCATCGCTGCGAAGGCCGGAGCGCGCAGCAACCACAGGTCTACGGGCTCCTCGGCAGCCCCCACCTGCACCTGCAGCCACTCAACGGCGGGCAGGCCGTCCAAGGCATGCATGAAGGTGCGCTTCAGGTCCACGAAGGCGCGGCGGGCCGCGGCATGGGCCTGGCGATCCTGCGGCAGCCCCGAGAGGTCGGGGGATGCCTGGCCGCCAAGGGTGGGACCGGACTTGTAGAGTGCGACAGCTTGCATGGCGGTCCGATCTACAGCGGTGCGAGCAGCGAGCGTGGGGCGCGGCTGGGGAAGTGCTGGTTGATCAGCTTCAGCCTAGCATCCGCCTCGCCCTGGCTGTGAGCGACTGCAATGGTGCTGTACAGGTCGCTGCGCAGGTGCCAGAGCTCGCGCAGAGACTGTGCGTGCTGCACCCGCCAACGCAGCTGATCGGCGTCGACGCCGTCCACATCGGCCAGCGATGTGCCGAACTCGCGCTTGACCTGGCCCAGTCGGTTGGGTGGTGGCGCCGAGTGCACCGGCCCCGGGCAGAGCAGCCAGAACATCAACCGCTGCCACCAGCCCTTCAGGGCACCGCCAGCGCCCGGCGCGAAGCAACCCAGCGATGGTGGCATGCATGCGCCCCGCGCCAGTGTGGCCGTTGGCGGCGCTCGGTGCGCCTCAGGTGCACTTGGGGCGGGTAGGCGGAGCGGAATCGACGGCTTCATGGTGGGGGTATCGGATCCCGGGGCAGAACCTGTAGGCGCATCTTGTCCGTGCCGGCCGCCCGGCAATGGCGCGAACAGCGGTGGCTTGGCCGGCTACATCCCCGCCGTGTCGGCTGCGGGCAAGCCCCGACGCACTGGCAGCGACGGCGACGACGACACTGCCGTCTCGTCGGCTGCCCGGCGCGGGCCCAATGGCAGGCCTTCTGGGCGCGCAGCGAGCTGCTGACGCAGTGGCTGCAAGGGGCAGCGAGCTCGCCGCTGACCGTGCAAGCCGCGCGCTGATGCGCGCGGGCCGGGGTGGCGCGCGCCTGCGCGGCTACAGCACGCCGTAACGCTGCTTGCGCTCGGCCGTGAAGGCCCACCAGGGCTGGGCCGGGCCGCCTCGCATGAAGGCGCAGGCGGCCATGAAGGTGTCGAGCACGCAGGGATCCTGGCGCCGGCCCGTGGCCTGGGCCAGCGCCCGGTACAGCGCCAGCGGGTCGGCCCCGGCCAGCTGTGCCGGAAGGTCGATGCCGATGGCGCGCAGGTCGGCCGCGATGGACGGGCCGATGTTGGGCAATTGTTCCAGGCGCTCGCAGTCCGCCGCGGTGGCCGCCTTGCGCGGCGGCGGGGCCTTGGGCGGGCGGGCCGTGCCGGGCCCGCGGTTCGCGCCCGGCAGGGCAGGCAGGGGCAGACGGGAAGCCAGCACGGCGCGCCTCACATGAGCACGGTGTTGCGGATGAGGCCCACCGCGATGCCCTCGAGCTCGAAGTCGGCCGTGTCGGGCGGCACGTGGATGGTCTGGAAGTCCGGGTTCTCGGGGATCAGCTCGATGCCCTTGCTGGTGCGGCGCAGGCGCTTGACGGTGACATCGTCGCCCAGCCGCGCGACAACGATCTGGCCGTTCTTGGCGTCTTTGGCCTTCTGCACGGCGAGCAGATCGCCGTCGAGGATGCCGGCGTCGCGCATGCTCATGCCGCGCACCTTGAGCAGGTAGTCGGGGCGGCGCGCCCACATCGAGGCCTCCATCAGGAAGCTGGCGTCCACGTGCTCCTGCGCCAGGATGGGGCTGCCGGCGGCCACGCGGCCCACCAGCGGCAGCGTGAGCTGCGCGATGGCCGGCAGCGGCAGCATGTACTGCTTGCCGAAGCCGTCGAGCCGCGCCTGGTTGAGCGCGCGAAGCGTGTCAGACTTGAGCCGGATGCCGCGCGAGGTGCCGCCCACGAGTTCGATGACGCCCTTGCGCGCCAGGGCCTGCAAGTGCTCTTCGGCGGCGTTGGCCGACTTGAAGCCGAGTTCGGCGGCGATCTCGGCCCGCGTGGGCGGGGCGCCGCTGCGCTCGATGGCGCTTTGCACGAGATCGAGGATCTGCTGCTGGCGGGGGGTGAGCTTGGGGCTTTCTTGCATGGCGGTGCCCGCGGCGGTGCGCAGACTGTCTATCCATCCAGGACTGTAGTTTCATCCAGAAAGTACCAAATGCCAAGCAAGGATTCGCTGGTCGTGGTTTTCGGCACCGGCGGCACGATCGCGGGCGTCGTGGCTGGCGCTGCCACGCGCCCCGGCGCCCACCTGGGCTACCAGGCCGGCGCGCTGGCCGCGCAGGCGCTCGTTGACGCTGTGCCGGCGCTGGCCGGCCGCGCCATCGAGGCGCACTCGCTGGCCCGGCTCGACAGCTGCGACATGGACCACGCCACCTGGGTGGCGCTGGCGAGCGCTGTGCGCGAGCACTTGGCGCGGCCCGAGGTGGCGGGCGTGGTCGTCACCCACGGCACCGACACGCTGGAGGAGACGGCCACCTTCCTGCAGTACACCGTGGCGGCGGCCAAGCCGGTGGTGCTGACCGCGGCCATGCGCCCGGCCACCGCGCCGTCGCCCGACGGCCCGCAGAACCTGCTCGACGCCGTGACGCTGGCTGCCACGCCGGGCGTGCAGGGCGTGCTGCTGGCCTTCGGCGGCGCGGTGTACGCCGGCACCGAGGTGCGCAAGGTCCACGGCTACCGGCTCGAGGCCTTCACGGGCGGCGACGCCGGGCCGCTGGCGCTGTGGCAGGACGGGCGGCTGCGCACGCTGCGCGAGTGGCCGGCGCCGGGCGGCGAGGCCGCCGCGGCGCTGGCCGTGCCGGTGGCCGACTGGCCGGTGGTGGACATCGTCACCAGCCACGCGGGTGCGCGCGGCCAGGGGCTGGCCGCGCTGGTGGCCGCCGGTGCGCGCGGCATCGTCATCGCCGGCACGGGCAACGGCAGCGTGCACCACACCTTGCTGGCGGCGGCCGAGGCGGCGCAGGCGCAGGGCGTGCGCGTGTGGCGCGCGTCGCGCTGCCTGGCCGGCGGGGTGGTAGACGGCGGGGGCCACGCAGCCGATGCCCTGCCATCGACCGGCGATGCCACGCCCGCCCAGGCGCGCGTGCGCCTGCTGCTGGAGCTGCTCCGGTCATCTTGACCCCGGCGAGGTGCGCGGGCGCCGACGGACCACTGGGGCCGCAGCGTCCTGATTCACTCTGCGGGGGCTCGGCCGCGCGGCCCGATCCGTCGCAATATCCCTTCACTCGGCAGGGCAGGACGCCGCAGCGCCGTCTCGCCCACAAAATGCCGTCGGCACTTCAGGCCTTTGGCGGTGACGTCAGCCGGGCAGTGCCCACAGTACCAACGAAAGACCAGGAGACAACATGCGATCAGCCGTCCCCAATTTCCGTCCAGCCGCCCTTGACCCGGGCCGCGAAGTCCGCCGAGCGCCAGCGCGCTGGCTGCCGGCCAGCCTCATCGCCGTGGCGGCGCTGTTGGGCGCCACCGCAGCAGCCGCGCAGGTCACCGTCAAGGCCGAGGAATTCCAGAAGGCCGATTCGCCCTGGGACATGGCCTTCTTGCCCGACGGCACGATGTTCTTCACCGAGAAGTGCAAGGGCCTGTCCGTGCGCCTGCCCTCGGGCAAGGTGAATGCCTTGCTGGGCGTGGGCGACAGCAAGGGCTACGCGACGGTGCGCAACGACCTGTTCTGCGACGGCCAGGCCGGCGTGCAGGGCGTGGCGGTGGACCCGAACTTCGCGAGCAACCGCTTCGTGTACGTCTACGCCAGCTCCAGGGGCCCCAACCGCACCTACGGCGGCCACAACAACATCGTGATGCGGATGAAGGTGGACGCGCCGCTGGCCGTCGTATCCGAGATCTCCGAGATCATCAGCGACATCGGCTACAAGCCGGCGAAGTCGGCCCACCCCTTCGGTGGGCCGGGTGCGCACAATGGTGGCCGCATCCGCTTCAACCCGGGCGATGGCTTCCTGTACGTGCTGACGGGCGACAACCACAGCGGCGCAGGCCCGCAGCACCCGACGCAGATCATCGGCAAGGTGCTGCGCGTGGACCGCGACGGCAAGGCTGCGGCCGGCAACAACCCGCCCGCCGGCTTCGACAAGCGCATCTTCGCCTACGGTTTCCGCAACCCGCAGGGCATCGCCTTCCGGCCCGGCACCAACGAGCCGTTCCTCTCCGAGAACGGCCCCTGGCACACGGACGAGGTCACCAAACTCGTCAATGGCGGCAACGGCGGCTGGGACCCGCGTGACAACCGCAACGGCCGCGGCCCCTGCCCCGATGGCTACTGCGGTTATTCGCCCAACCAGATGGGCGCCATGCCCCCTGCCGAGCGCAGCGCCTTCATGCCGATGACCGACCTGAAGGCCTTCCCGGACGCGATGAAGCCCGCCTGGACGAACAACGGCCTGTCGCAAGGCATGTGCGGCAGCGTGTTCCTGGTGGGCAAGCAGTGGAAGCAGTGGGAAGGCCGCCTGGCGGTCGGGTACGCCGGCATCGGCATCCACGGCACGCCCACGGGCAATCGCATCGACATCCTCGACCTCAGCCGCGACGGCCTGTCTGCCAAGCGCGAGGAACTGCTGTGGCCCACCTTCGCCGGCCGGTTCCGGCATCTCTCGCTGGGCCCTGACAACGCCCTGTACGTGGCCGACGAAGGCAGCGGGATGATCTACCGCGTCACGCCGAACTGAACCGGCGGTCGATGAAGGGCGACGCTGCGAGGCGGCGCCCGCTGCTCATCAGCCCCTCACCCTCTGCGCCCGACAGCGCCTGGGTGGGGGCGTCAACCTCGAGTGCTCGATTCATCATGAAGCCTGCCCAAGCCGTTTCGGCCCGCCCATCGGCAGCGACGCTGGCAGTGGCCTTGTCACTGCTGGCGCTCGCCGCAGCCTGGACCCCGCAAGCCCGTGCCGAAACGCCCACGCTGCAGCAGTTGATGCAACGCAACAACTGCACAGCCTGCCACCTGGTCGACAGGCGCAAGTACGGCCCGCACTTCAAGGAGGTGGCGGTGCGCTATGGCGGCGACGCCAATGCGGTGGCGACACTGGCCGCCAAGATCAAGGCCGGCGGCAGCGGCGTGTGGGGCGAGGACCCGATGCCGCCGCAGCCCCAGGTCAGCGACAAGGACGCGCGAGCGATGGCTCAGCTGATCATGGCCCTCAAGCCCTGATCGACCGGCCCGGCCCGCCCCGGGAGGAACGGCGTCTCAGACCACCGTCAGCGCGACGTTGATGTTGCCGCGCGTGGCGTTGCTGTACGGGCACACCTCGTGCGCGGCGGCCACCAACTGCTCAAGTGCAGCCCTATCCATGCCGGGCACCGCAATCGTCATTGCCACATCCACGGCAAAGGCGCCGGCCTTGCCGGTCATCGGGCCGATCGACACCGCGGCGTCGATGGTGGGCTCGGCGGGCAGCGCGGTCTTCGTGCGCGCGGCCACGGCCTTCATCGCACCGATGAAGCAGGCGCTGTAGCCGGCGGCGAACAGCTGCTCGGGGTTGGTGCCGGCACCGCCGGCGCCGCCCAGCTCGCGCGGCGTCACGAGCACCGCGCTGAGCGCGCCGTCGTCGGACCTGGTGCTGCCGGTACGGCCGCCGGTACTGGTGGCGCGGCCGGTGTAGAGGGCTTTGTCGATGGCCATGGGTGGTCTCGCTTTCGTTGGGGTTAAGGCGGCCGGGTTCAGGCCGCCGAGGAGGAAGAGGGGGCCCCTCGTCGATCCGTGTGGAATTTGACTTCGAATTGACAATGTCGTAGTCGAGCCCGGTGGGGTTGTGGGCAGGTCGGCGTAGCCCAGCTGTCCACAAGTCCACGGGGCGGTCTTTTGTTCCCTCGGCCGCGCGCGCGCGGCGTGTTCCGGAGAAGCTCCCATGTCCCTTCAGGTCGAGTCCTTGTTCACCGCTGCGCTGGGCCCAGGCGCCGTGGAAGGTTGCCAAGGTCGACCTCGACACAGCCAAGCGGCGCATCGACTTCGAGGTGATCAGCACCGCCCAGCGACTGGCCTGTCCGAGCTGCGGCGCGGCCGACCAGGGCGTTCACGACCGAGTCCGCCGCGATTGGCGCCACCTGGATTTCTTCCAGTTCGAGGCCTGGCTGCATGCCGACATTCCGCGCATAGGCTGCACGGCCTGCGGCAAGACGACGCCACCGCCGGTGCCCTGGGCGCGCGAAGGCAGTGGCTTCACGTTGCTGTTCGAGGCGCTGGCGCTGACGATGTGCCAGGGCCTGCCGGTGCGCCAGGCTGCGCAGATGCTGCGCGTGCGCGACAAGCAGCTGTGGGGTCGGATCGAGCACTGCGTCACCGTCTTCCACGACCTGGACGCCAAGCGGTTGCT
>JAUMBF010000062.1:0-10777 GCA_032115875.1 Rubrivivax sp.
GGATTCGAACCCTCGGTACGGGAGAACCCGTACGCCGGATTTCGAATCCGGTGCATTCGACCACTCTGCCACCTCTCCGGGATTGCGTGGTCTCGCGTTGAGCGTAGCTTTGCATTCTATGCCGGCCGGGCGCCGGCCGCGGCCTCAGGCGCCCAGCCGCTCGGCGCCGCCCAGGTAAGGGCGCAGCGCTGCCGGCACGCGCACGCTGCCGTCGGCCTGCTGGTGGTTCTCGAGCACGGCCACCAGCGCGCGGCCCACAGCCACGCCGCTGCCGTTGAGCGTGTGCACCAGCTCGGGCTTGCCCGCTGCGTTGCGGAAGCGCGCCTGCATGCGCCGCGCCTGAAAGGCCTCGCAGTTGCTCACCGAGCTGATCTCCCGGTAGGTGCCCTGAGTCGGGATCCACACCTCAAGGTCGTGCGTGCGCGCGCCGCTGAAGCCCAGGTCGCCGGTGCACAGTGCCACCACGCGGTAGGGCAGCTCCAGCAGTTGCAGGATCATCTCGGCGTGGCCCGTCATCTCTTCCAGTGCCGCATCGCTGTGATCGGGATGCACGATCTGCACCATCTCGACCTTGTCGAACTGGTGCTGGCGGATCATGCCGCGCGTGTCGCGGCCCGCGCTGCCGGCCTCCGAGCGGAAGCACGGCGTGTGCGCCGTGAGCCGGATGGGCAGTTGCGCCCCATCCAGGATCTGCCCGCGCACGGTGTTGGTGAGCGGGATCTCGCTGGTGGCGATGAGGTACTGCTCGGCCTGCGGCGCGTCGCCCGACTCCGATGCATCGGCCCCACGCGTCACCCAGAACATGTCCTGCTTGAACTTCGGCAACTGGCCCGTGCCCTCCAGGATCTCACCGTTGACGATGTAGGGCGTGTAGCACTCGGTGTAGCCGTGCTGCTGCGTGTGCACGTCCAGCATCAACTGCGTGAGCGCCCGGTGCAGCCGCGCCACCGGCCCGCGCAGGAAGGTGAAGCGGCTGCCCGCCAGCAGTGCGCCGGTGTCGGGCTCCAGGCCCAACGGCGCGCCCAGATCGACGTGGTCGCGCGGCGTGAAGTCGAAGGCGCGCGGCTCGCCCCAGCGGCGCAGTTCGCGGTTGGCGGTTTCGTCGGCGCCGTCGGGCACCCCGGGCTGCGGCAGGTTGGGCAGACTCATCAGCATGAGCTGCAGTTCAGCCTGCACCTGCTCCAGCCGCTCGGCGCCGGTCTTCATGGCGTCTCCGATACCACCGACTTCGGCCATCAGCGCGGCGGTGTCCTCGCCGCGGCCCTTGAGCTGCCCGATCTGCTTGCTCAGCGCATTGCGGCGCGCCTGCTGCTGCTCGGTGGCGGTCTGAATCTGCTTGCGCTCGGCCTCGAGCGCGCGAAACCGCTCAACGTCGAGAAAGGGCTGCGGGTTGCGGCGACGCTGCAGCTGGGCGACAACGGCGTCGAGGTCGCGGCGGAGGAGGTTGATGTCGAGCATGGCGGGCTCCTGAAGTCGTTTCCTGATGCGAAGACGGCGCCTCGTCGGGGCGCCGTCGTCTTCTTGAGGGGGCGGGTGAAGGCGGCGGCGGTCAGGATCGGGATGACCCGGACGCGGCGTTCACCGTCAGGCCGGCCTCAGCCATGCTGCGGTCGCCCAGGCCACGCGGCAGCGGAAAGCGCACGTTCTCGACCACGCCGTCCATGCGCCGCACGCTGGTGGCGCCCAGCTCGCGCAGCCGCGCGATCACGGCCTGCACCAGCACGTCGGGCGCCGAGGCGCCGGCCGTCAGGCCCACGCGCTGGCGCCCCTCGAACCATTCGGGCTGGAGCGCTTGCGCGCCCTCGATCATGTGCGCCTCGGTGCCCAGGCGCTCGGCCAGCTCGCGCAGCCGGTTGCTGTTGCTGCTGGTGGGGCTGCCCACCACGATGACCACGTCGACCGCAGGTGCCATCACCTTGACGGCGTCCTGGCGGTTCTGCGTGGCGTAGCAGATGTCCTGTTGCTTGGGCTCGCGCACGTGCGGGAACACGCGCTTGACCTCGGCCAGGATCTCGGCGGCATCGTCCACCGACAGCGTGGTCTGCGTCACCACCGCGAGCTTGTCCTTGCGCGGCTGCACCCGGGCCACGTCGGCGGCTTCCTCGACAAGGTAGATGCCCTCGGTGAGCTGGCCCATCGTGCCCTCGACCTCGGGGTGCCCCTTATGGCCGATCATGATGAACTCGTAGCCTTCCTTGGCCAGCTTGGCAACCTCGACATGCACCTTGGTGACGAGCGGGCAGGTGGCATCGAAAACCTGGAAGCCGCGCCGCGCGGCCTCGGCGCGCACGGCCTTGGGCACGCCGTGGGCGCTGAACACCAGCGTCGCGCCAGGCGGCACGTCGGCGAGGTCTTCGATGAAGATGGCGCCTTTGGCCCGCAGGTCGTCCACCACGTAGGTGTTGTGCACGATCTCGTGGCGCACGTAGATTGGCGCGCCGTACTTGTGCAGCGCGCGCTCGACGATCTCGATGGCGCGGTCAACGCCGGCACAGAAGCCGCGCGGCTCGGCCAGGAGGATCTCGCTCAGGCTCGTGTCTTCGATCATGATGGCTAGAGCACTCCCACCAGCTTGACGTCGAAGCGCACGGCCTGCCCGGCCAGCGGGTGGTTGAAGTCGAACAACAACCAGCCCTCGCCGACCTCGCGCACGACACCGGCGTAGCGGCCCTGCCCGTCGGGCGTGGGGAACTCGACCACGTCGCCCACCGAGTACCCGGCGTCGCGCTCGCCCAGCTCGTGCAGCAACGAGAGCCTCACGCGCTGAAGCAACTCGGGGTTGCGTTCGCCGAAAGTGGCGCCGGGGGGCAGCTCAAAGCGCGCCTCGGCGCCCTCTTCCAAGCCCAGCAGACGCTGCTCGATGGCCGGCGCGAGCTGGCCCGTGCCGAGCGACAGCGTGGCAGGCTTGTCGGCAAAGGTGTCCACCACCGCGCCGCCGTCAGGGCCAGCGAGGCGGTAGTGCAGCGTCAGGAACGAACCGGGCTGGACACGCGGGGGTTCGGGGTTCGGCACGGCGGGGCGGTGGGCACTCGGGGGCGCCCGTCAGAGGGCACTTTCGGGGAGGACGTCACGGGAGACGCCCCTTGCGTAGACTGCGGCAGGATTCTAAGTCGCCCCATGAAGCACCTGCCCACCGACCAGCGCCCGCGCGAGAAGCTGCTGGCCCGCGGCCCTGCCGCACTGGCAGACGCCGAACTTCTGGCGCTGCTGCTGCGCACCGGCACGGCCGGCGCCGGGGTGCTGACCGTCGCGCAGCAGGTGATCGACCGCTGCGATGGCTTTGCCGGCCTGCTCCAGCCCGAGGCCCGCGCCTCGCTGGCCGGCGTGCGCGGCCTCGGCCCAGCGAAGCAGGCAGAGCTGCTGGCAGTGGCCGAGATCGCGCGCCGCGCCGTTGCGCAGCCGCTGCGCGAGCGCCCGGTGTTCGACAGCCCTCAGCGCGTGAAGGAATACCTCGCGCTGCAGCTCGACGGCCACGGCCAGGAGCACTTTGGCGTGATGTTCCTCGACGCCCAGCACCGGCTGATCCGCTTCGACATCCTGTTCAGCGGCACGCTGTCGCAAACCAGCGTCTACCCGCGAGAGGTGGTGCGCATGGCGCTGCGCCACAACGCCGCGGCCGTGGTACTGGCGCACAACCACCCCAGCGGGGTGGCCGAGCCCTCGCGGGCCGACGAGTTCCTCACACAGAGCCTGTCCAGCGCCCTCAAGCTCGTGGACGTGCGCGTGCTCGACCACATCGTCGTTGGCCGCGGGCAGACCGTGTCGCTGGCCGAGCGCGGGCTTCTGTGAGCCCGCGCGCCCGCTCCCTGGCCGACCTGGCCCGCCTGCGCGACACGCTCGTCGAGCGCCAGCGCCAGCAGCGCGAGGCCGCCGTCGCGGCGCTTGCGGCGCAGCGCGCGGCCGAGCGTGCCCGCCGGCTGTTTGCAGATGCGGTGGGGCCCGTGACACCGCTGCCGCCCCATGGCCTGGCCGGTTCGGCGCTGCAGGCCGAGCGCCCCGAGCCGCTGCCGCGCCAGCGCGAGGCCGACGAGCGGCGCGCGCTGGCGGAGGCGATGTCTGACGAGGTCGACATCGAGAGCCTGCTGCTCACCGATGACGGTCTGAGCTTCCGCCGCGACGGCGTGGGCCCGGAAGTCGTCAACCGCCTGCGCCGCGGCCACTGGGCCATCCAGGGCGAGCTCGATCTGCACGGACTGCGCCGGGACGAGGCGCGCGACGCGCTGGCGCTGTTCCTGCGCGACAGCCGCCAGCGCGGCTGGCGCTGCCTGCGCGTGGTGCACGGCAAGGGCCACGGCTCGCCCGGCCGCCAGCCAGTGCTCAAGGCCAAGGCGCAGCGATGGCTGGGCCAGAGCGCCGAGGTGCTGGCGTTCACGCAGGCCAGTGCGCCGCAAGGCGGGGCGGGTGCGCTGATCGTGCTGCTGAAGGGCTGACGCGCCCGCTGGGTACGCGCCCAATCGCCTGGAACGATTCCAGCGCGGTTGAACAGACCACCCGGCGGGCCCGCGGGGGCGGACCCGTTCAACGCCAGTCAGCCCGGCCGGTTGCGCATCCAGTCGGCCGTGCCGTACAGCGCCTCGGCCAGGCGCTGCGTCAACGCTGGCTCCACGCCCTCGTCCTGCATCGCCTGCAGCATGCAGCCCAGCCACTGATCGCGCTCGACGCTGCCGATGGCGTAGGGCAGGTGGCGGGCGCGCAGCCGCGGGTGACCGAAGCGCTCGACGTAGTGGTCGGGCCCGCCCAGCCAGCCGCAAAGAAACCAGAAGAGTTTGTCGCGCGCGGCGTCCAGCGTGGTGGGATGCACGGCGCGCAGCGCGGCGAACCGAGGCTCCAGGTCCATCAGGTCGTAGAAACGTTCAACCAGCGCGCGCACGCCGGACTCACCGCCCAGTCGCTCGAAAGGCGGCGGGCCGGCCTCGGTCACCGGCTCGCCTGGGCCACCGCTCACGGCGAGACCAGCCGCTGTGCCACCTGCTGCAGGGCCAGCGCAGGCGGCGACCCGGGCATCAGCTCAAGCAGCAGCTGGCGCCGCAACACGGCCTCGCGCACGGCGGGATCAGCCGGTACGTCTCCGTTCAGGTCGAGACGCACCGGGCTGTCCAGCGAGGGGTTCACGTACCGGTCCACCACCTGCTGCAGCTGCTGCCGCACAGCACGGCCCTCGCCGCTGCGACGCACCTGGTTGACGAGCAGGCGGATCTGCCGCCACCCCTGCGTCGTGGCCAGCACCTTGATGGTGGCATAGGCGTCGGTCAGCGACGTCGGCTCGGGCGTGGCCACCACCAGCACCTGGCCTGCCAGACTCACGGTGTAGAGCACGACCTCGGAGATGCCGGCGCCGGTGTCCAGCAGGACATGGTCGAAGCGCGGCGCGACCTCGTCGATCACCTGCTTCAGCTTGTCACGAACCTCCGGCGTCATGCGCGAGTACTCGACCATGCCCGAACCCGCCAGCAACACGTGGAAGCCGCCGGGCGCCGGCAATACGGCCTGGGGCAGCGAGGCCTTGCCGGTGAACACGTCGTGCAAGGTGATCTTCGGGAACAGGTTCAGCACCACGTCGAGATTGGCCAAGCCGAGATCGGCGTCGAGCACCAGCACCTTGCGACCCTGCCGCGCCAACGCCGCAGCGAGGTTGGCCGTCACGAAAGTCTTGCCGACGCCGCCCTTTCCGCTGGTGACGGCCATGATGTGCGACCCAGGCTCGGCAAGGGCCGCGGTTGAGGGAACGCTGCTCATTCGTGGTCCTGGACCTGGAAGCTTTCAAACAGCAGCCGCTTCTCTTCGCTGCTCACGACCGACATCGCCGAGGGCTCCAACTGCACGCGGTTGCGGCCTTGCGCCTTGGCCCCGTAGAGCTGCTGATCCGCGCGCTCCTTCCACAGCGCCGGCTTAGAGCGCACCCACTGCGGCGCGAAGGCGCCTCCGATGCTGATGGTGACCGACAGCTCCTGGTGCGAAGGCTGCAGAAGGATGGGCATCCGCTCCACACGCCGCCGAATGCGCTCGGCCACGGTGGTGCCGAAGGTGCTGGCGCAGTTGGGCAGGATGATCGCGAACTCCTCGCCGCCCACGCGAGCCACCAGGTCCATCGGCCGCACGCTGTCCATCAGCGCGGAGGCGACGGCGCCGATCACCTGATCGCCAGCGCCGTGGCCGCGGGTGTCGTTGACGCGCTTGAAGTGATCGATGTCCAGCGCCAGGAGCAGGGCCGGCTCACCGCTGCGCGCGACGCGGTCGACCTCCCGCTCCAGCGCCATCTCGAAGGCGCGGCGGTTGGCCAGGCCGGTCAGCGCGTCGCGGCTGGACAGCTCCACCAGCCGGTCGATCATGCCCTGCTGCCAGCTCGCCGATGCGGGGTCGCCAGGGGGCGGCACATGCCCGGCGTGCGCAAGCAGCTGCAGCGCTTGCTCGAAGCGGAGCGCCGGCTGGGCCGCGATCGCGGGGGGGCGGGGTTTGGACAAGGCCCGGCGGGCGGCTGTGACTGCCCGGCAATGCATCAAAACCCGGCAGTCTAGCAGCGCGCTTCGGCGCGATGAACCGTCCAACTAAGCCCGACAGGCAAGCCAATTCGGCCCACCGCGGGTGCTGGCCGGCGGCCACACTGCCGAGGTGACACAAGCCGCCCCGCCCAACCTGTCTCCCGCCTCGTCGTTGCCGTCGGACGCGGAGTACCCGCTGACCCCCGCCGACTTCGAGCGCATCCGCAAACTCATCTACGAGCGCGCAGGCATCAGCCTGCACGCCGGCAAGCAGGCCATGGTCTACAGCCGGTTGTCGCGTCGGCTGCGAGAGACAAAGCACACCTCGTTCGCCGGCTACCTGGAACAGCTTGAGCGGGGCAGCAGCGAGGCCGAGTGGCAGGAGTTCGTCAACTGCCTGACCACCAACCTCACCGCCTTCTTCCGTGAGGACCACCACTTCTCCGCGCTCGTGGACGATCTGCGCGCGCTGGCCAGCCGCAATGGCGGACGGCCGCTGCGCATCTGGTGCAACGCGGCCAGCACCGGCGAGGAGCCTTACTCGCTGGCGATGACGGTGGTCGAGACAATGGGCGTCTCGGCGCAGGCACGCCTTGTGTGCAGTGACATCGATACCAAGGTGCTGACCACGGCACAGCGCGGGGTCTACCCGGCCGATTCGCGCGGCCTCAGCCCGGAGCGGCTGAAGCGGCACTTCCTGCGGGGCACCGGGGCCAACGCCGGCAACATCCGGGTCAAGCCCGAGCTGACCAGGCTGATCGACTTCAGGCCCTTCAACCTGATGAGCCCAAACTGGGCAGCCCTGGGCGACGCCTTCGACATCGTGTTCTGCCGCAACGTGATGATCTACTTCGACGCGCCGACGCAGCGCAAGGTGCTGGAGCGCATGCACGGCGTGATGCGGCCGGGCGCACTGCTCTACGTAGGCCACTCCGAGAACTTCACCGATTCTCGGGACCTCTTCCGGCTCCGCGGCAAGACCATCTACGAGCGGGTCTGACGCTCCCGGGGCCGCGCGCTAAAGACGCCGGCGCCAACGGCCGATATCCCCCCTGGAGCACCCATGCACGCCGCCTCACGTCCCGCCCTTCCCCGCTCTGGTGCTCCGCCGTTGCAGGCCGCATCCATGAGTCGCCTGGAGCGCCTGAAGGCGCAGGTTCGCAAGCCCGGACAGGCCGGCTTCTTCTTCTGGGACGCGCACTTCAAGAACGATGCCGTCAAGGTTCTGCCTGGCGAGTTCTTCGTGTACGACGAGGACATCCTGGTGATGACGACACTCGGCTCGTGCATCGCCGCCTGCCTGTGGGATCGCGACAAGCGCGTCGGCGGCATGAATCACTTTCTGCTGCCGGATGCGGGCGCGGCAGGGGTCAGCGGCGCCGACGGAGGCCGCTACGGCAGCTATGCAATGGACCTGTTGATCGGCGAGATGGTCAAGCGCGGCGCCACGCGCTCCTCGATGGAGGCCAAGGTCTTCGGGGGCGGTGCGGTGATCAGCGGCATGAACAGCATCAATGTCGGCGAGCGCAACACGGCCTTCGTGCTGGACTACCTCCGCACCGAGCGCATCACGGTGGTAAGCAAGGACGTCATGGACATTTACCCGCGCAAGGTGTGCTTCCTGCCGGCCAGCGGCAAGGCCATGGTCAAGCGCCTGGCCAGCGCCAACACCGAGGCGCTGGCGGCGCAGGAACGCGCTGCCGCGCAACGCGCCGCACCGACGGCCAGTGCCGGCGGCAGCGTTGACCTTTTCTGAGCCCCCTTTCGGAGTGCCTTGATGGCCGGTCCCAAGACACGTGTCGTGGTCGTCGATGATTCCGCTCTCGTGCGCGGGCTGCTCACCCAGATCATCGACCGCGAGCCCGACATGATGTGCATCGGCGCCGCCGCCGACCCGCTGGTGGCGCGCGAGATGATCCGCAACCTGAACCCGGACGTGATCACGCTCGACGTCGAGATGCCGCGCATGGACGGGCTGGACTTCCTGGCGCGTCTCATGCGCCTTCGGCCCATGCCAGTGGTGATGGTGAGCACCCTCACCGAGCGTGGCGCCGACGTGACGCTGAAGGCGCTGGAGCTGGGTGCGGTGGACTTCGTCTCCAAGCCCAAGATCGGCGTTGCCGACGGGCTGCTCCAGCTCGGCGTGGACATCACCGAAAAGATACGCGCTGCGGCACGCGCCCGTGTCACCCGGCTGGCTGCCGCACCGGCCGGTGAAGCGGGCCCGACGGCCGCGGCACGGCTGTCGCCGATGGCGTCTCTCGGGCGCCTGTCCACGGAGAAGATCCTCTTCATTGGTGCCTCCACCGGCGGCACCGAAGCCACGCGCGAGGTGTTGGTCGAGCTGCCGGCGGACAGCCCCGCGGTGATGGTCACCCAGCACATGCCGGCCGGCTTCACGAAGAGCTACGCGGCCCGACTCGACAGCCTTTGTCGCATTCGGGTCGCCGAGGCTCGCGACGGCGAGCGCGTGCTGCCGGGCCACGCCTACATCGCGCCCGGCGGCTTCCACCTCAGCGTGGAGCGTTCAGGAGCGAACTACATCGCCCGCGTGCACGACGGGGATCCGGTCAACCGCCACAAGCCCAGCGTGGAGGTGCTGTTCGACAGCGCTGCCAAGGCGGTGGGGCGCAACGCCCTGGGCGTGATGCTGACCGGCATGGGCGCCGACGGCGCACGCGCGATGAAGGCCATGCGCGACGCCGGCAGCTTCAATATCGTGCAGGACGAGGCCACCTGCGTGGTGTTCGGAATGCCGCGCGAGGCCATCGCCCAGGGTGCGGCGAACGAGGTGTTGCCGCTGCCGCGCATTGCACCGCGGCTGCTGGAGTGGCTGCGCGCCAATGCGGGCGTGGCCACCCGCGTCTAGGAGCGTGGCTGGCAGAGGTGCCGTCCTGCGCGGGGATCTCAGCGGGCGGGCGCGGCGAACAGCGCCGTCAGGTCCGACAGGAAGTCGAAGCCACGCGACGTGGGCTGCACCCACTCGCCCGCCGTGCCCTCGTCACGCAGCACGAGCAGGCCGAGCTCGCGGGCACGCTGCAGTCGCGCCAGCACGGCTGATGACTGCAGCCCGGTGCGCTCGGCGAACAAGCGCAGCGGGAAGCCCTCCTTCAGCCGCAGCGCGTTCATCATGAACTCCAGCGGCAGCTCGGCACGGGCCACCTCGTGCTGGTTGCTCACCGCACGGCCCTGCAGCGCCTGCGCCATGTAGGTGGCCGGCTCGCGCCAGCGGACCTGGCGCACCACGCGCTCCGGAAAGCTCAGCTTGCCGTGCGCGCCGGCCCCGATGCCCAGGTAGTCGCCAAAGCTCCAGTAGTTGAGGTTGTGCACGCAACGGTGGCCCTCGCGCGCGAAGGCACTCACCTCGTAGCGCGCCAGGCCGGCGGCGGCGGTGCGCCCGGCGACCAGGTCGAGCATCTCGCTGGCCTGGTCATCGTCGGGCAGTTCGGGCGGCTGCACGGCGAACAGCGTGTTGGGCTCGATCGTCAGGTGGTAGATCGACAGGTGCGGGGGCGCGAAGCTCAGGGCCTCGTCGAGCTCTGCACCCAGCTGCTCCGGGGTCTGACCGGGGAGCACATACATCAGGTCGAGGTTCCAGGTGTCGAAGGCCGTGGCGGCCTCGGCCACCGCGGCACGCGCCTGCGCGGCGTCGTGAACACGGCCCAGGCGGGCGAGCGCAGCGTCGTCGAAGCTCTGTACGCCGATCGACAGACGCGTGATGCCGGCGCCACGAAAGGCGCGGAAGCGTTCGCGCTCGAAGGTGCCGGGGTTGGCCTCCAGGGTGACCTCGCAACCCGGCTCCAGCGGCAGCCGCGCTCGCACGGCGGCGAGCAAACGGTCGACGGCCTCGGGCTCGAACAGGCTGGGCGTGCCGCCGCCGATGAAGACGCTGGCGACACGGCGACCCCACACCAGTGGCAGACTGGCCTCGAGATCGGCCACCAGGGCGTCGACATAACGGTTTTGCAGGGCCGCCTCCAGGCCTGGGGTGGCGTGGCTGTTGAAGTCGCAGTAGGGGCACTTCTTCAGGCACCACGGGAGATGCACGTACAGCGCCAGCGGCGGCGGCGATGGCAATCGGAGGATGCCCGGGCGCAGGAAGTACTCCAGGCCGTTGGGCTGGGACTCCGCTGGTGTGGGCACGGCGGCCGGCACCAGGGGCGGCACGGGCGCCGCCCCCCTCACAGGAGCCACACCTCGCGCAGCTGCTGCTGCAACTGCACCCACGCGCGCGCGCGGTGACTGTGGGCGTTCTTGGTACGCGCATCGAGCTCGGCCACCGTACGGTCGAGCTCAGG
>JAUMBF010000063.1:0-4715 GCA_032115875.1 Rubrivivax sp.
GGGCAGCTCGGTGGCGCCGGGCGTAAGCTGCAGCACGATGCGGCCGGTGGGCCGCAGCGCACGCAGGCGATCCAGCAGCCGCTGCGCGCCCGCGGCCCGCGCCTGCAGTGTGGCCGCGTCTTCGGAGTTGGCCACGCGCTGCGTGCCCACGGCGCGCGCGAGGTCGGTCTCCAAATCGCGCAGGGCACGCTCGTAGCTTTCTTGCTGCGTGCGCTGCACGCTGGCGCGTGAGAACTCCGTGGCAAACAGGTAGGCGCCCGGCGCGTAGCCGCCCGCGGCGCGGATGGCGTCTTGCACGCTGCTGTCCGCAGGCAACACAAACTCGCCCGGCCGCAGCACCTCGCCCTCAATCTTGATGCGTTTGGCCTGGCGCTGCACCGGCAGCGCGGCACTGACGGCGCTGAAGGCGCGCAGCAGATCGCCCTGCGCCAGGCCGGCCCGCTCGTCGCGCGGCAGCTCCAGCTGCGCGATGCGGCCCGTGTTGCGCTCGGCCAGCCGCTCCACCGCCAGGCGGGTGCGGTCGGCCACGGCGGTAAAGCCGCCCACCATGCGCAGCGCGTCGGCCACCGTCTCGCCCGGCTTCAGCTCGATGACGGCCGGCTTGTTGACGCTGCCGATAAAGCCCACCTGCGCGCCCACCGGGCCCACGTGCACCACGTCGCCCGCGCGCAGCACGCGATCGGCCGAGCGGTCGCCGCTCAGCAGCAGGTCGTACAGGTCAAAGCGCGCCACCACCTGAGCGCCGCGCCGCAGCTCGATGGCCCTGAAGCTGCCCGCCGCCGACGGGCCGCCCGCACGCATGAGCGCGGTCACCACCGTCGAAAGGCTGCTCACGGTGTAGGCGCCAGGGTTGACGACAAAGCCCGTCACAAACACCCGGATGGCGCGCAACTGCCCCAGGGTGACGCTGCTCTCGAAGTTGCGGAAGACGCTGGCCACGCGGCGGTTCACCACCTCGGGCAGATCGCTCAGCAGCACGCCCGCCACCTGCACCGCCCCCACACGCGGTATGCTGATGCGGCCGGCGCGGTCTACCACCAGGCGCAAGTCGGCGTCGACCGAGCCCCATAGCGTGACGAGCACCTCGTCGCCGGGGCCCAGCAGGTAGTCGGCCGGCGCCAGCGGGCTGAGCTCGGTGCCCAGCCCATCGAGCGCGCCCGTCACCAGCTCGGCGCCAAAGCGGCGCACCGTGGCGTCGTCGTCGGCCTGCTGTTGCACATAGCGCTCAAACTCGCCCGGTACATAGGGCGCGGCAGCCGGCGCCCGCACGGGCTGGCCGGCGGGCTCGCGCGGGGCCAAGCGCCTGGTTGCCGGCTCGGCTGCCGGGGCGCGCAGGCGCAGCGGGCCGCCGCTGCTGGCCTGCGGGTCCACCATGTCGGCGGCTGCTTGCGGCAGAGGCGGGCTGAGTGTGGTCTGCGCCTGCGCGCGCGGCCCCAGGGTGGCCAGGGCAAGCAGCCCGGCAGCAGCGGCCAGCGCAAGCGCTCGGTGAGACCAGGCAAACAGGGGCATCGTGATGCGCAGCAAACGGGGGTGGGCCAGCTGGGGGGCGGCGCGGCCCGCCCCTGTGGGCGGCAGCCGTGCTCGGCAAGTGCTCGGCAAGAGCGGCCGGGCATTCTAGCCACCGGCCATGGGCAGGCCGGGCGGCCCCCACCTAGAATTCGCCGATGCTTGCGCTGCTGACTGCGTTTGCCCTCTCGCTGGGTGTTACCTTGTTGGTGGTGCACGTGGCGCGCAAGCGCGAGCATGTGTTCCTCGATCACGATCTCTCGGGCCCGCAGAAGTTTCATGCGCGGCCGGTGCCGCGGGTGGGGGGCATCGGCATCTTTGTCGGGCTGCTGGCGGCCCTGGGGCTGCTGGCGGTGCAGCAGCCACAGGCGCGCATCGGCGTGGCGCTGCTGGCCTGCGGCCTGGTGGCCCTGGCCGTGGGCCTGGTGGAAGACATCACCAAGCGCGTCAGCCCCCGGTTGAGGTTGGTCGCCACCGCCGCATCGGCGCTGCTGGCGGCCTGGTGGCTGGGGGCGGCCATCACCCACACCAGCATCCCGGGGCTCGATTGGGCGGTGTCTTTCGGCATCGGCTCGTGGCTGCTCACCATGGTGGCCGTGGCCGGCATTGCCAACTCGGTGAACATCATCGATGGCTTCAACGGCCTGGCCTCGATGTGCGTGGTGATCATGCTGGCCGCCCTGGCCTACGTGGCCTACCAGGTGGGAGACCCGGTCGTCGGCCTCATCGCGCTGGCCGGCATCGGCGCGGTGCTGGGCTTTTTTGTCTGGAACTTCCCCGCAGGCCTCATCTTCCTGGGCGACGGCGGCGCCTACTTTCTGGGCTTCTTCGTCGCCGAGGTGGCCCTGCTGCTGCTGGCGCGCAACCCCGAGGTCTCGCCGCTGTTCCCGCTGCTGGTGTGCATCTACCCGGCGTTCGAGACGCTGTTCTCCATGTACCGGCGGCGCTTCATCCGCGCGGTGCCGCCCAGCATGCCCGACGGCATCCACCTGCACTCGCTCATCTACCGGCGCGTCATGCGCTGGGCCGTGGGCGGGCGCAGCGCCAAGGCGCTGACCCGCCGCAACTCCATGACGTCGCCGTTCTTGTGGCTGCTGTGCATGCTGTCGGTGGTGCCGGCGGTGCTGTTCTGGGACAGCACACCCTTCCTCGTGGGCTTCTTGGCGGTGTTCGTGGTCAGCTATGTGGTGCTGTACTGGCGCATCGTGCGCTTCAGGTCGCCGCGCTGGATGCGCGCCTTTGCCCCGCGCCCCAAGAGCTTGCCGGATGCCTGATGGCCGCGGCAGGCCGGGCGCGGGCAGGGCCCCGGGCGGCGGCGGCCCCGATAATGCGCCGATGACCGAACCGTCCCCCACGGCCTTGCCCTTTGAGGGCGATGCGACCGAGGCGCCGCTCTTCAGCAGCCTCCCCCTAGACCCCAAGCTCCTGCGCGCCGTGGCCGACAGCGGCTACATGGCCATGACGCCCATCCAGGCCAAGGCCATCCCCATCGTGCTGGCGGGCCGTGATGTGATGGGCGCGGCGCAGACGGGCACGGGCAAGACGGCGGCCTTCACCATCCCGTTGCTGCAGAAGATGCTGCGCCACGAAAACGCCAGCATGAGCCCGGCCCGCCACCCGGTGCGCGCGCTGGTGCTGGCGCCCACGCGCGAGCTGGCCGATCAGGTGGCCGAGAACGTCAAGAAGTACGCCAGGCAGACGCAGCTGCGCTCGGCGGTGGTCTTTGGCGGCATCGACATGAAGCCGCAGACGCTGCAGCTCAAGGCCGGCGTCGAGGTGCTCATCGCCACGCCCGGCCGCCTGCTGGACCACATCGAGGCCAAGAACGCCGTGCTGGGCCAGGTGGAGTACGTGGTGCTCGACGAGGCCGACCGCATGCTCGACATCGGCTTCCTGCCCGATCTGCAGCGCATCTTGTCGTACCTGCCCAAGGCGCGGCAGACGCTGCTGTTCAGCGCCACCTTCAGCCCCGAGATCAAGAAGCTCGCCGCCAGCTACCTGCAAGACCCCGTGCTCGTGGAGGTGGCGCGCCCCAACGCCACGGCCAGCACGGTGGAGCAGCGCTTCTACAGCACCACCGACGACGACAAGCGCGCCTTCATCCGCCAGCAGATCAAGGCACGGGGCATCCGCCAGGCCATCGTCTTTGTCAACAGCAAGCTCGGCGCGGCGCGCCTGGCGCGCAGCTTCGAGCGCGACGGCCTGCGCACGCAGGCGCTGCACGGCGACAAGAGCCAGGACGAGCGGCTCAAGGCGCTGGCCGCCTTCAAGGCCGGTGATGTGGATCTGCTCGTGGCCACCGACGTGGCCGCGCGTGGCCTGGACATCGCCGATCTGCCGGCGGTCTTTAACTTCGATGTGCCGTTCAACGCCGAGGACTATGTGCACCGCATCGGCCGCACTGGCCGCGCCGGGGCCTCGGGGCTGGCGGTCACGCTCGTGACGCGTGACGACGCGCGGCTGGTGGCCGACATCGAGAAGCTCATCAAGAAAAAGATCGATCTCGAGCCGGCCGAGCTGGACGACGAGCGCCCGCGCTGGCGCGATCGCGAGCCGCGCGCTGATCAGCCGCGGCGCGATGACGACGAGCCGCCGCGCCGTGATCGGCCCGTGCGCGCCGAGCGCGCCGCCCCGCGCCCGCCGGCTGACCCCATCTTCGACAAACCCTACGAGCCCCCGGCCGCCGCTGATGCCCCACCCGCGTGGGACACCGCCAAACCCAGCACCGCAGCACCGCGGGCCACGTCGCCCAGCATCCGGCCCAAGCGCAAGGTAGGCGCCCTGCTGGGCGGCAACCGCTGAGCGGGAGACGTCGCCTGTTGGGGCCGAGGGCTTCGACAGGCTCAGCCCGAACGGGTTTGTGGAGAACCCCGCTTTTCAGCCCGCCAGCCAGGCAAACACCGCCGGCAGTCGCTCGGGCAAGGTGGCCGGCTGCTCGCGCTGCCATGCCGCCACGGGCGCGCTGCGGGTGCTGCCGCCTTCGAGCGTAAGCCCCACGCTCACCGACAGCCGCGTCGTGGGGTGCAGGGTCTGCACCAGGGCCTGCAGCAGCGCGGTGTTGCGGTAGGGCGTCTCGATGGCGAGCTGCGTCTGCCCCAGGCGGCGCGAGCCGGCCTCGAGCTCGCGGATGCGCGCCGCGCGGGCCTCGGCCTGCTGCGGCAGGTAGCCCACGAAGGCAAAGCTCTGGCCGTTCAGGCCGCTGGCGGCCA
>JAUMBF010000064.1:0-10191 GCA_032115875.1 Rubrivivax sp.
AAGAACAGCAGCGTCAGCGCAGCATTGCCGCACTCAAGCGCCGCGCTGCATCGCTGGGCTTCCAGATCAATCCCGTGGAGACGGCCACATGAAGTCAGCCGCCTTCAGTTCTGTTTCTTAAGAGGCCTCAGCGGGGCCGCGAGTGCGCGCGCAGCCACGCCGCGAAGCCGGGCTCGTCGAGCGTGCCGGCGGCCACGGCGAGCATGGTCAGCGTCGCCTCGGCCTGGGTGGCCACGAGGCGCTGTCCGTTCAGCGCCATGAACAGGCCGACGGCGAGGAAGGCCGCGCGCTTGTTGCCATCGACGAACGGGTGATTCTTGGCCAGGCCCACACCGTCGCTGGCCGCGAGATCGGCCCAATCCGGATCACCGTAGGCGACGAGGTTCAGTGGCCGCGCCAGCGCGGAGTCCAGCAAACCTTCGTCACGGATGCCCGATGCGCCGCCATGCTCGGCGATGCTCCCATCGTGCAGGAGCAGCAGCGCGCGCCGCTCGATCCAGCGCCATCCGCTCACCAGGGCCTCACTTCGCGAGCTGGTGGAAGGTGTCGCGGAACTCGCGCATGAACTCGCGACCCGCCTTCAACTGCTCATCCAAAGAGGGGTCGTACGGCGTCAGCGTCACGCCGTTGGCGGCTTCGGTGATGAACACCGTGTCGCCCTTTTCCAGCTTCAGCCGCGCCAACACCTCCTTGGGCAGGATCACGCCGACGGAATTGCCGATCTGGGTGAGCTTCAGGGCGGTCATGGGAGGGGCTCCAACGTTATAACGTTTGTTATACTCGCGGACCATGCTGACCGTCAACAAGCTCATCCCCGGCGCCCGCGGCCTGGCCGGGGTGCTGCTCAAGCGCGCCGCCACCGTCGAGCTCGACTGGGACGTGCGGCAGAAGAGCCGCTTCGACGCCACCGACTCGCAGGGCCGCCTGCTGGGCGTGTTCCTGCCGCGCGGCACGGTGGTGCGCGGTGGCGACGCGCTGGTGGCCGAGGACGGCTCGATCGTCGTCGTGCAGGCCGCGCCGCAGCCGGTGCTGGTGGTGACGCCCTGCGCCGCACACGGCAGCCCCTTCGACCTGGTGCGCGCCGCCTACCACCTGGGAAACCGCCACGTGGCGCTGGAGCTGCAGCCCGATCACCTCAAGCTCGAGGCCGACCACGTGCTGGCCGACATGCTGCGCGCGATGCACCTCATCGTGGACGAACGGCAGGCGGCGTTCGAGCCCGAGGGCGGCGCCTACGCGGTGGGCGGCCACAACCATGCGCATGAACACGGGCACGACCACCACCACCACCACGCCCCGGCCCGCAAGCCCGTGCCCATCGCGGTGACGGCGGCCCCCGCGCCGCATGTGCACGGCCCGGGCTGCGGGCATGACCACGGCCACGACCACGGCCATGGCCACGACGACCCCCACCGTCACTGACACCGCCCGCGCCGACGCCACACGGCTGCAGCTGATGTGGCTGGCCTCGCCGGCCTTGCCGGTGGGCGGCTTCAGCTACTCCGAGGGCCTGGAGGCCGCGGTCGATGCCGGCCTGGTGCACGACGAGGCCAGTGCTGCCGCCTGGCTGGCCGAGCAGCTGCCGCTGGTGCTGGCGCGCAGCGACGGCGCCGCCATGGCCGACGCCTGCCGCGCCTGGGCCGCGCACGACGAGGCCGCGGCGAGGGCGGTCAACCACTGGGTCTCGCAGACCCGCGAAACCGCCGAACTGCGCCTGCAGGCCGAGCAGATGGGCCGCTCGCTGCTGGAGTGGCTGAAGAACGGCACCCAGGCCGCCGACACCCGCGTCGCGCAGCTCGCCGCGCTGCCCCCGGCGCCCACCTGGCCCGTGGCCTTTGCGCTGGCCGCCACGCTGGCCGGCGCCACCCCGCGCGATGCGCTGCTGGCCTTTGCCTGGGGCTGGGCCGAGAACCTGGCGCAGGCCGCGATGAAAGCCGTGCCGCTGGGCCAGGCCGCGGCGCAGCGCATGCTCACACAGCTGGCCGTGCACATCCCGGCCGCCGTCGACACGGCGCTGGCCACGCCGCCCGAGGACCGTCAGGCCTTCGCCCCGGGCCTGGCCATCCTCTCGGCCCGCCACGAAACGCAGTACTCACGCCTGTTCAGATCATGACGCCCAGACTGCATGCCATACCCGGCCGCACCAAGAAGCTCCCGCCGCTGCGCGTGGGCGTCGGCGGTCCCGTCGGCTCCGGCAAGACCACCTTGGTGGAGATGCTGTGCAAGACGATGCGCCAGAGGTGGGACCTCGTCGTCGTCACCAACGACATCTACACCAAGGAAGACCAGCGCCTGCTCACCGTGGCCGGCGCCTTGGCGCCGGAGCGCATCGTCGGCGTGGAGACCGGCGGCTGCCCGCACACCGCCATCCGCGAAGACGCCTCCATCAACCTCGAGGCCGTGGACCGCCTGCTCGAGCAGTTTCCCGAGGCCGACATCGTGTTCATCGAAAGCGGCGGCGACAACCTGGCGGCCACCTTCAGCCCTGAACTCAGCGACCTGACGATCTATGTCATCGATGTCGCTGCCGGCGAGAAGATTCCGCGCAAGGGCGGCCCGGGCATCACCAAGAGCGACCTGTTCGTCATCAACAAGGTCGACCTTGCGCCCTATGTCGGCGCGGATCTCTCGGTGATGGAGGCCGACACGAAGCGCATGCGCCCGCAGCACGCCTCCACGCGGCCGTATGCCATGACCAACCTGCGCACGCAGCAAGGTCTGGCGGAGGTGGTGGCCTTCATCGAGAAGCGCGGTCTGCTGCAGCCGTGAGCAAGCTCTACTTCCGCTATGCGGCCATGAATGCCGGCAAGTCCACGAACCTGCTGCAAGCCGCCTACAACTACGAGGAGCGCGGCATGCGCGTGCGTCTCTTCACGGCCGCGCTGGACGACCGCTCAGGGGTGGGCCTCATCAGCTCGCGCCTGGGTCTGACGCGGCCGGTGGAGACCTTCGGCCCCGACACCGTCTTCGACGCCGCTGGCGTCGGCGACGGCCTCGCCTGCCTGCTCATCGACGAGGCCCAGTTCCTCACGCCCGGGCAGGTGCGGCAGCTGCACCGCCTGGCGCACCGGCATGCGGTGCCGGTGCTGTGCTACGGCCTGCGCAGCGACTTCCGCGGCGATCCCTTCCCCGGCTCGACGCTGCTGCTGGCGCTGGCCGACGACCTGGAGGAGATGAAGACCATTTGCGCGTGCGCCCGCAAGGCCAGCATGAACCTGCGCGTCGACGCCGAAGGCCGCCGCGTCAAGAACGGCGATCAGGTGCTGATCGGCGGCAACGACCGCTACCGCGCCGTGTGCCCGGGCTGCTTCTACAGCGACGACGACGACCCGGCGCGCGCACCGGGACTGTTCGGCTGACGAGCGCGGGATGGGACAATCGCGGACATGATCGAAACCCGCGAGCCCGTCGAGTCCCTCACGATCCGCCGCCCCGACGACTGGCACCTGCACCTGCGCGACGGCGCCGCACTTGCCGCCGTGCTGCCGGCCACCGCCCGGCAGTTCGCGCGGGCCATCGTCATGCCCAACCTGAAGCCGCCCGTCACCACCGCAGCGGCGGCGCTGGCTTACCGCGGACGCATCCTGGCGGCCTTGCAGAGCCAGGCGCCGGGCATGGCCTTCGAGCCGCTGATGACGCTCTACCTCACCGACAACACGCCGCCCGAGGAGATCGTGCGCGCCAAGGCGGCGGGTGTCGTCGCGCTCAAGCTCTATCCGGCCGGCGCCACAACCAACAGCGATGCCGGCGTCACCGACGTCCGCAAGACCTGGCGCACGCTCGAGGCCATGCAGCGTGAGGGCCTGCTGCTGCTGGTGCACGGCGAGGTCACCGACGGCGAGATCGATGTCTTCGACCGCGAGGCCGTGTTCATCGAGCGCGTGATGCAGCCGCTGCGGCGCGACTTCCCGGGCCTGCGGGTGGTCTTCGAGCACATCACCACCACCGATGCCGCGCAGTACGTGGCCGAGGCCGGGCCGCTCACCGCCGCCACCATCACCGCCCACCACCTGCTCTACAACCGCAACGCGCTGTTCGTGGGCGGCCTGCGCCCGCACTACTACTGCCTGCCGGTGCTGAAGAAGGAGCGCCACCGCCAGGCACTGGTGGCGGCGGCCACCTCGGGCAGCGACAAGTTCTTTCTCGGCACCGACAGCGCACCGCACGCGGCGCAGCTCAAGGAGCAGAGCGTCTGCGGCGCGGGCTGCTACACCGCACCGGCGGCGCTGGAGCTGTACGCCGAGGCCTTCGAGGCCGCGGGCGCGCTGCACCGGCTCGAGGGCTTCGCCAGCGAGCACGGGCCGCGCTTCTACGGCCTGCCGCTCAACGAGGGTACCGTCACCCTGAAGCGCCAGCCGTTCACGCTGCCCGAGACGCTGCCCTTCGGCGACACCGTGATCAAGCCCCTGCGGGGCGGCGAGACGCTGGCCTGGAGCCTGCAAGCATGAGCGCGCCGGGCCGTCCCCAAGCGCACATCCCGGAGCCCGCAGGGCGGAGGGCCATCCCATGAGCACTCCCGAGCGCGTGATGCTGCTGATCGACGCCGACAACCTCAGCGTCGACGTCATGGAGCAGGCCATCCGGCTGCTGCTCAACCAGCATGGCGGCCTGCACGTGCGGCGCGCCTACTGCACCGCCGAGAGCGCCGTGAAGCACCAGGCGGCGTTCAAGCGGCTGGCCATCAAGCCGATGGTCAACCTGGCCGCCGGCAAGAACAGCACCGACATCGCGATGGCCGTCGACGCCATCGACCTGGTGCTCGCCGAGCGTCCCGACGTGGTCGTGATCGCCAGCAGCGACAGCGACTTCGCGCCGCTGGTGCAGCGCCTGCGCGAGAAGGGCTGCGTCGTGCGCGGCATCGGCCAGAAGGGCAAGACCGGCGACGAGACGCAGGACGTCTACGACGACTTCACGGTGCTCGAGCACCGCAAGGCCGAGCCGGCAGCCCGTGCCCCGCGCAAGGCACCGGCGCGCAAGGCACCGGCACGCAAGGCACCGGCGCGCAAAGCGGCGCCGCCGGAACCCGTTGCCCAAGCCCCAGCCGGCAAGACCCCGGCGCGCAAGAGGGTCGCGGCCCGCAAGGCCACGGAGGCAGCGGCCGAGGCCGAGGCGCCGGCCGCGGCCGTGGCTCCGGTGGCGGCAGAGCCTGCCCCGCCGCCGCCCAAGCGTGCCCGCAAGACCGCGGCGCGCAAGGCGGTGGCCGCCCCGGAAGTCGCCGCGCCGGTGTCGGCCGTGCCCGCCGACCCGCGCGTCGATCAGGTGCTGGCCGTGTTGCCCGAGCTCGCGGCCGGCCAGTCGCTGGCCCTCAACGTCGCCGTGCAGCGCCTGCGCGAAGCGCGGCTGCTGGGCCGCAACGCGCCGTCGACGAAGTTCTTCGCCGCGCTGGCCGAGCGTTTCGAGCTGGCGCCGGCGGGCAACCCCACCAAGGTGCTGTTGCGCTCCTGAACCCCCGGGCAAGACCCCACGGCGGGCCGGGCACCTTGAAAGATCGGGGTGCGCCCTAAGATCCATATCCGTCGGAGTTTTCGGGCCCCTGTCGGGGCCGCTCCCACTGCTGAACCAAGGCCATGAAACGCATCGTCCTGTTCGTCGTCACCAACCTGGCCGTGATGCTGGTGCTGGGTCTGGCCGTGCACCTGCTGGGCCTGAACCGCTTCCTCACCGCCAACGGCCTGAACCTGCCGATGCTGCTCGGCTTTGCGGCCGTCATGGGCTTCGGCGGCGCCTTCATCTCGCTGCTGATGAGCAAGCCGATGGCCAAGTGGACCACGCGCGCCCAGATCATCAACACCAGCACCGATCCCACGCACCGCTGGATCGTGCAGACGGTGGAGCGCTTCGCCCAGAAGGCCGGCATCGGCATGCCCGAGGTGGCCCTCTACGAGGGCGAGCCCAACGCCTTCGCCACCGGCGCCTTCAAGAACTCGGCGCTGGTGGCCGTGAGCACGGGGCTGCTGCACAACATGAACCGCGACGAGGTCGAGGCCGTCATCGGCCACGAGGTCGCCCACGTGGCCAACGGCGACATGGTCACGCTCACGCTGATCCAGGGCGTGATGAACACCTTCGTCGTGTTCCTGTCGCGCGTGATCGGCTACTTCGTCGACAAGGTCATCCTGCGCAACACGAGTGACGGCCCGGGCATCGGCTACTACGTGACCACCATCGTGCTCGACATCGTGCTCGGCGTGCTGGCTGCCATCGTCGTGGCCTGGTTCTCGCGCCAGCGCGAGTACCGCGCCGACGCCGGTGCCGCCGCGCTCATGGGCCGCAAGCAGCCGATGATCAACGCGCTGGCCCGCCTGGGCGGCATGGATCCTGGCCAGCTGCCGCAGAGCGTGCAGAACATGGGCATCAACGCGCGGCCCAGCGGCCTGATGGCGCTGTTCTCGAGCCACCCGCCCATCGAGGACCGCATCCGGGCGCTGCAGCAGGGCAGCTGAGCTGCGCGTGGCTGAAGTGAAGGCCGCCCTCGGGCGGCCATTTTGTGGGCCCGTTCGCAGGCTCAGGGGGCTTCGACAAGCTCAGCCCGAACGGAGGGTGGCTCAGCCCGCGACCCGTTCGCCCTGAGCAGGGGGCTGAGCTTGTCCAAGCCCCCTTGTCGAAGGGCTGCTGCCGCAGCGCGCTACTTCGCCGCCCGCGGCACCCGGCCCATCAAGTAGAACTCATCGTTCGGCCGCATCGCCGTGAGGTTGGCCATGCGGTTGGAAAGCCCGAAGAAGGCCGCGATGGCGCCGATGTCCCAGGCGTCCTCATCGTCGAAGCCGTGCTCGCGCAGCGCGGCGAAGTCGGCCTCTTCGAGGGTGTGCGAGGCCGTCGTCACCTTCATCGCAAAGTCGAGCATCGCGCGCTGCCGCGGCGTGATCGGCGCCTTGTGGTAGTTGACGGCGATCGGGTCGGCCAGCAGGGGCGCCTTCTCGTACACGCGCAGGATGGCGCCGTGCGCCACCACGCAGTACAGGCACTGGTTGGCGGCGCTGGTGGCCACGATGATCATCTCGCGCTCGCCTTTGCTCAGCGAGCCCGTGTCCTTGAGCAGCAGCGCGTCGTGGTAGGCCATGAAGGCGCGCCACTCCGCCGGCCGGTGGGCGAGGGCCAGGAACACGTTGGGCACGAAGCCGGCCTTGGCCTGCACCTCGAGGATGCGGGTGCGCAGGTCTTCGGGCAGGCTCGCCAGCTCGGGCACGGGGTAGCGCGAGATCGGCAGCGTGTTCATCGACGGAGACTCCTTCAGGTTTTGAACTGCATCGCGTGCAGCCGCGCATACACGCCGCCAGCGGCCAGCAGTTCGGCGTGCGTGCCTTGTTCGACAAGCTGGCCGCCCTCGAGGGCCACCACGCGGTCGGCATTCTCGATCGTCGACAGCCGGTGCGCGATGACCAGCGTCGTGCGGCCCTGCATCAACCGCTCCAGCGCGTCCTGCACGGCGCGTTCGCTCTCGCTGTCGAGCGCCGAGGTGGCCTCGTCGAGGATCAGCACCGGCGCGTCCTTGGCGATGGCGCGGGCGATCGCCAGGCGCTGGCGCTGCCCGCCCGAGAGCTGGCTGCCGTTATGGCCCACCGGCGTGTCCAGACCCTGTGGCAGGCCGAGGACGAAGTCCAGCAGGTTGGCTGCTGCCAGTGCGGCCTGCACCTGCTCGCGCGGCATCGGCACCCCCAGCGTCACGTTGGCAGCGATGCTGTCGTTGAACAGCACCACGTCCTGGCTCACGAGCGCGAACTGCCGCCGCAGAGACGGCAAGTCCCAGTCGGGCAGCGGCATGCCATCGAGCGTGATTCGCCCCTCGGTGGGGTCCAGGAAGCGCGGCAGCAGGTTCACCAGCGTCGTCTTGCCGGCGCCCGAAGGGCCGACCAGCGCCACCGTCTCGCCGGGGCGGATGGCCAGATCGATGCCGGCCAGCGCGGCCGGGCCCTCATCGCGGTAGCGCAGCCCCACGCCCTCGAAGCGGATCTCGCCGCGCGCGCGGCCGCCGGCCTCGGGGCTGGTGTGGGTGCCGCCGGTTTCGATGGGCGTGTGCTCGATGTGGTCGAGCCCCCGTTCCACCGCGGCCAGACCACGCGTGAGCGGCGCCATCACGTCCGACAGGTGCTTGACCGGCGCGATCAGCTGCAGCATGGCCATCACGAAGGCCACGAAGCTGCCCACCGTGGCGCCGCCCTGGCTGCTTTGCCACAGCGCCACAGTGATGACGCCGCTCAGCACCAGGGCCGCCAGCATCTGCGTCACCGGGGTCATGGTCGCGGCGGCGACCACGGCCTTCATCGTGAGGCGCTTGACGGCGTCGGCGCGGCCTCGGAAGCGCTCGCCCTGCTCGGCCTCGGCACCGTGCAGCCGCACGATGCGCCAGGCCAGCATGTTCTCTTCCACCACGTAGGCCAGCGAGTCGGTGGCGTACTGGCTCTCCACCGTCAGGCGGTGCAGCCGCTTGCCGATGACGCGCATCACCAGGGCCACCGCCGGGAACAGCAGCGCCACGAACAGCGTGAGCTGCCAGTTCAGCCACAGCAGGTAACCCATCAGCGCCACCAGCGTGAGCGTGTCGCGCACCAGCGTCAGCAGCGTGCCCACCAGGGTGGTGACGCCGAGCTGCGTCTCGTAGACCACGGTGTTGGTCATGCTGCTGGCGGTGCTGCGGGCGAACAGCCCCGGCTCGTTGGCCAGCAGCTGACCGAACAGCCGCTCGCGCAGCTTGAGCACCGTGCGCGTGGCCGTCCAGGCCAGGCCGTACTGCGAGACGAAGCCTGCCAGGCTGCGCAGCGCGAACAGCCCGATGATCGCCACCGGCACCATCCACAGCGGCAAGCTGCCCTCGTTGAAGCCCTGGTCGAGCAGGCGGTTCATCAGCGCCGGGATCAGCGGCTCCGACAGCGCCGTGACGACGGCACCGGCGCCCGCGGCTGTCAGGCCGGCATGGCTGCCGCGCAGGTAGGGCTTGAGCCGCGCGAGGCGCTGCAGCAGAGAGGGCATTCAGGTGGCTGGGGGCGGGGGCAGCCGCATTATCGGCGGGTGCTCTTGCGCTTCGATACGGTCGCGCCAAGGGCGCTGCCTACAATCGCGGCCCCGTGACGACATCACCCCATTCCCCGGGCCCCGGCCCGGGCGCAGCCTGGAGCCGGCGCCGCTGGTTGCAAGCGGCTTCGGCCTCCACCGCGATCGCCGGGCTGGGCTTGGGCTGCACTGCGACTCTGGCGCAAGTGCGCGTCGAGATCACCGGCGTCGGTGCCACGCAGATCCCGGTGGCGCTGGCGCCCTTCCGCGACGAGACGGCCACGGGCGTGGCGTTGTCGGCCGTGATCAGGGCCAACCTCGAGCGCAGCGGCGCCTTCCGCGTGATCGCCGTACCGCCGGGGCTCGACGAGCGCAGCACGCCCGACCTTGCCGCGTTCCGCGGTCAGGGTGCCGACGCCCTGGTGGCCGGCTCGGCCACGCGGCTGGCTGACGGCAGCGTCGACGTGCGCATGCGCCTGTGGGACAGCGTGCGCGGCACCGAGCTTGCCGGCCAGGGCAGCCTTGTGCTGCCGGCCGATCTGCGCCTGGCGGCGCACCGCCTGTCCGACCTCATCCACGAAAAGCTCACGGGCCAGCGCGGCGTGTTTGCCACGCGCATCGCCTACGTGCTGCGCACCGGTCGCCGCTTCACGCTGCACGTGACCGACCCCGACGGCGAGGGCGGCCAGATCGCGCTGGCCAGCCCCGAGCCCATCATCAGCCCGGCCTGGAGCCCCGACGGCAAGCGCCTGGCCTACGTGTCCTTCGAGTCGCAGAAGGCCGTGGTGTGGGTGCAGGACGTGGCCAGCGGCAGCCGCCGCGTGCTGGCCGACTTCCGCGGCAGCAACAGCGCCCCGGCCTGGAGCCCCGACGGCCGCCGGCTTGTGGCCACGCTGTCGCGCGACGGCAATTCACAGCTCTACCTGATCAACGCCGACGGCAGCGGCGGCCCGCAGCGCCTGACGGCCAGCACCGCCATCGACACCGAGGCCGTCTGGAGCCCCGACGGCGCCTCGGTCTACTTCGTCAGCGACCGCGGCGGCGGCCCGCAGGTGTACCGCGTGCCCTCCGGCGGCGGCGCGGTGGAGCGCATCACCTTCCAGGGCGACTACAACATCAGCCCCGCCATCAGCCCCGACGGCCGGCAACTGGCCTACGTCTCGCGCCAGGCCGGGGCCTTCCGACTGATGCTGCTCGATCTGG
>JAUMBF010000065.1:0-4268 GCA_032115875.1 Rubrivivax sp.
TCCACCGCATCCAGCCCGGTGTTGCGGCGGCCGCCGTGGGTGTAGACGTCCCAGCCGGACCGGTCCGCCCGCGCCTTGGCGTCGATGGCCACCACGATGCACTGCGCGCCGTAGCGGTCGCTGGCCTCGCGGATGACCCCGGGGTTGGCCACGGCGGCGGAGTTGAAGCTCACCTTGTCGGCCCCGGCGTTGAGCAGGCGGCGGACATCGGCCACCGTGCGCACGCCGCCACCCACCGTGAGCGGGATGAACACCTGGGAGGCCACGGCCTCGATCATGTGCAGGATGAGGTCACGGTCGTCGGACGTGGCGGTGATGTCGAGGAAGGTCAGTTCGTCGGCGCCCTGCTCGTTGTAGCGCGCGGCGATCTCCACCGGGTCGCCCGCATCGCGCAACTCGATGAAGTTGACGCCCTTGACGACGCGGCCACCGGTGACGTCCAGGCAGGGGATGATGCGTTTGGCGAGCATGGCCTACCGACGGGCCGCCCCGAGGTTGGCCGCGCGCCCTTGGGGGGCCGCGAGCGAAGCGAGCTTGGGGGTCAAGGCGGTCAGGCCCCGCCGTTCAGTTCGTCGGCCCGTGCCTGCGCCGCGGCGAAGTCGAGCGCACCGGTGTAGATGCTGCGGCCGCAGATCACGCCGCTCACGCCCTCGCTCTGGACGGCGCAGAGCTGTTCGATGTCGGCGATGCCGGCCAGGCCGCCCGAGGCGATGACGGGAATGCTCAGGGCCTGCGCCAGCCTGACGGTGGCCTCGATGTTGATGCCGGTGAGCATGCCGTCGCGGCCGATGTCGGTGTAGATCACGGATTCGGCGCCGTAGTCCTCGAACTTCTTGGCCAGATCGATGACTTCGTGGCCGGTGAGCTTGCTCCAGCCGTCGGTGGCGACCTTGCCGTCCCTCGCGTCCAGGCCCACGATGATGTGGCCGCCGAAGGCGCTGCAGGCGTCCTTGAGGAAGCCCGGGCTCTTGACGGCGGCAGTGCCGATGATCACGTAGCCCAGACCGTCGTCGAGGAGGCGCTCGATGGTATCGAGATCGCGGATGCCACCCCCCAACTGCACGGGGATCTCGTCGCCCACGGCGCGCAGGATGGCCTTCACCGCGCCTTCGTTGACCAGCCTGCCGGCGAAGGCGCCGTTGAGGTCCACCAGGTGCAGCCGCCGCGCCCCGGCCTCAAGCCAGCGGCGCGCCATCGCGGCGGGGTCTTCGCCGAAGGTGGTGGCGGCGTTCATGTCGCCCTGTTGCAGGCGGACGCACTTGCCGTCCTTGAGATCGATGGCCGGGATCAGCAGCATGGCTCGGGGTGAGCGGGAGTGGAGGGGGTGGGGTGCCCGAGATAACGAAGGCGAGACGCGACAGGGACACCAGGCAGGGGCAGGGATCCTCAGGGCTTCCAGTGGAGAAAGTTGCGGTACAGAGCCAGGCCCTGGGCAGCACTCTTCTCGGGGTGGAACTGGGTGGCGAAAATGTTATCCCGCGCCACGGCACAGGTAAAGCGGTCGCCGTAGTCGCTCTCGCCTGCGACGTGTGCCGGGTTCACGGGGTCGGCATAGTAGCTGTGCACGTAGTAGAACCAGCTGCCGTCGGGCACGCCCTGCCACAGCACATGAGGCCTCTGGCGCACGCGGTTCCAGCCCATCTGCGGCACCTTGCAGCGGCTGCCGTCGGGCTGCACGCGGCCGTCCAGGCGGAAGCGGCGCACGCGGCCGGGGATGAGGCCCAGGCCCGGCGTGTCCTGCTCCTCGCTGTGGTCAAGCAGCATCTGCATGCCCACGCACACGCCCATCAGCGGCTTGGTGCCGGCAGCCTCGAGCACGGCGTCGCGCAGGCCGGAATCGGCCAGCTCGCGCATGCAGTCGCGCATCGCTCCCTGCCCGGGCAGCACCACGCGCTCGGCGGCGCGCACCTCGTCGGGCCGCTGCGTGACGACCACGTCCACGCCCTGCCCGGCCGCGGCGTGCAGCACCGCCTGCGACACCGAGCGCAGGTTGCCCATGCCGTAGTCGACGACCGCCACCGTCCGCTTCATCGGCCTACAGCGTGCCCTTGGTCGACGGGATCACGCCGGCACTGCGCGGGTCGGGCGACAGCGCCATGCGCAGCGCCCGCGCGAAGGCCTTGAACACCGTCTCGCACTGGTGGTGCGCGTTCTCGCCCTTGAGGTTGTCGATGTGCAGCGTGACGAGCGCGTGGTTGGCGAAGCCCTGGAAGAACTCGTAGGCCAGCTGCGTGTCGAAGCCACCGATCATGCCGGCCTTGAAAGGCACGTGCATGTGCAGGCCGGGGCGGCCCGAGAAGTCCACCACCACGCGCGACAGCGCCTCGTCCAGCGGCACGTAGCTGTGGCCGTAGCGCGTGATGCCGGCCTTGTTGGCAGCAGCCTGCGCCACCGCCATGCCCAGTGTGATGCCGACGTCCTCCACCGTGTGGTGGCCGTCGATGTGCAGATCGCCCTCGGCCTCGATCGTCAGGTCGATCAGGCCGTGGCGGGCGATCTGGTCGAGCATGTGGTCGAAGAAGCCAATGCCGGTGGCCAGCTGCGCCTGGCCGCTGCCGTCGAGGTTCAGCGCGACGCGGACCCTGGTTTCCTTGGTGTCGCGGCGCAGATCGGCCGTGCGGGGTGCGTTCACAGCGATTCCTTCAGGGCCCCGATGAGGGCGTCGTTCTCGGCGGGCATGCCCACGGTCAGGCGCAGGCAATTCGCCAGCAGCGGGTGCAGCGCGGCCACGTGCTTGACCAGCACGCCGCGCTGCTTGAGGCCGGCAAAGACGCGCGCCGAGTCGGGCACGCGCACCAGGATCATGTTGGCCTCGCTCGGCCAGGCGCGCACGGCCGGCATCGCCGCCAACGCGGCTTGCAGCCGCCCCCGCTCGGCCTTGATCAGCGCTGCCTGGCGCGCGTACTCATCGGCGTGTTCAAGCGCGAAGCGCGCGCACTCGGCGTTGAGCACGCTCACGTTGTAGGGCGGGCGCACCTTGTCGATCTCGTCGACGAGCTCGCAACGGCCGCACAGGTAGCCCAGCCGCACGCCGGCCAGGCCGAACTTCGACAGCGTGCGCAGCACCAGCACGTGCTCGTGCCGCGCCAGACTGGCCAGGCGGCTGCGTGCGGCGAAGGGCTGGTAGGCCTCGTCGAACACCACCAACCCCTGCTGCGCGCCCACGGCGGCGACGATGCGGTCGATGACGGCGTCGTCCCACAGGTTGGCCGTGGGATTGTTGGGGTAGGCCAGGTAAGTGACGGCCGGCCGGTGCCGCTCGATGGCGGCGAGCATGGCGGCCTCGTCGAGCTCGAAGTCGGGCGTGAGGTCCACGCCAGCGAAGCGCAGGCCGCGCAGCTGCGCCGACATGGCGTACATCACGAAGCCGGGCACGGGGGCCAGGATGGCGGCGCCAGGCTTGTCGCAGGCCACCGAGAGCAGATCGATCAGCTCGTCGGACCCGTTGCCCAGCATCAGCCGGCAGCCGGCCGGCAGGCCAACGTGGGCCGCGAGCTCCCCGGACAGCGCAGCCACGCTGGCCTGTGGGTAACGGTTGATGGCGGCGCGGGCCAGGCGCTCACCAAGCTCACCTTGCAGCTCGGGCGGCAGGCTGTAGGGGTTCTCCATCGCGTCGAGCTTGATGAGCCCGTCGCTCGGCTGGATGGCGTAGGCGTGCATGCCGGCCACGTCGGCGCGCAGCGTGGCGGCGATGCGGTCTTGAAGCGTCGTCATGCGCCCTCCAGTTTCAGCCGCATCTTGCGCTCACCCTCATCGACCTCGCCGGTGTAGGCGAAGCCCAGCTTCTCGTAGAAGCCGCCGGCGTGACCGGGCCGGTCGACGTGGCTCAGGCCGACCTCGGCATAACCGCCGCGGCGTGCCTCCTCCAGCACCCACTGCATGGCCCGACGGCCGTAGCCGCGCTGCTGAAAGCGCGCGTCGACCATCAGGCGCCACACGTACAGCTGGTTGGCGGGATTCGCGTCGTCCTGCCGCGCGTCGTACAGCAGCATCATGCCGACGGCGGTGTCGCCGTCGAACAGGGCGAGGGCACGGCCGCGCGGCTCGTAGGCGACCTGGGCGAGCGAGCGGTCAGGCGGTGCTACCAGCTGGCGCTGACCGGCAGCCACCTGCAGCTTCAGCACCGCCTCGTGGTTGGCCCTGTCCACCGGGCGCACCTCGAAGGCCACGGGGGCCGAGGCCGGCGCCACGGCGCCCTCGCGAAGGCGCAGCTCCGCTGCGCGGGCATGCGCGTGCAGCCCCTCGCCGTAGGCCAGCTCGGCGGCGAT
>JAUMBF010000066.1:0-11465 GCA_032115875.1 Rubrivivax sp.
ATTGCCACGACCTACACCGTCAGCGCGGTCGCCGTGGGCGGCACCTCGCAGGCCCAGGACGGGAGCTGCAGGCGGATGGCGGTCAGGGCTTCCGGCGGACAGCTCAGCTACGCGGGCTGCGCCAGTTGCGGCTTCGCGCCGGCTGACTTCTCGGAGACGAACGCATGCTGGGCGCGCTGATGCCGATGGTCGCCCGCACGGTCCGGGGCCGTGGCGGCCGCGGCCTGTCTGTCGTGGAGCTGGTGGTCGTCATCGCGGTGGCCATGGTGATCATGGGCCTGGCGGCACCCTCGTTCATCGAGTACATCGTCACGCAGCGGGTCGTCAGCATCCACGCGCAACTCGTGACCGACCTGCAGTACGCCCGATCCGAGGCCATCAGCCGGGGCCAGCACGTGGCCGTCAGGTTCCAGTTCTCGTCGGGGCCGACCGGTGCCTCGTGTTACATCATCTACACGCGACCTGACCCGGGCGCCAATCCGCGGGAGTGCGACTGCTTTGCCGCCCCGGGCTCGCGCTGCGCCTTCGCGGACACTTCCGAGGTGCGCACCGTCATCGTCCCCAACAGCCTGCGGGTGCTGCTGCGGGTCGCCGATGCCCAGCACGACATCGTCAACTTCAGCCCGCAGACGGGAAGCTACGTGATCGGCACGGTCCCGGGCGCGTCGTCTGCGATGCTCGCCTCGCTGGAGACTCGGGGTTTCGTGGTCAACACGCGCGCCGACGACCAGCGGACCCTTCGCGTCAGCATCAGCAGCATCGGCCGGCCACAGCTGTGCACCCCGGCAGGTTCGAGACTCGGGGGCACGCCATGTCCGCCTTGAAGCCCCGCCGCGGCAGCGCGCCGCGCCAGCGGGGCCTGTCGATGGTCGAACTGATGATCGGCATCACGGTGGGCCTCATCGTGGTGGCCGCGGCCACCGTGCTGGTGTCCGGCCAGCTCGTCGAGAACCGCCAGCTCATCACAGAGGCCCAGGTGCAGCAGGACCTTCGTGCCACGGCCGACATCATCGTGCGCGAGTTGCGGCGGGCCGGCATGAACAACCGTGTCGAGCCGTCGATCTGGGATCCGTCGGGGAGCGGGGATGCGACGCCCAACCGCTTCTCCGGTGACGCGACGCTGTCGCCGCCAGCCGGTTCGGCAAGCAGTGCGCTGAGCTTCGCCTACCGGGAGACAGGCCTCGAACTCACCGGGCCCCTGGGGTTCAGGCTCAACACCACCAAAGGCACGATCGAGAGCCTGCTGCGCGGAGGTTCCTGGCAGGAGTTGACCGACCGCAACACACTGGAGGTGACGTCCTTCAGCGTGACGCGACTCGCCGACACGCGCGTGATCGTGCCCTGCCCGAACCCCTGCCCCGGCGGCGTCGGCACAGACTGCTGGCCCCGTGTCGGCGTGCGCGCGCTGCAGCTGGCGATCACCGTGAGGGCACGCCACAACCCGGCGATCGTGCGCCGCCACCAGGCCACCGTCAGATTGCGCAACGACGACCTGCCGTTCCACGATGCGGCGGCGCCGCGGCTATGTCCAGCATGAGCGCGTGGGGCCGCTCCCGAGCGCTCATCCCGCAGTGCGCAGCACGGAGGGTCGATCAATGAGCGCGTGGGGCCGCTCCCGAGCGCTCATCCCGCAGTGCGCAGCACGGAGGGTCGATCAATGAGCGCGTGGGGCCGCTCCCGAGCGCTCATCCCGCAGTGCGCCGCATGGCCGCGCGGTGCGCACCGCGCACGGTCGTGTTGGCGCGTTCACCGTCGCGGTCTGCGTGGCGTGGCCACGCTGGTGGTCGTGATGATGCTGTTCTTCCTCGTCACCATGGTGGCGGCCTACGCCAGCCGGAACATCATCTTCGAGCAGCGCACGGGCGCCAACTACCAGCGCGCCACGCAGGCTTTCGAGGTGGCCGAAGCCGGGCTGCAGTGGGCGCTGGCCCAACTCAACAGCGGCCGGCTCGACGATGCCTGCCTGCCCAGTGCCGACCTGGGCAACCCGAGCTTCCGGCAGCGCTACATCGACATCGATCCCGTCAGCGGCGTGCTCACGGCACGCAGCTTCACACCGCCGGGAGGCGTTCCAACGCCCTTGACCCCGATCTGCGTGTTCGATCCCGGCGCCGACACCTGGGCCTGCTCATGCCCACGCAACGGCGCGCCGGTGCTGGCCGCCCCGGCCGGCCCGCTCGCGGCGCCAGCCTTCAGGATCTCGTTCGAGCCGGACCTCGGAATGGGCAGCCTGTCCACCTCAAGGCCGGGCTCGTTCGTCCTGAGCGTCATCGCCTGCACGCGGCTGGACCTCAACTGCCTCAGCCCTTGGACCGCCGGTCTCATCAACGAGGGCCGCGCCTTCGTCCGCGTGGCCGTCTACCACAGCGCATACTCGATGACGATCCCGCTGGCTGCGCTGACCGCTCGCGGCACGGTCAGCGCCACCGGCCTGACCATCAGCAACTCGCGCTTTGGCGACAGCGGCATCACCGTCCACGCCAGGGGCGACGTGCTCAACATCGGCGCCGGCCTGTCGTTGAACACCCTGGCCGGCAATGCCCTCAGCGGCGAGGGCACGACGCTGAAGCTCGATGCGGCACTCGAGCTGCCCGCGCTGGGCGGCACGGTCGGATTCACCTCTTCGGACCGCTTCTTCGCCTCGGTCTTCAAGCTCTCGCCGACGACCGCGTTCGACCAACCCGCGATGGTGCAACTGGGCGACTGCGGCGGCGGCTGCGACGGCAACAACGTGCGCGACGCCGCACAGGCCCATCCGGGCCGTCCGATCCGCGTGCAGGGCGACCTCAACATCACCACGGCGGTCACCATCGGCAGCGACACCGATCCGGTGGTCCTGGTGGTGGACGGCGGCAACCTCGACATCTCCGCAGCCGGGGCCGTGATCAACGGTCTGGTCTTCTTGCGCCCGTCATCGGGTACCGCCTGGACCATCCCCAGCGAGGGCCTGGTGCGCGGTGCCGTCGTCGTCGACGGCGATGTCAGCGGCTCTGGCGGCGCTTTTGCGATCGAGTACGACGGCGAGTTGCTGCGGGCGTTGCGCGGTCGCGGCGGGAGCTTCGTCGTGGTGCCCGGTTCCTGGCGCGACCTGCCGCGAATGTGATGGCGGCGCGAACGATGAATCCACGGTCTGCAGCGCGCCGCGTCGTGCTCGGCATCTCGTTGATCGAGGCCCTGGTGGCGCTGGCGGTGATGGCTTTCGGCATGCTTGGCGTCGTGGGCATGCAGTCGACCCTGCGCTTCAACGCCGACCTTTCACGACAGCGGGCAGAGGCGGTGCGCCTGGCGCAGGACGAGATGGAACGCTGGCGCGCCTACAGCGTGCTGCGCTCGGCCAGCGCTGTCGCGCCGCAGCTCGCGTTCGAGGACATCGTCGACACCGGCCCGGACACGCTGCTGGTGGCCGAGGTCAACACCCAGTTCACGCGCGAGACCATCGTCGTCCCCGAGGCGGCCAGCTCTCCGCGACTGCGCCAGGTGCGCGTGCTCGTGCGCTGGCAAGACCGTCGTGGCGAGCCCCAGGAGGTGCCACTGACGAGCCAGATCGGCTACGTGCCCCCGGAGCTGGCCGCGGTCGTGGCTCAGCGGGCCGATCGCGGGCCGGTCGGACGCCCTGGCAACCGCCATCCCCTCATCCCGCGCGCCGCGGTACCTGTGCCCGGCGATCCCAGCAGCAGCCGCTTCGACCCCCCGGGCGGCGCCGGCCTGGGATGGGTGTTCAACAACGACACCGGGCTGATCGTCGCGACCTGCCCGCCGCCCCCGGCCACCGCCTGCACGCCGGCCAACCGCCTGCTCGTGGCCGGCAGCTTTGGCTTCGCCCTCGGCGGCCCGCCTTCCACGGCTGCGGCCGAGGCACCCGCCGATCCCATGCCGAGCGGGATGCAGGTCGCGGTCGTGGTGCGGTACACCCAGCCCTCTCCCGGCGGCATCGAGACCTGCTTCGTCGCCGAGTCGCCCGACCGGCGGCGCGTGGTCTACTACTGTGCCATGCCGATCACCAGCGCCAGGCAGTGGACCGGCACGGTCGATCCGGTCATCACGCAGGCGGGGGTCGATGTCCGCGCTTCGGACATCTACAGCCCGCCCGGCGCGCCGCTCGATGCCTCGGCGCCCACGGACGTCCGCAGCACGCGATACCGCGTCTGCCGCTACACGCCCATCGGCGTCAACCGCCGCGAGGTCGAGGTCCCGGCTGGCATGTCGCCGGTCACTGCACGCTGGCTGCACAACAGCCGCCACCCCTGGCGCTACGTCCGCGCCGAGGAGCCCTACACCGACCGCAACTTCCTCATCGTCCAAGCCGGCGACGGCGCGAGCCTGGTCTACGGCTGCCCGACCGAAGACCCTCTGACGGCGATCCAGAGCAACACGCACCACCACCCGAGGGTCGTACCGTGAACGTGCCCGCGCTGGACCGGCAGCGTCTGCTCGAGGCCCTGTCGCTGGCCGAGTCGGTCATCGGCCTGACCGATCCCAATCCGCGCGTGGGCTGCGTCATCGGCCTTGCCGACGGCCGCGTGCTCGGCCGTGGCGCCACACAGCAGGCCGGGGGGCCGCACGCCGAGGTGATGGCGCTGCGCGACGCCGCCGCGCAGGGGCACATGGTCCGGGGCGCCACGGCCTGGGTGACGCTGGAGCCCTGCGCCCACCACGGGCGGACACCCCCGTGCTGCGACGCGCTCGTGGCCGCCGGCCTGGCGCGTGTGGTGGTGGGCGTGCGCGATCCCTTTCCGCAGGTGGCCGGGGCTGGCATCGAGCGCCTGCGCGCCGCCGGGCTGGTGGTGGACGCCGCCGACGAGGACATCGCTGTCGCCTGTCGTGAGATCAACATCGGTTTCTTCAGCCGCTTCGAGCGCCAACGGCCCTGGGTGCGGCTGAAGGCCGCGGCCTCGCTCGATGCCGTGACTTCGCTCGAAGACGGTCGCAGCCAGTGGATCACCGGGCCGCAGGCCCGCGCCGACGGCCATGCCTTTCGCCGTCGGGCCAGCGCAGTGCTCAGCGGTATCGGGACGGTCCGGGCCGACGATCCGCGGCTGGACGTGCGGCTGGTGCCCACCGCGCGCCAGCCCTTGCGCGTGGTGCTCGATTCCCATTGGCGCACGCCCGCGTCGGCGCGCTTGTTCGAAGCCGCAGGCCCGCTGCTGATCGTCGGTGCCGAGCCCGTCGAGTCGGCACCTGCCGCGCTGGTGGCGCGCGGCGCGGAGCTGCTGTCGTTGCCGGCGCACGATGGTCGGATCGACCTGTCCTTGCTGCTGGCCGCGCTCGCGGCCCGAGGGGTGAACGAGTTGCACGTCGAAGCCGGTGCCACGCTGGGCGGCGCCTGGCTGGCCGCCGGGCTGGTGGACGAGCTTCTGGTTTACCTGGCCCCGGTGCTGCTGGGCCACGGCCATCCGTTGATGCGGCTGGCCCCGCCGGCCCATCTGGCGGACGCCCCCCGATGGCAGTGGCACGAGGTCAGGCCCGTGGGCGGCGACCTGCGCCTGCGGCTGCGGCGCCCCCCCGCCTAGAATCCGGCGATGCCCATCGCTCCTGTCCCGGAGCTGGTCGCCGAGCTGGCGGCCGGCCGCATGGTTGTCCTCGTCGACGAGGAAGACCGCGAAAACGAAGGCGACCTCGTGCTCGCCGCTGACCACGTCACGCCCGAGGCCATCAACTTCATGGCCCGGCACGCACGAGGGCTGATCTGCCTCACGCTCACGCGCGAGCGCTGCGAACGACTGCAGCTGCCGCCGATGACCACGCGCAACGGCACCCAGCACGGCACGGCCTTCACGGTGTCGATCGAGGCCGCCTCCGGCGTGACCACCGGCATCAGCGCCGCCGACCGGGCCCGCACCGTGCAGGCCGCCGTGGCGCGCGAGGCCAAGCCGTCCGACCTCGTGCAGCCCGGCCACATCTTCCCGCTGCAGGCGCAGGATGGCGGCGTGCTCATGCGCGCCGGCCATACCGAGGCCGGCTGCGACCTCGCAGCCATGGCCGGCTTGTCGCCGGCCGCGGTGATCTGCGAGGTGATGAACGAAGACGGCACCATGGCGCGCCTGCCGGACCTGGAGGTCTTCGCGCGCCAGCACGGGCTGAAGATTGGCACCATCGCCGATCTCATCGGCTACCGCAGCCGCAACGAGACCTTGATCGAGCGCGTCGGCGCGCGCACCCTGGTCACGCCGCACGGCGAGTTCGAGTGCCTGGCCTTCCGCGACAAAGGCGGCGGCGTGCACGTCGCGCTGCGCCACGGACGCTGGCAGCTCACCGACGAGGTGCTGGTGCGTGTGCACGAGCCCTTCACCGCACTGGACCTGCTCGACGCCCGCGGTGGTGGCCATTCGTGGCCGCTGGCGCAGGCGCTGCAGGCGCTGCAGCGCTCGCCGGCCGGCGTGGCCGTGCTGCTCAACGCCAGCGCCGACGCGCGTGCGCTGCTGCCGGCGCTGGTGGGTGAGCCCGCCACGGCGCTGCCGCCCAAGGCGCAGATGGACCTGCGCACCTACGGCGTGGGGGCGCAAATCCTGCGCGAGATGGGCGTGCGCCGCATGCGGCTGCTCGGCAGCCCGCGCCGCATGCCCAGCATGGCCGGCTATGGCCTGGAGATCACCGGCTTCGTCGCGGCCGGCACCTGAACCCCTCGATGAGCATCCCCACCCCAACCAACGGTCCTCGCGGGCCCCTTCACCATGCAAGGCGCTGATCATGGACAGGCGGCCGAGCTGGCCGGCGAAGGCCTGCGCATCGGCATCGTGCGCGCGCGCTTCAACGACGAACTCACGCGCAAGCTGGCCCAGACCTGCCTGGCCGAGCTCGAGCGGCTCGAGGTCGACGAGTCGGACATCCGCCACGTCAGTGTGCCCGGCGCGCTGGAGATTCCGGTCGCTCTGAAGGCCATGGCCGAAAGCGGTGAGTTCGACGCGCTGATCGCTCTGGGCTGCGTGATCCGGGGCGAGACCTACCACTTCGAGCTGGTGTGCAACGAGAGCGCTGCCGGCGTCGCGCGCGTGGCGCTCGACCACCAGATCCCTGTGGCGAACGCCATCCTCACCGTGGAGAACGAAGCCCAGGCCTGGGCCCGGGCCGAAGACAAGGGCCGCGACGCCGCGCGCGTGGCGGTGGAGATGGCCAACCTGATGGAAGACCTCTCGTGAGCGACACCGAGACGTCCACCGCGCCGCCGCGCCGCGCTGCGCCAAGATCGGCGCGCCGCCGCTCGCGCGAGTTTGCGCTGCAGGGCCTGTACCAGTGGCTGGTGGCCGCCGCCCCGGCCCGGGAGGTCGAGGCGCACGTCGCGCAGCTGGAACACTTCGACAAGTGCGACCGCGCCCACTTCGACGCGCTGCTGCACGGCTGCATCGAGGAGGCCGCCACGCTCGACGCCGTGCTCGCGCGCCACGTCGACCGCAAGACCTCGATGCTGTCGCCGGTGGAGCACGCGGCGCTGCTCATCGGCTGCTTCGAGCTGGCGCGCTGCGTCGAGATCCCCTACCGCGTGGCCATCAACGAGGCGGTCGAGCTGGCCAAGGCCTTTGGCGGCACCGACGGCCACAAGTACGTGAATGGCGTGCTCGACAAGTGCGCCGGCCAGCTGCGCCCCGAAGAGGCCGCCGCCGGCCGCGCGCGCCGGGCCTCGTGAGGCGCTGCGCGCGATGACCGCGCCGCGTCTGGCCCGACGGCTCGAGCACATCGAACCGTTCTACGTGATGGAGCTGGCCAAGGCGGCCGCGGGCATCGCCGCGTCGGCGGCCTGCGACCCCGCCCGGGGCGGCGAGCCGATGGTGTTCCTCAACATCGGCGAGCCCGACTTCACGGCCACGCAGCCCGTGCAGGCCGCGGCCGCAGCGGCGCTGGCCGCCGGCCAGACGCAGTACACCCAGGCCACCGGGCTGCCGGCGCTGCGCGAGCGCATCGCCGCGTGGTATCGGCAGCACCACGGCGTGGACGTGGCGCCCGAACGCATCGTCGTCACGGCCGGGGCCTCGGCGGCGTTGCAGCTCGTGTGCCTGGCGCTGTTCGAGCCGGGCGACGAGGTGCTGATGCCCGACCCCAGCTACCCCTGCAACCGTCACTTCGTCGCCGCCACGGGTGCGACGCCGCGGCTGCTGCCGGCCGGGCCCGAGGCGCGCTTCCAGCCCGACGCTGCCGGCGTGCGCGCGGCCTGGACGGCCGCCACGCGCGGCGTGCTGCTGGCCAGCCCCGGCAATCCCACGGGCACCTCGATCGCGCCCGACGAGATGGCCACCATCGCCACCGAGGTGGCCGCCCGTGGCGGCGTCACGCTGGTCGACGAGATCTACCTCGGCCTGAGCTACGACGTGCGCTACGGCCGCACGGCGCTGGCGCTGCAGGGCCCCGGCCTGGCGGACAGCATCGTCAGCATCAACAGCTTCAGCAAGTACTTCGGCATGACGGGCTGGCGGCTGGGCTGGCTCGTGCTGCCCGAGGCACTGGTGGCGCCGGTGGAGCGGCTGGCGCAGAACCTCTACATCTGCCCGAGCACGCTGGCGCAGCACGCGGCGCTGGCCTGTTTCGAGCCGGCCTCGCTGGCCGAGTGCGAGCGGCGCCGCGAGGAGTACCGCCGCCGCCGCGACCACGTGGTGCCGGCACTCGAGGCGCTGGGCCTGCCGGTGCCGGTGGTGCCCGACGGCGCGTTCTACGCCTGGCTCGACTGCTCGCGCCACGCCGCCAGCAGCTGGGACTTCTGCCAGCGCCTGCTGCACGCCGCGCACGTGGCGCTCACACCCGGCCGCGACTTCGGCCCGCACGCCGCCGAGCGCTACGTGCGGCTGTCGTTCGCCAGCAGCCTGGCGCAGCTCGACACCGCCTTGGCCCGACTGGCTCGCGAACTCCGATGACCCCACCGATCAGCGACGCCGATCGCGTGCTGTTCCGCTGGCCCGTGCGGGTCTACTGGGAGGACACCGACGCAGGCGGCATCGTCTTCTACGCCAACTACCTGAGGTTCTTCGAGCGCGCCCGCACCGAGTGGCTGCGCAGCCTGGGCGTGCACCAGCAGGCGCTGCGCGAGCGCGAAGGCACGATCTTCGTGGTGGCGGACACCACCGTGCGCTACCACGCCCCTGCACGACTCGACGACCATATCGACCTCACCGTGGCCGTGCTCACGCACGGCAGCGCATCGCTGCGGCTGCGCCAGCAGGCCTGGCGCAGCCGCACGCTGCTGGCCGAGGGCGATATCCGCATCGGTTGCGTGGATCACGCAACCTTGCGACCCTGCCGCATTCCCAGCGTCATCCAGCGGGCCCTCAAAGACTCCCCGCCCCTGCCCAGCCCGCCCCCATGAACAACGTCGATCTGTCCATCACTGCCCTCGTGATGCAGGCCAGTCTGGTGGTGCAGCTGGTGATGGCCGGCCTGCTGCTGACCTCGCTGGCCAGCTGGACGGTGATCTTCAGCAAGCTCTTCGGGCTGAGGCGCGTGCGCCGCTTCAACGAGGAGTTCGAGCGCGAGTTCTGGAGCGGCCGCAGCCTCACCGAGCTGAACACCGCCATCAGCCAGAAGACCGTCAGCGCGCCGATGGAGCGCATCTTCGCCAGCGGCATGCGCGAGTTCCTCAAGCTGCGCGAGAAGCGGCTCGACCCCGGCGCGCAGCTCGACGGCGCGCGCCGCGCCATGCGCGCGAGCTTCCAGCGCGAGCTCGACGTCGTCGAGAGCAACCTCAGCTTCCTGGCGAGCGTCGCCAGCGTGAGCCCGTACGTGGGTCTGTTCGGCACGGTGTGGGGGATCATGCACGCCTTCGTGGGCCTGTCGAACCTGCAGCAGGTGACGCTGGCCAGCGTGGCGCCCGGCATCGCCGAGGCGCTGGTGGCCACGGCCATCGGTCTGTTCGCGGCCATCCCCGCGGTGGTTGCCTACAACCGCTTCGCGCGCGACATCGACCGCATCGCCACGCAGATGGAGACCTTCATCGAGGAGTTCTCCAACATCCTGCAGCGCAACGCTGGCGGCACCGGCGCGGCCGGGGCCGCGGTGGCGGCCACGACGCAGAACCGCTGAAAGGTCCATCAGCATGCCCGCTCTCGTCTCCCGCGGCACGCGCAGCCGACGCGCGATGAACGAGATCAACATGGTCCCGTTCATCGACGTCATGCTGGTGCTGCTGATCATCTTCATGGTGACGGCGCCGCTGATCACCACCGGCGTCGTCGACCTGCCGAGCGTCGGCAAGAGCCAGCAACGGCCCCCAGCGGTGATCGAGGTCATCGTCGGCAGCGACGAGCGGCTGCGCATCAAGGTCGACGGCGCGGCCGAGCCCGTGGCGGTGCCGCTGGCACAGCTGGCGGCGCGCGTGCGCGGCAGCCAGTCAGCGGCCGGCGGCGCCGCCGCGGCGGACGTGCCGGTGGTCATCAGCGCCGACCGCAACGTGCGCTACGACAGCGTGGTGCGCGTGATGGACACATTGCAGCGTGCCGGCGTTCGCCGCGTCGGGCTTTCGGTCAAGCAGGCGGGTTGAGAGCCTGTGCGACCATGAATCGCGTCCGCGACTCGCCTTCTTGCAGGCGCTGAGCGGACAGAAGGACCCGAGATGACCCTGGCCCCGATGCCCTCGCCGGTGCTGCCACCCCAGCCGCCCGGCGGGCTGGGCGCGGCAGCAGCGCTGGCACTCGCCGTGCACACGGCGCTCGTGGCGGCGCTGACGATCGGCGTCGACTGGCAGACCCGCGCACCCGAGCCGGTGGCCGCCGAGCTGTGGGCCGCCGTGCCCGAGCTGGCCGCGCCGCCGGTCGTCGCGCCCCCGGCGCCCCCGGCACCCGCCCCGCCCGCGCCGGCCGCCGCGCCGACGCCACCTCCGGCGGTGACGGCCCCTTCACCGGACATCGCGCTCGGGCGTGAGCGTGAGCGCAGGCGCGCCGAGGCGGAACGCCAGACGCAGCGCGAGGCCGAGGCGCAACGCCGCGGCGCCGAGGCCCGAGCGCAAGCCGAGGCCAAGGCCGCCGAGGAGCGTCTGGCGCGCCAACGCGAGGAGAACCTGCGCCGCATGCTCGGCCAGGCCAACGCCACGCCGGGCGTCGGCAGCGCCGCGCAGGCCGGCGCGCCGTCGGCGGCCTACCAGGGCCGGGTGAAAGCGGCGATCCTGCCCAACATTGTCTATACCGGCAGTGCACCGGCGCGGGCCGTGGCCGAGGTCGAGGTGACCCTGGCGCCCGGCGGCACCGTCATCTCGCGCCGGCTCGTCAAGCGCAGTGGCCACCCCGACTGGGACGAGGCCGTGTTGCGCGCCGTCGACCGCACGCCGCGCCTGCCCGCCGACAGCGACGGCCGCGTACCGCCGATGCTGCTGATCAGCTTCAGGCCGGACGACTAGGAACGAGGAGCGTGGGCGGCAGCGGGCCCCGAAACGTGGGGCCGCCGGGCACCCGGCATCCGACAGGGTCACCTGGGGCGACACAGCATCGAAGCGCTCGACGCGGCCACGAAGTCGGGCCGCCGATCTGGCGGCACGGCCTGCACATCGGGCG
>JAUMBF010000067.1:0-4100 GCA_032115875.1 Rubrivivax sp.
TGCTGGCGCCCCGGGCGCAAGCCGCCGACACCACGCCCGAGCCCCCACCTCCCCCGCGCTACAGCGCCCCGGCCGCGGCTCCGCTGGCCACCGCGCAAGGCCACATCAAGGCCGGGCACTGGCCCGAGGCGCTGGCCGAGTTGCGGCGCCTGAACCAGGAGCGCAGCGCCGACTGGAACAACCTGATGGGCTTTGTGCTGCGCAAGCAGGCCACGCCCGACCTCGCGGGCGCGCAGCGCTTCTACGACGCCGCGCTGCGCATCGACCCCAACCACCTGGGGGCGCTGGAGTACGTGGGCGAGCTGGCGCTGATGAAGAAGGACCTGCCCGCCGCCGAGGCCTACCTGGTGCGGCTGCAGCGGGCCTGCGGCATCGCCAGCCCCTGCGAGCCGCTGGAGACACTGAAGAAGGCCGTCGCGGCCTACAAGGCCGCCAGCCGGTAGCTGCGGCAGAGGTGGCTGATCAGGCCGTGCCGAGCACGGTGCAGGCGTTCGAGGCGTCGACGTCGATCGCCACGGAACCCGCCATCGCCACACCCCGGGGCTGATGAGGCGCGCGCTTTCAAGGGCCCCCCGGGACACGAAAACCGGGAACCCGTGAACTGGCCCACGTCGCCGGCCCTGTTCGGCTGCTCGCCCCGGTGCGCGGAGATCGACACTGTCGGACGCACGCCCACCACCCACGCCGCCGAGGTGCCCGATGAACAAGACCGAACGCTCCTTCACCCGCTGGTTCACGGCTTGGCGTGCTCGGCCCAAGGCTGCCGCCATGCCGGACCCGGCCGACTTCGGCACCACCTTCGGACTGGAACTCAGCCTCCCGGGGGCGGAGCCGGTCACCCAGGCAGCGCCGCCACCGGGCCAGGGCTGGCGCGCTCGCTGGGGCCGGCGGCGACGCGTGGCCTGAGCGCCACCGGGCAGACTCCGCGGTCTTTCGGTGACCGCGGGGTCGTCTTGCGACCTGCGAATCTTAGAATCTCGGCATGAGCCGTTTGTCTTTCAAGGAACAAGTGTTGCGCGTCCGCGAAGACGCGATCATCGCCGCCGTCAACCGGCTGCTGGCCGACAAGGGATTCGACCTCATGACGGTGGACGAGGTCGCCGCCGATGTCGGCATCGCCAAGGCCAGCCTGTACAAGCACTTCGCGTCGAAGGAAGCCCTGGCCGCTGCGGCCATGGTGCGGCTGCTCGAGCGCGCACTGGCCATGATCGACCAGCAGGCCGCGCGCGCGAGCGCAAGCGCAATCGATCGCCTGATGGCCCTGTCGGGCTGGGCGCTGGAGATGCAGCTCGGCGGCGAGATGCCCAGCGTGCCCTCGCAGAACAGCTCGCTGCGCGCCGAGCTGGTGGCGCACAAGACCTACCTCGATCTGCTGATGCAGGTCTCCGACCGCATGGGCGCGTGGATCCTGCAGGCCCAGGCCGATGGCGACATCGACCCCACGCTGCCCCCCGAGCTGGTGCTCTACACCATCTACGCCCGCGCCTGCGACCCCGTGCCCGCCTACCTGAAAGCCGGCGGTGCCTATACCGACGCGCAGATCGTCGAGCTCGTGCAGCGCACCTGCTGGAACGGCCTGCGGCCGCCGCCCCGTCAGACCGGCAGCAGCGAGGTGCTCTTGACCTCCTCCATCACCGCGTAGGTGCGCGTCTCGCGCACGCCGGGCAGCGTCCAGATGACGCTGCCGATGAACTCGCGATAGGCGGCCATGTCGGCCACCCGCGTCTTCAGCAGGTAATCGAAGCCGCCGGCCACGAGGTGGGCCTCCAGGATCTCGGGGCGCACCTGGACGGCGGCCTTGAAGCTGTCCATCACGTCGTGCACGGTGCGGTCGAGCAGGATCTCGACGAACACCAGCAGCCCCTGCCCCAGCTTGACGGGGTTCAGCCGCGCCTCGTAGCCGAGGATGTAGCCGTCGCGGGTGAGGCGTTTCACGCGTTCCAGCACCGCGGTGGGTGACAGGTGCACCTCGTCGGCGAGCTTGAGGTTGCTGATGCGGCCGTCGGCCTGCAGCACGCGCAGGATGCGGCGGTCGATCTTGTCCAGGCCGCGGTCGCGGGCCAGGCTGTCGGCGTCGGGTCGGGTGTCCATGGTGACGAATTCTCCGGCAGACGGGCCCAAAACCGAATCGCGTGCGGGTTGGGGCGGCCTAAGCTGCGCATCGTCCACACCCGCCGGCCACCCCCGCCGGCCACCCCCGCCATGAGCACCCGACTCGACCCCGCCCCGCGCCTGCCCTTCCCCTACCGGCCCGAGCCCGAGGTGGTGGCCGCGGTGCGGCAGCAGCTGCACGGCCGCCTGGACTGGGCGGCGGTGGTGGCTGAGGCCACGCCCTGGGTGCACGCGGTGCGCGAGCAGCCGGCGCCGTTCTGGGCGTTGGAGAGCCTGCTGCGCGAGTACCCCATCTCCAGCAGCGAGGGCCTGGCGCTGATGCGGCTGGCCGAGGCGCTGCTGCGCGTGCCCGACGCCGAGACGGCCATCGCGCTGACGGCGGATCAGCTCGGCCGCGCCGACTTCGACGGCGAGGGCAGCCCGGCCGAAGGCCCGCACAAGATGCTGGCGCAGCTCTCGGCCAACGCCATCGCGCTGTCGAAGCGCTTCCTGCCTGGTTCGGCCGGTTCGAGCGACAACCCGCCCAGCCTGCTGCAGCGCCTGGGCTCGCGCACGGTGGTAGCGGCCACGGTGCGCGCCATCCAGCTGCTGGGCCGGCAGTTCGTGCTCGGGCGCACCATCGGCGAAGCCATGGACGAAGCCGCTGCACAGCGCCAGGTCCAGCCGCGCCTGACCTTCAGCTACGACATGCTCGGCGAGGGCGCACGCACGGAGGCCGATGCCGAGCGCTACCTCACCAGCTACCGCAACGCCCTGCGCAGCATCGCCGGTGGCCGCGTGGCCGCCTCGCCGATGGCCGCTGACGGCATCAGCATCAAGCTCTCCGCCCTGTTCAGCCGCTATGAAGACGCCCAGCGCGAGCGCGTGGCCGCCGTGCTGCTGCCGCGCGTGCGCGCGCTGGTCGACGATGCGGCGGCCGCCAACCTCAACCTGACCATCGACGCCGAGGAGAGCGACCGGCTCGAGCTGTCGCTGGCCCTCTTCGAGGCGCTGGCCGCGCACGTCGCGGCCACGCAACCGCGGTGGGCCGGCTTCGGGCTGGCGGTGCAGGCCTACCAGACGCGCGCGCTGGCGGTGGTGGACGAGGTGGCGCGCATCGCCCACGCCCACGGCCTGCGCTTCATGGTGCGGCTGGTCAAGGGCGCGTACTGGGACGGCGAGATCAAGCGCGCGCAGGAGGCCGGCCTGCCCGGCTACCCGGTGTTCACGCACAAGCACCACACCGACGCCAGCTACCTGGCCTGCGCGGCGCGGCTGATCGAGCACCACGCGGTGATCTATCCACAGTTCGCCACCCACAACGCCGGCACCATCGCGGCCATCGTGCAGCTGGCCACCGCGCGAGGGGCGGCCTTCGAGCTGCAGCGCCTGCATGGCATGGGCGAGGGCGTGTACCGCGAGGTGCTGGCCCGCGGGAGTGCCGCACGCGGCGGGGACGGGCCCCCGCCGCTTCGCATCTACGCCCCGGTGGGCGAGCACCGCGACCTGTTGGCCTACCTGGTGCGCCGGCTGCTCGAAAACGGCGCCAACAGCAGCTTCGTCCACCAGCTGGCCGACGCGGCCGTGGCGCCCGAGGCGCTGCTGGCCTCGCCGCTGGAGGCCGCCATCGCCACGCAAGCCCAGCCCGCATTGCCGCTGCCGGTGGCACTGTACGGCGAGGGCCGGGCCAACAGCACGGGCGTCGACCTGGCCTGCGTGGCCCAGCGCGCGCCGCTTGAAGCGGCCGTGGCGCTCACGCGCCTGGCGCCGCCGCCCGTGGACACGCCGGCCGACGCCGACGCCGCGATGCAGCGCCTGCACCACGGCTTCGAGGCCTGGCACCGGCGCCCGCTGGCCGAGCGCGCCGCCCTCCTGCGCACCGCCGCCGACGCGCTGGACGCGCGCCTGCCCGAGTTCTGCGGCCTGCTCGTCAAGGAGGCGCACAAGACGCTGGGCGACTGCGTGGCCGAGGTGCGCGAGGCCGTGGACTTCTGCCGCTACTACGCCGA
>JAUMBF010000068.1:0-11371 GCA_032115875.1 Rubrivivax sp.
AGGTCGTTCTGCGCCTGAGGCGCGCATCGAGGTCGTTCTGCGCCTGAGGCGCGCATCGAGGTCGTTCTGCGCCTGAGGCGCGCATCGAGGTCGTTCTGCGCCTGAGGCGCGCACCAAGGGCGTTCTGCGCCCGAGGCGGGGCCCGCCTCAGGGCGACTGGATCAGCCGCTCGCGCAGCAGCCGGTGCTGCACCTTGCCCGTGGCCGTGCGCGGCAGCGCCTCGGGCGTGATCAGCCGCCACGCGCGCGGGCGCTTGAAGCCGGCCAACTTGTCGCGGCACAGCGCATCGAGCTGGGCCTGCAGGTCGGCCGGCGCCAACCCGTCCGGGCCCGCGCGCGGCACCACGGCGGCGCACACCGTCTCGCCCCACTTGGCGTCGGGCAGGCCGACCACGGCCACGTCCTGCACGGCCGGGTGCTGCGCCAGCACGGCCTCGACCTCCGAGGGGTAGATGTTCTCGCCGCCGCTGATGATCATGTGGCTTTTGCGGTCGACGAGGTGGATGTAGCCGTCGGCGTCGCGGCGCGCCAGGTCGCCCACCGAACACCAGGCGCCGGCAAAGCTCTCGGCGGTCTTCTCGGGGTTGCGCCAGTAGCCGTCGAAGACCCAGGGCGTGCGCGAGTACAGCTCGCCCACCTCGCCGTCGGGCACCTCGGTGCCGTCGGGGGCGAGCAGCTTGATCGCCCCGCTGCCGGCCCATTCGCGGCCCACGGAGCCGAGCTGGGCCAGCTGCTCGTCCGGCCGGAGGATCGTCACCCACCCCGCCTCGGTGGAACCGTACAGCTCGAACAGCCGCCCGTTCGGGAACAGCTGCATCACGCCGAGTTTGGTCTCGCGCCGCGCCGGGGCCGATGAGATGAGCAGCTTGCCCACGCGCGCGAGGTCGTACCGGGCCTTCGTGGCCTCGGGCAGCTCCAGCATCATCACGTAATGCGTGGGCACGAGCGACGTGAAGCTGATGCGCTCGCGGCTCAGCACGGCCAGCAAGGCCTCAGGGTCGAAGCTCGCGCGGTCGTCGACCACAATCTGCGCGCCCAGCATCGCGAAGGTCACGCCGAAGTACAGCGAGTTGGCGTGGCACAGCGGCATCACGAGCAAACCGGTGTCGTCGCGCGTGAGGCCGAACTCCAGGGCGGTGCACAAGGCGATCAGCGCATTGCCGCCCTGGCTGCGCATGGCACCCTTGGGCCGGCCGGTGGTGCCCGAGGTGTACATCAGCGCGAACAGGTCCTCGGGCCGCGCCGCCACGCGGGGCGGCACGGGCGAGGCGGCGGCGATCAGCGCCTCGTAGTCCTGCCAGCCGGGTGCGGGCGCCTCGTGGCCCCACAGCACCCAGGCCCCGGGCGCCACCGGCAGCTCGCCGCGCAGGCCCTCGACCACGCCGCGCAGGCGCTCCTGCACCACGAAGGCCCGGGCCTCGGCGTGCTGCACGATGTAGGCCACTTCGGGCGCGGCGAGGCGGAAGTTGATGGGCACCGCCACCAGCCCCGCGCGCGACAGCGCCGCGTACAGCTCCAGCCACTCCAGCGCGTTGTGGCCGAGCAGCGCGACGCGGTCGCCGCGCGCCAGGCCCAGGCCGAGCAGCGCGTTGGCCAGCCGGCTGGCGCGCTCGTCCCACTGCGCCCAGGTGAGCGCGCGCCGCGAGTCGCGCGCCGCCGGCCGCGATGGCTGCGTGCGCGCGTGGGCCGCGACCGAGTCCGACAACGACAGCAGCGCCTGCGCGCTCACGAGAGCCTCCGCGCGGCTTCAGCCTCGTCCCAGGCGGTGAGTGCCTGGCGGTCGGGTACCCAGCCCAGGCCCTTGCCGGCGTCGGACGACAGCGCGTGCTGCGTCGTCACCACGTCGATCAGCGCCGGGCCGGTGCTGGCCGCGTGCGCCAGCGCGTCGGCAATGGCGCCGGGCAGGCGCTCGGCGTCGGTCACGCGCTCGGCGTGCAGGCCGAAGGCGCGGGCCATCGCGGCGTAGTCGCTCCAGGCCAGCGTGGTGCCCACGACGCGGCCGCCGTAGTTCATCTGCTGGTCCAGCCGCTCGATGTTCCAGGCCGCGTTGTTGCTGACGATGAACACGCAGCGCGCGCCGTGGCGCTGCGCGCTGTCGATTTCCATCGCGTTGATGCCGAAGGCGCCGTCGCCCGTCACGCACACCACCTGCCGCCCCGGGTAGCGCAGCGCCGCGGCCACCGCGTAGGGCGTGCCCACGCCCAGGCAGCCGAAGGCACCGGCGTCGAGGTAGTGCCGCGTCTGCAGGCCCATGCGCGCAAAGCTCAGCAGGTCGCCGCCGTCGGCCACGGTGATGGCGTCGGGTGCCAGCTGCCCGCGCAGCGCCGCGAAGATGCGGTTGGGGTGGATGTGGCCGTCCTCGCCGGCCGGGGCGGTGGCCATGGCCTGCAGGTGCCTGGCGGCGCGCTGCTCGTGCTCGGCGCGCAGCGCGCCGGTCCAGGCGCGGTCGAGCGTGGGCGCCGGGCCCTGAAGTGCCTGGGCCAGCGCCGCCAGCGCCCGGGCCGGGTCGGCCAGCAGCTCGACCTCGCCGCGGCGGTTGTCGCGCAGCTCGTCGGCGTGGTCGGCGATGCGCACAAAGCGCGCGGCCTTGAACACGGCGGGCGAGCCGTAGGCCATCTGGTAGTCGAGCTTGCGGCCCACCACCAGCACGCAGTCGGCCTCGTGCATGGCTCGGGCGCGCACGGCGCCCACCACGGCGGGGTGGCTGGGGTCGATGAGGCCGCGGCTTTCCTGCGTGTCCAGGTAGACGGCGCCGCTGGCATCGAGCAGCCGCTCCAGCGCCGCGGCGCAGCCGGCCGAGGCGCGGGCGCCGCGGCCGGTGACGACCAACGGGCGCTTCGCGGCGCGCAGCAGCGCCGCAGCCTCGGCCACCAGCGCGGCATCGGGCCCCAGCGGCGGGCGGGTGTGCGGGCGCAGGTGCTCGGGCAGCACCAGGGCCTCGGGCACGGTCTCGCGCAGCACGTCGGTGGGGATCTCCACGTACACCGGCCCCGGCGCGCCGCCGTCGCCCAGCGCCAGGGCCCAGGCCTTGTCGAGATCGCGCACGATCTGGTCGGCCGTGCGCAGCGTGCGCGAGGCGCGTGTCACCGGCTGCAGGATGGCGGCGTGGGCTATGCCCTGCAGCGGGCCGAGGTCGTCCTGCGGGCGCGGCGGGCAGCCGCCGATCAGCAGCACCGGCACGCGCTCCAGGTGCGCGTGGGTGATGGCGGTGACGCAGTTCGTCACGCCAGGGCCGGCGGTGGCCATCACCACGCCCACGCCGCCGGGGCCGCGCGGGTCGCCCAGGGCGGCGTGCGCGTGCGCCATGTGCACGGCGGCGCCTTCGTCGCGCACGTCGATGATGCGCACGCCCAGGCGGTGCAGCCAGTCCCAGATGGGCTGGATGTGGCCGCCCTGCAGGCCGTAGATGCGGTCCACGCCGCGGGCCACGAGGAAACGCGCCACCCATTCGGCGACGCTGCGGTGCGGGGTCTCGGCCATCGGGCCCTCCGGCGGTGAAGCGCCCCCGGCAGGCGGCGGGCGCGGTGGGACGGTGTGTCTCAGGACTGGGCCATTAGAACTCTGAATTCGGAGTTCATCAAGAGGCCAGCCGGCCTACACTGCGCGCCATGAAGACGATGGCGGTGGCCCCGACCCTGGCCGAGCAGGTGCGCGACGCGGTGCTGGACGAGATCGCCAGCGGGCGCTGGCCCGCCGGCAGCCGCGTGATCCAGGAGCAGCTGGCGCAGCAGCTGGGCGTGTCGCGCCAGCCGGTGCAGCAGGCGCTGCTGCTGCTGCGCGAGCAGGGCGTGCTGCGCGAGGCGCCGGGCCGCGGCCTGGAGGTGGCGCCGCTGGTGGCCGACGAGATCGAGCAGGTCTACGAGCTGCGCGCGGTGATCGAGGGGTTGGCCGCGCGCCGGGCGGCCGAGCGCGGCGCGGCGCGCGCCGCCGCCGAGGGCGCGGCGCTGGTGGCCGCCGGGCGCGCCGCCGTGGCCGCGGGCCAGCTGCCGGCGATGGTGGCGGCCGACCAGGCCTTCCACCGCTTTCTGTACGACTTGTCGGGCAACCCGCTCATCGCCCCGGCCATGGCCGCGCACTGGACGCAGCTGCAGCGCGCCATGGCCGAGGTGCTGGTGCGCGACGAGCAGCCGCGCGACATCTGGGACCAGCACGCCGCCATCCTGGCCGCCGTGGTGGCCGGCGACGCTGCCGCCGCCGAGGCGCTGGCCCGCGAACACCTCACGCAGGCCGCGGGCTACATGCTGGCGCGGCTGCGGGCGCAGGCGCGCGTGGCTGCGGCCTGACTCAGGCCCTCGCGGCGGCCTGCGCCGCGGCCTGCGCGGCCTTCTTCTTGAGTCGCCACGCGTGCAGCAGCGGCTCGGTGTAGCCGCTGGGCTGCTGCTCGCCCAGGAACACCAGGTCCAGCGCGGCGCGGTAGGCCATGCTGGTGTCGAAGTGCCCGGCCATGGGCTCGTACAGCGGGTCGCCCTTGTTCTGCCCGTCCACCACCGCGGCCATGCGCTGGAAGCTGAGCCGCACCTGCTCGGCCGTCACCACGCCGTGGCGCAGCCAGTTGGCGATGTGCTGGCTGCTGATGCGCAGCGTGGCGCGATCTTCCATCAGGCCGACATCGTGGATGTCGGGCACCTTGCTGCAGCCCACGCCCTGGTCGACCCAGCGCACCACGTAGCCCAGGATGCCCTGCACGTTGTTGTCCAGCTCCTGCTGCGCCTCCGGCGGCGTCCAGAACGGCACCAGTGCCACGGGCACCTGCAGGATGGCGTCGAGCAGCCGTGCCTCGAGCTGCGGCGCGTCGGGCCGCTGCGCGAAGGCCTCCATGCTCAGCTGCAGCGCGGCCACGTCCACCTGGTGGTAGTGCAGCGCATGCAGGGTCGCGGCCGTCGGGCTGGGCACCCAGGCGGTGTTGGCGCCGGCCTGCGGGTGCGAGACCTTGTCCTTCATCATCTCGGCCATCAGGTCGGGCATGGCCCACATGCCCTTGCCGATCTGGGCGCGCCCGCGCAGCCCGCAGGCCAGGCCGATCTGCACGTTGTTGAACTCGTAGGCGCGCAGCCAGTTGGCCATCTTCATGCGCGGCTTGCGCACCATGGGGCCGGCGCGCATGGCGGTGTGGATCTCGTCGCCGGTGCGGTCCAGGAAGCCGGTGTTGATGAAGGCCACGCGGCTGGCCGCCGCGGCGATGCAGGCGCGCAGGTTGACGCTGGTGCGGCGCTCCTCGTCCATGATGCCGAGCTTGACGGTGTCCTGCGGCAGCCCCAGCAGCTGCTCGACGCGGCCGAACAGCTCGCAGGCGAAGGCCACCTCGGCCGGGCCGTGCATCTTGGGCTTGACCACGTAGACGCTGCCGGTGCGCGAGTTGTGCAGGCCCGGCGTGCCCAGGCGCCTGAGGTCGTGCAGCGCGATCGTGCTGGTGATGACGGCGTCGAGAATGCCTTCCGGGATCTCGCGGCCGTCGCCCCACAGGACGGCCGGGTTCGTCATCAGGTGGCCGACGTTGCGCACGAACAGCAGCGATCGCCCGTGCAGCACCAGCGGCCGGCCGTCGGCGCCGGTGTAGGTGCGGTCGGCCTCCAGCCGCCGGGTGACGGTGCGGCCGCCCTTGGCCACCTCTTCGGTCAGCGTGCCGCGCAGGATGCCCAGCCAGTTGCGGTAGGCCAGCACCTTGTCGGCGCCGTCGACGACGGCCACCGAGTCCTCGAGGTCAAGGATGGTCGACAGCGCCGCCTCGACCACGAGGTCGGCGATGCCGGCGGCGTCGGTCTTGCCGATGGGGTGGTGGCGGTCGATGCGGAGGTCCAGATGCAGGCCGTGGTGGCGCAGCAGCACCGCGCTCGGCGCCGCGGCGTCGCCCTGGTGGCCGACGAAGGCGGCAGGGTCGGCCAGGCCGGTGCTGCCGCCGTTCTTCAGCGCCACCACCAGGCGGCCGCCCTCGACGCGGTAGCCGGCGGCGTCGCGGTGCGAGGCGCCGGCCAGCGGCACGGCCTGGTCCAGCACCCGGCGCGCGTAGTCGATGACCTTGGCGCCGCGCGCGGGGTTGTAGCCGGTGCCCTTCTCACCGCCGCCCGACTCGGCGATCACGTCGGTGCCGTACAGCGCGTCGTACAGCGAGCCCCAGCGCGCGTTGGCAGCGTTGAGCGCGTAGCGGGCATTCAGGATCGGCACCACCAGCTGCGGGCCGGCGAGCCGCGCGAGCTCGTCATCGACGTGGGCCGTGGTGCAGGCCACGTGGGCCGGCGCATCGACGAGGTAGCCGATGCGCCTGAGAAAGGCCTTGTACGCCGGCAGGTCGCCGATCGGGCCCGGGTGCGCCTCGTGCCAGGCGTCGAGCTCGGCTTGCAGGCGGTCGCGCTCGGCCAGCAGCTCGGCGTTGCGCGGGGCCAGGTCGCGCACGAGGGCGTCGAAGCCCGCCCAGAAGCGGGCGGTGTCCACGCCGGTGCCGGGCAGCACCTCGTCGTTGACGAAGGCGGCCAGGGCGGTGTCGACGTGCAGGGAATGGATGGCGGTGCGCATGGCAGGGTTCCTGGGCATCGTGGGCGGGGTTTCAGGCAACGGCGGGAAAGTGCTCCAGCACCGCGCGCAGCGAGGTGCCGGTGAAGGTGGGCGGCGGGCCCAAGGCCTCGGCCGGCGCGCCGCCGCGGTTGACCCACAGCGTGGTGTAGCCGAACCAGGTGGCGCCCAGGGCGTCCCAGCCGTTGCTGCTGACGAACAGCACCTCGCGCGCCGGCAGGCCGAGCGCGGCGGTGCCCAGCGCATAGGCGGCGGGGTCGGTCTTGTAGCGGCGCGCCGGGTGCACGCTGATCACGTGCCGCAGCAGCGGCTCGAAGCCGGCGCTCTTGACGGCCACGGCCAGCATCTCGGGGTCGCCGTTGCTCAGGATGCCGGTGGTCACGCCGCGCCGCGCCAGCTCCGTCAGCACGCCGTGGTTCTCGGCGAAGGCGCTGAGGTGGCGGTACTGGCTCATCAGCCGCTCCTCGGCCTCGGGCGCAAGGGCCAGGCCCAGCTTCGCGGCGGCGTGGCGCAGCCCGGCCCGCGTGAGCGCCCAGAAGGGCTGGTAGCGCTCGCCGCCGCTCATGCTGACCAGGCGCGTGTACTCGAGCTGCTTGTCGCGCCAGGCCAGCGACAGCCGCTCGCCCTGCCCCGGGAACAGCTGTTCGGCCAGCAGGCCGACGCTGTGCACGTCGAACAGCGTGCCGTAGGCGTCGAAGAGGACGGCTTTCAAGACCATGCAGGAACTCTATTCAGCAATCCAGGAAGGATTAAGTGGCTTTGAAGGCAGGTATTCCTGCGCTGCGTGCGCATAATCAGCGTCACGATGGACCGCCTCAAGCAGATCGAATCTTTCGTTGCGGTGTCCACCAAGGGCAGCCTCACGGCCGCCGCGCGGGCCGAAGGCGTGGCGCCAGCGGTCATCGGCCGCCGCATCGACGCGCTGGAGGAGCGCCTGGGCGTGAAGCTGCTGGTGCGCACCACGCGCCGCATCACGCTCACGCACGAGGGCAGCGCCTTCCTGGAGTATGGCCAGCGCCTGCTGGCCGACCTGGCCAACGCCGAGGCCAGCGTCACCGCGGGCGGCGTGAAGGCGAGCGGTCACTTGCGCATCACGGCCCCGGCCGGCTTCGGCCGCCGTCATGTGGCGCCGCTGGTGCCGGCCTTTCTGGCGCAGCACCCCGAGGTCAGCCTGAGCCTGAACCTCTCGGACCGTGTCGTCGACATCGTCAACGAGGGTTTCGACTGTGCCATCCGCGTCGGCGACCTGCCCGACAGCAGCCTGGTGAGCCTGCGACTGGCCGACAACCGGCGCCTGTGCGTGGCCGCGCCCGACTACCTGGCGCGTGCCGGCACGCCGGCCTCACCGGCCGAGCTGACCCGGCACCAGTGCCTCACGCTCAGCAGCGACGCCAGCCAGACCCGCGGCTGGGCCTTCCTGGTGGACGGGCAGGTCACGCACCTGCGGCCGGGCGGTCGGCTTGACTGCAGCGACGGCCAGGTGCTGCACCGCTGGTGCGTGCAGGGCCTGGGCATCGCCTGGCGCAGCACCTGGGAGGTGGAGGGCGACATCGCCGCCAAGCGTCTGGTGCCGCTGCTCGAAGCCTATGCCGCGCCGCCCAACGGCATCTACGCCGTGTTCCCGCAACGCCGCCACCTGCCGCTGCGCGTGCGGCTGTGGATCGACTTCGTCAAGCACAGCTTCGGCGACCCCGGTTACTGGGCCGCCGCCTGATCGGCTGCGCCGGACTGCTGCACGGTAGCTCAGGGCTTCTTGGCCGCCTCGTCGGCCATGCACTTGCGGATGTGGCTGGTCCGGGCGGCACCGGCCAGCTTCTTGTCGTTGGCGCTCTTCTCGCAGGCCGCGCTCGGCGCGGGTGCACTGTCCTGCTCGCACTTCTTGATGAAGCTGGCTCGTGCTGCGCCAGCGAGCTTCTTCTCGTCGGCCATCTTGGCGCAGTCGCCCGCGTAGGCGTTGGTGGCCATCAGCAGGCCGACGCAGGCAAGTATGAGACTGGGCTTGAGCATGGGGCACTCCTTCGGTTGCAGGCCGTCGACGGCCGGATCGGCAGCATTGCACCAGACCGGCGCGGTGCGGTCCACTGCGGCCCCGCGACAGCCGGGGTGCAGGCCGCGAGAGGGCGCTGGCGCAGCGCTCAGCGCCGCAGCGCCGCAGCCTCCTGCGCCTCGTGCAGCCGGCGCACCAACACCTTGATGAAGGCCTTGTCGAAGCGGTGCCGGGTGGACAGGCCCAGCCGCTCGAGGCTGTCGGGCGTGAACGACAGGGTGGTGGCCGGCTGCGACGCGAGGATGTCCACCGTGTGCCGCCGCAGCGCCGGGTTCGGCGCCAGGTAGGCCATCTCGCCCACCGTGCTGCCGGCGCCCAGGCTGGCGACGTTGCGCCCGTCCCGGTAGACGTCCACCCGGCCCTGCGTGACGATGTGAAAGCTCGATCCCTCCTCGCCCTTGCGGTACAGCGCGTCGCCGTAGCCGTGGCGGTGCCAGGCGGCGCGGTGCACCACCTCCCAAAGCTCGACGTCGCCGAAGTCGGCGAAGAACTCCAGGCTGCGCAGCAGCGTGAAGCGCTCGGAGTCCAGCACCTCCTGCCGCGCACCGCGGCCGCCGACGGCGCTGCTCCGGCACTCGGCCCCGGCCGCGCTGAGTGCGCGCGCGAACTCGTCCCAGCTGGCGGGGCGCTGCTCGCGATACTTCGCCAGGCACCTTTCCACCAAGTCCACCAGGGCCCTGGGCAGCCCATCGCGCAGCGCCCCCAGCGGAGGCGGCTGGCCGTGGTAGATCTGGTGCATCAACGCCGCCTGCTGCTGTGCGTCGAAGGGCGGGCGGCCGGCCAGCAGGTGGTAGAGCACCACGGCCAGCGAATAGATGTCGGCGCGACAGTCCAGCGCATCGCCGTCGAGCTGCTCGGGCGACATGTAGGCCAGGCTGCCGACGCGGTAGACCTGCGTCTGGTCGGTGGCGGTGTTGAAGACGCTGCCGAAGTCGGTGACCTTGACGTCGGTGATGTGCTCGCCGTCGAGCCTGACGAGCAGGTTCGCCGGCTTCACGTCACGGTGGATCAGCCCCTGTCGGAAGCAATAGCCCAGCGCCATCGCGCACTTGAAGCCGATCTCGATGACCTGCGCCACGGGCAGCAGCCGGTCGGCGCGGCAGAAGCGCCGCAGCGTCACGCCGTCGACGTACTCCATCGCCAGGTAGGGCGTCTCCGGATCGGCCACCGCGTCCAGGATCTGCACGACGTTGGGGTGCTGGAGCTGGCCCACCAGCGCGGCCTCGGCAGCGAAGAAGCGCTGCTGGTAGTGCTGCTCGCGGCTGCCGGCCAGGCCGTGGCTGCGCACCCGCTTGACCGCCACCTTGCGGTTGTTGAAGGGGTCGTGGCAGAGGAAGACCTCGCTGGTGGCGCCCTCGCCGATCTTGGACAGCACCACGTATTTGCCGATGCGCGATGGCAGCCCTGGCGCGGCGCCCGGCCCCGCGCCGGGCGTGGCCGTGGGCAGGACCTGTCCAAGGGGAGCATGATGGGGCGACACGGGCTGTCCATGGTGCCTGTGTCGGCGTCGCCCGAAGCGCCGAACAGGCGGCCGTGGAGCGGCCAGTTCGAAGGCCCCCCGTAGAATCCTGCGTCATGATCGAAGCCACGCAGGCCCTGCGCGACGCGCTGCAGACGGTGTTCTCGCAGATGGCGGGCGGCACCGGCCAGGCGGCGCCCGACGCCACGTTCGAAACCCCCCGGCAGGCCAGCCACGGCGACCTGGCCATCACGGGCGCCATGGGCATGGCGCGCGCGCTCAAGAAGAACCCGCGCGAGATCGCGGCCGAGCTGGTGGCGCGCCTGCAGCAGCAGCCGGCCGTGCAGCGCTGGGTGCAGTCGCTGGAGATCGCCGGCCCCGGCTTCGTCAACCTGCGCCTGGCGCCGGCCGCCAAGCAGGCCGTCGTGGCCGAGGTGCTGGCCGCGGCCGAGAGCTTCGGCACCAGCGCCCGCCACCAGGGCCGGCGCGTGATGGTGGAGTTCGTCTCGGCCAACCCCACCGGTCCGCTGCACGTGGGCCACGGCCGCAACGCCGCCCTGGGCGACTGCATCTGCAACCTGATGCAGAGCCAGGGCTGGGATGTGCTGCGGGAGTTCTACTACAACGATGCCGGCGTGCAGATCAACACGCTGGCCACCAGCACGCAGGCGCGGCTGCTGGGCCGCAAGCCCGGCGACGCCGACTGGCCCGAGCCGGCCTACAACGGCGACTACATCGCCGACATCGCCGCTGACTTTGCCGCACGCAAGTCGGTGACCGCCGACGACCGCGCCTTCACGGCCAGCGGCGATGCGGCCGATCTCGACGGCATCCGCCAGTTTGCCGTGGCCTACCTGCGCCACGAGCAGGACCTCGACCTGCAGGCCTTCGGCGTGCGCTTCGATCACTACTACCTTGAGAGCAGCCTGTATGCCGACGGGCGCGTCGAGGACACCGTCAGGCGTCTGGTGGCCAGCGGCAAGACTTACGAGAAGGACGGTGCGCTGTGGCTGCGCACCACCGACTACGGTGACGACAAGGACCGCGTGATGCGCAAGTCATCGCCCTCGGGCGATGACACCAAGGCTCGCGACGGCAGCCTCTACACCTATTTCGTGCCTGACGTGGCCTACCACCTGGCCAAGTTCGAGCGCGGCTACACCAAGGTCATCAACGTGCAGGGCACCGACCACCACGGCACCGTGGCGCGCGTGCGCGCCGGGCTGCAGGCCGCGGGTGCGGGCATCCCCGCCGGTTACCCCGACTACGTGCTCTACAAGATGATCACCGTGATGCGCGGCGGCCAGGAGGTGAAGATCTCCAAGCGCGCCGGCAGCTACGTGACGCTGCGCGACCTGA
>JAUMBF010000069.1:0-5604 GCA_032115875.1 Rubrivivax sp.
TGCGCGCCCTGAAGGTGCCGCTGCGCCTGACCTGGGACGACGAGCGCCGCAAGGCCAACCTCTTCGCCACGCTGGGCCCGGCCACGGCCGGCGGGCTGGTGCTGTCGGGCCACACCGACACCGTGCCTTGGGACGGCCAGGACTGGCACGTCGACCCACTGGGCGCGGACTTGCGCGACGGCCGCCTGTACGGCCGCGGCAGCGCCGACATGAAGGGCTGGATCGGCCTGGTGGTGGCGCAGGCCCGCGGCTGGCTGGAGGCCGACCTGCCGCACCCCATCCACTTCGCCTTCAGCTACGACGAGGAGACCGGCGGCTTCGGCGCGCGGGGCCTCGTGGCCGACCTGCGCGAAGCCGGCATCGCCCCGGCGATGTGCGTGGTGGGCGAACCCACGCTGATGGTGCCGGCACTGGCGCACAAGGGCGTGCACCGCTGGCGCTGCCGCGTGCACGGGAAGGCGGCGCACTCGTCGCTGACGCCGCAGTCGGTGAACGCGGTGGAGGCCGCGGCGCGCCTGGTGGCCACCATCGCCGACCTCGCCGACGAGCTGCGCGAGCACGGCGCGCGCCAAGAGGGCTTCGACGTGCCCTACACCACCGCCGCCGTCTGCCGCCTGGACGGCGGCGTGGCCGACAACATCGTGCCCGAGCTGGCGCGCGTGCACTACGAGTTCCGCGACCTGCCCGGCCTGCCCCCGGGCGCCGACGCCGAGGCGCTGCAGACGCGCGTCGAGCAGCGCGCCCGGGCGCTGGAGCCCGCGATGCAGGCGGTGGACCCAGCCAGCGGCTTCCGCTTCGAGCGCTTCGCGTCGATGCCGGCCTTCAGCTCGGCGCCGGACGAGCCGGCCGTGCGGCTGGCGCAGCGCCTGGCGGCCAGCCGGCAGACCACGCTGGTGGCTTTCGGCACCGAGGCCGGCCTGTTCCAGCGCGCGGGCATGAGCACCGTGGTGTGCGGCCCCGGCAGCATCGGTCAAGCCCACCAGGCCGACGAGTACGTGAGCCTGGAACAACTGGCGCGGGCCGAGGCCTTCTTGGGCGGCATCGCTGCCGCGCCGGAGTTCCGCGAGCGCGGGTGAGCGTGAAGAAGCGGGTGGCCGCCTTCAGCGCGCGGCCAGCAGCTGCAGCGCTGTGCGGTGCACCAGTGCGCGCCGCACCACCAGCAGCGGCACGAAGGCGGCCAGCGCGCCGCCCAGCACCAGCAGGAAGGGCGCGTCGCGCAGCGGCTGCAGGTAGACGATGGCCAGCATCGCCAGCACGCCCAGGGTCAGCGCCCAGGCCCACAGCATCGGTGGCTGCGTCGTCACGCGCTCGGCGGCGTCTTCCACCAGGCGCGCCTTCTCGCGCGGCTCCAGCGCCTGGATCTCGGGGAACTCGTACCAGGGCAGCACGAAGCAGGGGTCGAGGGGCGAACGCATGACGGGATCCTCCGGTGCCGCGGAGTATCGCGCGCCACCGGCACGCGCCCGCTCTGCGCCAGGTCAAGGCGCGCTGACGGCGCGCGCCCCAGCATCGGCGCATGAACACCCCGACCCGCATCGCCCTGTCCTTCCTCGCCGCGGCACTGGCCGGCTGCGCCGTGCAGTGGCGCAACACCGAACCCGCGCGCGAGCGGGCCAGGGCGGCGCAGTTGCCCGGCTCCGTCTACGGCGGCTGGCGCGTGTACCAGCAGCGCTGTGCAGCCTGCCACGGCACGGCCGCCGACGGTGCGGGTGGCGCCCCCAACCTGCTGCTGCGGGTGCAAGGCCTGGGTCCGCAGCGCTTCGTCGACCTCGTGCTGCGCCGCTACGAGGCCGACATGCTGCCGCCCGGCCAGGGCTCGCCGCGCGAGACCCTGGTCGACGACGTCGTCGAGCGCCGCCGCGGCGTGCTGGCCATGCCCGCCTGGGAGGGCGAGCCGGGGGTCGACGCGCACGTCATGGACCTGTACGCGTACCTCGTGGCGCGCTCGGAGGACAGGCTGCCCGCCACGCGGCCGCCGGTCCGCTGAGCGCCTGATCAGCCCGCCGCCCGCAAGGCCTCGACGGGCAGGTTCGCCGGTGCGCGCCCGTCGCACCAGCGCTGCCAAAGCAGCTGCAGCATGGTCTCGAAGTTGCGCGTGTAGCCCTCGGTATCGAACAGCGGCAGCTGCTGCCGGTTCTCCACCAGATGTGCACGCAGCCCGGGCAGCACTTCGGGATCGGTGGCGAGGGTCACGAGGGCGGCCTCGTAGTCGGCCGGCGAGCCCATGGCCAAGCCTTCCAGCCCCACCGCGGCCAGCACGCTGGCGGCCACTCGGGAGGCGAAGCTCTGCCCCGGCAGCGTGAGCACGGGCACGCCGGCCCACAGGGCATCGGCCGCGGTGGTGTGGGCGTTGTAGGGCCAAGTGTCGACGAACACGTCGGCCAGCGCCAGCCGCGAGAAGTGCGCTTCGTAGGACAGGACGGGCGCAAAGACGATGCGATCGGGCGCGATGCCCCGTGCCGTGGCCTCTCGGCGGATGTTGTCGTGAAGCTGGCGGTTCGTCTCCTTGAGCCACAGCACGGCGCGCGGCACGCGCTGCATCACGCGGCACCAGATGTCGAAAGCCTGCGGTCCAATCTTGTAGGTGTGGTTGAACGCGCACATCACGAAGGCATCCTCGGGCAGGCCGGCCTCGGCGCGCGACATCGGCTGCGGCAGCGGCCGCCAGCGCCCGTTGGGCTGGAAGCAGCCCGGCAGTTGCACGATCTTCTCGCTGAAGTCGGCCTCGTGCGCCAGCGGCGCGGTGATGGCGTCGCCGACGAAGTAGTCGATGAAGCTGGCGCCTGTGGTCCCCGGGTAGCCGAGGAAGCCCAGTTGCACCGGCGCCGGCCGCGCGGCGAACACGCCCAGACGGTGGCCGCGGGTGTGGCCCATCAGGTCCACGAGCAGGTCGATGCCGTCGTCGCGGATCCGGGCTGCCGCCTCGGCGTCCGCCAAACCCCGGATGTCGACGAAGCGGTCAGACGCCGCGGCGATGCGCGCGCGCAGCGCCGAGCCGTCGTCGGGACCGCTGCTGTACAGCACGGTCTCGAAGCGGCTGCGATCGAGGCGCTCCAGCATCTCCACCAACAGCTGCGAAACCGGGTGCTCGCGGAAGTCGTAGCTCACGAAGCCCAGGCGCAGTGGCGCACCAGCGGCCTGGCCGGCGCGGCGCGCGGCCTGCTCGGCGGCGTCCAGCGGCGGCAGCGACGGTGCGCTCCAGGCGATCGCCGCAGACTCCTGCTCGGCCGCCACGCGCTGCAGGGCCGCCGGCAGTGGCAGCGAAAGCGTGCCGAAGGCCGCGTTGACGCGCGCCAGGCCCGGCGGGCTCGTGGCCAGGGCCTGCGCGATGCGGGCGATGTCGGTCTCGAGCTCGTTCCAGTCGGCGATGTGGCGCTTCTCGTACGACAGGTGGCTCATCGCCTCGAGGTTGTCGGGTTCGAGTGCCAGCACCGTCTTCATGCACTCGACGGCTTCGCGCTTGAGGCCGAGGTCGCGGCAGGCGTCGGCCAGCACGGCATGGCCCCGCACCATGGCGGGCCTGCGCGCCAGGGCGCGCATCAGCACCTCGAAGGCCTCATGGGGGCGCTGCAGCGCCATCAGCATCATCGCCTGGCGCAGAAGAGCCTCGGGCTCCAGTGTGCCGCCGGACTCGAGCTGCGCCAGCGCCTCCAAGCTCTCGGCGTAGCGGTGCTGCTGGCCGAGCACCTCGCCCAACAGCTGCAGACCCAGCGGGTGGCCCGGCTGCAGCGCCAGCACGCGGCGCGCCGCCTGCTCGGCGAGCTTGGGCGTCATGGCGTGGCGCCGGGCGTTGGCCAGGTTCAGCCAATAGACGACGTCGTTGGGTGCGGCCTCCGTGGCGCGCTCGAAGGCGCTGGCCGCGGCGGCCCAGTCGCGGCGGGCCAGGTGATCGCAACCGGCCTTCCAGTGGCGGGCGCCGGGGCTGTGGCGCGTGGCGACGCGGGGAACAGGAGTGACCACTGAACTCATCGGCTCGCTCCTCAGAGCAGGACGGGCTCGCCGGAAGCCGGCGCGGGCACCGCCACCGTCACCGGCTTGACGGCATTGACGTTCAGGCTGATCGGCGTGTCGTCCACCACCATGTCGGAGGTGTCGGCGAACAGCCCGTGGCGCGCCACGCGCTGCACCGTCTCGAAGCCCGCCGCCTGCAGGTAGCCGGCCAGGAACTCGGCGTTCAGACCCACCTGGTGCACGTCGTGCGCGTCGACGTGGCCACCGAACATCATGCGCATGATCTGGAAGCGCTGATTGACGTCGAAACGGTGGCGCTGCAGCAGCAGGTGCGCCAGCACGTCGAGGTCGGGCACCGACAGGCGCAGCACGCCACCGGGCACCAGCACACGCTGCCACTCCTTCAGAGCCTTGAGCAGCGGGCCGTTGTAGTCGAAGTGCTCGAGCACGTGCGAGGCATAGATCTCGGCGAAGCTCGCGTCGGCGAAGCGGCCCAAGTCCACGGCGTCGCCCACGTGATCGACCGCCGGACCGGGCAGGACGTTGAGGTTTTCCCAGCCGGGACTGCGGACCTTGCCGCCGATGTGCAGTTTGCGAGGCATGTGGACTCCAGCAAGGGCCGGGCCCTCGTGGCACCGGCTGGGGCACCCGGGCCGAAAGCAGCCGCGCGTGCCGGCGGATGTTCTCGCCGCGTCAGGACGCCCGATGGGCCGAATTGCACCGGCGCCAGGGCGCTGTTCCGCCGGGTACCGACACAAAAAGTGTCGCAGGCCCTAAAGCTTCGGCGGCCTGCCGACGAAAACGGCTTCAACGCGGCCGCCGGTTCGGAGCCGCGGGGTCCGGACCCCAAGGGGCCACGGATGTCGACGCGGCAGCGCCGCAGGCACCGATGGCAACGGAAGGCCCGGGCGAGTTCCCCGGCGCGGCGGCGGCAGTAAAGGGCCACCACGGGCCGGGGGCGTTGCAGGCGGCCGCCGCGGGCTTCATGAGGCGGGGCCGGCGGCTGTCGCCAAGCAAACGCCTAGGGTCAACCATCGCAATTTGGAGATTTCACATGGCTCAGACCATCAACACCAACCTGGTCTCAATCAACGCCCAGCGCAACCTGACCAACAGCCAGAGCTCGCTGGCCACCTCGATGCAACGCCTGAGCTCGGGCCTGCGCGTCAACAGCGCCAAGGACGACGCCGCCGGCTTGGCCATCGCCGAGCGGATGAACGTCCAGGTGCGCGGCATGAACGTCGCCATTCGCAACGCCAACGACGCGATCTCACTGTCGCAGGCGGCAGAAGGCGCGCTCGGCCGCGTCGGCGACCTGTTCCAGCGCATGCGCGAACTGGCGGTGCAGTCGGCCAACGGCACCAACGACGCCGACGACCGCCTGAGCCTGAACGAGGAGTTCGTGCAACTGGCGCAGGAAGCCACCCGCACCCTGGGCGGCACCCAGTTCAACGGCACCGCGATCCTGGCCTCGACCGGCACCAGCACCTTCCAGGTCGGCGCCAACAATGACACCGCGATCGACCGCCTGACGGTAGACAACTTCAACTGGGCGGGCGCCACCGGCATCACCAACGTGCTCGGTACCGCGGTGATCACGGGCACCGGCGTTCCGACGATGCAGATCACGGATGCCACCACGGCGCAGGCGGC
>JAUMBF010000070.1:0-11851 GCA_032115875.1 Rubrivivax sp.
GGCTCGTCAGCCACCAGGAAGTCGGGCTCCGCGGCCAGCGCCAGCGCGATCATCACGCGCTGCTTCTGGCCGCCGCTCAGGCGGAAGGGGTAGTCGTCGAAGCGCCGCTCGGGCTCGGGGATGCCGACACGCGCCAGCCACTCGAGCGCCCGCGCCCGCGCCTGGCCGCCGCGCAGCGGGGTGTGGGCCTCGATGGCCTCCACCACCTGCCGGCCCACCGTCATCACCGGGTTCAGGCTGGTGCCGGGCTCCTGGAAGATCATGCCGATGCGGCCGCCGCGCACGCGGCGCATGCCGGCTTCGGGCAGGGCCAGCACGTCCACGTCCCCGCCCTCGCCGGGCTTGCCGCGCAGGTGGACGTCGCCGCCCGTGACGAACCCGTTGTCGGGCAGCAGCCGCATCAGGGCCAGCGCCGTCATGCTCTTGCCGCAGCCGCTCTCGCCCACCAGCGCGAAGGTCTCGCCGCGCTCGATGCTGAGCGAGAGCGCGTCCAGCGCCCGCACCACGGCGCCATCGACGCCGGCCTCGACGTCGAGCTCCACGCTCAGTTCACGGGCGTCCAGCATGCTCAGCCCCCGCGTGGCACCGCGATGCGGCGGCGCGCGCGGAACAGCCGCGAGCGCGGGTCGAAGGCATCCCGCACGCCGTCGGCGAACAGATTGGCCGCCAGCACCAACGCCACCATGAAGCCGAAGGCCGAGGCGAAGCTCCACCACACCACGGGGTCGCGACTCATCTCGACGCGCGCCAGGTTGATCATGCCGCCGAAGCTGTTCATCGACGGGTCCACGCCCACGCCCACGTAGCTGAGCACGGCCTCGTACAGCACCAGCGACGAGAACTCCAGCACCGTGACGATGAGCATCAGGTGCGCGACGTTGGGGAACACGTGCCGCGCCAGGATGCGGCCGTGGCCGATGCCAAAGGCGGTGGCGGCCTGCACGTATTCCAGCTCGCGCAGCTTCAGCGTCTCGGCGCGCAGCAGCCGCGCCAGCGTGGCCCAGCCCGTCAGGCCCAGCACCACGCACAGCATGAAGAGCTTGAGGTCGGCGCGCTCGGCGCCGGTCTCGAACAGTTCCGGGTGCTGGTCGAGGAAGACCTGCACCATCAGCACCAGCGCCGCGATGAGCAGCACGTTGGGCACCGAGGACAGCACGGTGTAGAGGTACTGGATGGCCTCGTCCACCCAGCCGCGGAAGTAGCCCGCCACCAGCCCCAGCCCCACGGCCAGCGGCAGCGTGGCCAGCGTGGCCAGGCTGCCGATGACGAAGGCCGTGCGGATGCTCTTGAGGCACTGGTAGAGCACGTCGTTGCCGGTGAGGTCGGTGCCCAGCAGGTGGTAGGGGCCCGACAGCGCCGTGGCCGGGCCGGTGACGAGGCCGACGACCGCAAGCGTGGCCACCGCCACGTGCCAGGGCACGGGCAGCTCGCGCCGCCGCACGGCCCGCCAGGTGGTGCCCAGGCCCGCGCCGCGCGCCCGCGCCAGCGCCGCCACCAGCAGCAGCACCGCCACGGCCGCCCCCACCGCCCCGGCCGCCAGGCCCAGCGAGGCGCGGCGCACCAGGTCGGGCAGCCACTGCGTGGCCGGCTCGGCCAGGTGCGCGCCGCCGAACTGCAGGCGCGGCGCCAAGCGTTGCACCTCGCCGCCCACCACCACCGACTCCTTGGTGAAGCCCAGGTAGGCCAGCGGCTTGGAGTAGGTGCTCTCGCGCCCGTCCACCAGGTCGGCCAGCAGCGCGTCGAGCAGCGAGCGCGTGCGCGTGTCGTAGGCCGGCGGCCCAGCCGCAGCGCCCGGTGCCGGCGGTAGCAGCGGCCGGTAGTGCACGCTGTCGAGCAGCGTCACCCCCAGGGCCAGCAGCAGCACGATGCTGCTGGCCAGCGCCGCGCCGTCGCGGAACACGCGGCCCCAGCGCTGGCGCTTCTCGGGCGCGCGCCACACGGCCACGCCGTAGGCCAGCAGCGCCGCCAGCATCAGCCACACGGCGGCGTCGGTCCACAGGATCACGATCTTGGGCATGGCGTCGTGGCCCGGTCAGGCGAGCCGCACGCGGGGATCCACCCACGTGTAGGCGATGTCGATCAGCGCGTAGGTGGCGATGTACAGCAGCGAGCCCACGAAGACCATGGTGCGCACGACCGCGAAGTCCTGTTTGCCGATGGCCTCGATGACGTAGGCGCCCAGGCCCGGCAGGCCAAAGAAGCTCTCGAACACCAGGCTGCCCATAAAGACGTAAGGCAGGTAGCTGCCGGCCGAGGTGATGATGGGGATGAGCGCGTTGCGCAACACGTGCCGGCCCAGCACCACGTGCTCAGCCAGGCCCTTGGCGCGCGCGGTGCGCACATAGTCCTTGGCCACCTCTTCGAGGAACATCGCGCGGTACAGCCGCGCCTCGCCGCCCAGCCGCGCCACCAGACTCAGCAGGATGGGCAGCAGCAGGAACTTCACCGCGTCCAGCCCCGGCGCGTAGCCGCTGATGGGCGCCAGCATGAGCACACGCGAGAACAGCACCTGCCCGACGATGATGTAGAAGAGGCTGGAGATCGACAGCATCAGCACGCAGGCCACGACGCCCCAGAAGTCGAGCGCGCTGCCGCGGAACATCACCAGCAGCAGCGCAAACGCGGTGCTGGCGAGCAGTTGCAGCACGAACAGCGGCAGCGCCAGCTGCAGGCTCACCGCCATGCGCTGCGCCACCTCCACGCCGATGTCACCCCCGCTCTCGCTGTCGGCACGGCCGAACTGCAGCGCGAACAGCGACACCGAGCGCTCCCAGAAGATGGTCTCGGTGAACTGGCGCGTGCCGCTCGCGGCGGTGTTCAGGTACAGCGGCTTGTCGTAGCCGCGCTCGGCCTTCCACTTGTCGATGGCCTCGGCACTGACGCGCTTGCCGCCGAGGTTGAGCCGCGCCATGTCGTCGGGCGTGTTCACGGTGAAGAACAGCACGAAGGTCAGCAGGTTCACGCCCAGCAGCACGAGCGCCCCGTAGGCGATGCGGCGGAGGATGAAGCGCAGCATGGCCTGCCCTGCCCTCAGCCCAGCAACTCGCCGCGGGCGTTGGTGCGCTCGCGGCGGCGGAACTGCGCGCGCGCCACGGCCACCAAGGCCGCCAGCGCCGCCACGATGGCCACGAGTGGCCACCACGTGGGCTGATTCCAGGCGGCCTGGGCGGCCACGCGGTCGGCCACGTCGAGCTTGAGGTAGCGGCCGTGGTCGCGGATCAGGATGGCGGGCTTGTAGTTCTTCACCCAGCGCTGGTGCGCCGCGCTCACGTAAGGGAAGTAGCCCATCGCCCAGGGCGCGTCGTGCTGCGCGATGGCCACCATGCGGTCGATCACGGCCTGGCGCTGCGCGCCGTTGGGCAGCGTCTTCATCTGCGTGAACAGGCGGTCGTACTCGTCGTTCACGTAGTTCGCGGTGTTCTCACCGCCGTGGCGGGTCTTGCCCGTGGGGCCGTAGAGCAGGAACAGGAAGTTCTCGGGGTCGGGGTAGTCGGCCAGCCAGCCCTGCCAGAACACCTGGTACTTGCCCTTGCGCACCTTGTCCTGGAACTGGTTGTTGTCGGTGGCGCGCACCTCCAGCTGCACGCCGAGCTTGGCGAACTGGCGCACCATCCAGTCCAGCTGGGGCTTGTTGGTCGGCGTGGGCGCGGCGTAGTAGTCGTAGTTCAGCACCAGCGGGCGGCCCGTGACGGCATGGCGGCCGTCGGGCCAGCCGGCCTCAACCATGAGTTTCTTGGCGTCCGCAATCGGGCGGCGCACGGCGCTGCCGTCCTTCCAGATGTGCGTGACGGGGTTGACGCCGGCCTCGGTGCTTTCGCGGCTGCCGAAGTTGCCCGGCGGCACCGGGCCCATGGCCGTTTCGCCCGCGTCTTCGGGGAAGATGCGGCTGTACTCCTCCCAGTCGATGGCGATGCTCAGGGCCTGGCGCAGCTTGCGGTTGCGTTCGCGCTGCTCGGCACTGAGCTGGCCGGGCTCGCCGTCGCCGAGTTGCGGATCGAGCATGTTGAAGCCCAGGAACCAGGTGCTGACGTCGGAGCCGAGGGCAAGCCGGAAGCCCTTGTCCAGGTACTCGCGCCGCACGCCCTCGCTGTCCTGCATGTCCACCCGGTAGGGCAGCCCGGTGTCGGTGCGCTCGAAGACCTCGACGTCGAAGTAACCCTGGCGGAACTTCGCGCGCCGCGGCACCTCTTCCCTTTCCACGGTCGACACCAGCGTGTCGATGAAGGGCGTGGGCTTGCCGCAGTCGCCGAGCAGCCCGGCCTCGCGGTCGCCCGGCATGCCCTCGCAGGGATAGGGCTCGCCGCGGTAATGCGGGTTGCGCTTCATCACGTGGCGGCGGTCTTTCTCGTGCACCACCAGCATGTAGGGGCCGGTGCCGACGGGCCAGACGTCCAGCGTCAGCCGGCGCTCGGCCATGCCGGGCTGGGCGTAGAAGGCGTCGGCCTCCCAGGGCACGGGCGCCAGAAAAGTGAGCTGCATCCAGTAACGCCACTGAGGATACTTGCCCTTGATGCGGATGCGCAGGAGGTGCTTTTCGGGCGCCGTGGCGCCGGCCAGCGGCCAGCGGCGGAAGTCGAGGAAGGGCTTGTCCAGGCTGGCAGGGTCCAGCCCCTGCCGCATGCGGGCGTCTTCGGCCTTGATGAGCGCACCGTACTCCTTCAGGCCGACCACGTACTCGGCGAAGGTGCTGAAGATCGGCGCCGTGATGCGCGTGGTGGCGTGCCGCTTGAGCGCGTAGACGAAGTCCTCGGCCACCAGCTCCCGCGTGCCCTGGTGCTCGAAGTCCCCCGGCGTGCGGCGGCTGCCCAGCTCGCCAGGCTTCATCGCGTGATAGCGGTGGCGGCCCTGTTCGTCGAGCGCGAACGCCGGGTGCGGCTGGAAGCGGATGCCGCGCTTGATCGGCACGTCGTAGACGCTCTCCACCACCTGCTCGGCCGGCGCGTCGGGCGGCAGCACCTGCCCGTCCTTGCCGATGTAGCGCGGCTCGACCACGGCCGCCGCCGTCTTGGGCACCAGCTCGAAGGGGCGCTTCAGGTAGTGGTAGCCATACAGCGGCTCGTAGATCTGGTAGGTGAAGGCCGACTCGTCGTTGTAGTACGAGGCCGTGGGGTCCAGGTGCCGCGGCGAGCTCTGGATGACGGCGGAGAACAGCGTGTTGCCGCCGGCGTCGGCCTCGGGCCAGGGGTTGTTGTTGCAGGCAGCAGCCAGCAGCGCCAGGGCGGCGATGGCGGGTGCGCGAATGCGGCTCAGGAACCCCATGGACTGCGGGGATTCTAGGTGGCGCACCCGCGTCCGCGCCCGGACCCGCAGGCCTACCAGCCGATCAGGACGTCGCGCCCCTGCACCACCAGCCTGACGCGCCGACCCACCGGCAGGCTGAGCGCGGGCTGCACGCTGCCGAACGGCAGGCCGCCGAGCAGCGGCACCTTGAGCCCGGCGCTCACCCGGGCCAGAGCGGCGCGCAGACCCTGGCTGCGGCTGGGCGAGGCCGCGCACGCGCCGCTGAGGCGGCCCAGCAGCACGGCCCGCTGGCGCTCCAGGACGCCGGCCTGGCGCAGTTGCAGCAAGGCGCGCTCCACCCGCTGCGGGGTCTCGTGAGCGTCTTCGAGAAACAGCACACCCCCGCGCGCGGCCCGCGCCGGCCAGTGCGGCGTGCCCAGCAGCGACAGCAGGGCCGTCAGGTTGCCGCCCCAGAGCAGGCCGCGCACGGCCAGCCCGTCGAAGCCCGGCGTGGTGCGGAAGCCCACGGCCTCGAGCGAGCCGTCCAGGGCCTCGGTCAGGCAGTCGCGGGTGATGTCGTCGACGCCACCGTCGGCGTCGGCGCGGCCGAAGTCGTCGCAGGCCATGGGCCCGGCCCAGCTGCCGGCGCCGGTGTGGGCCAGCAGGGCCAGTTGCAGGGCCGTGAGCTCGCCCCGCCCCACCCAGCGCGTGCCGCGCTCGACGCTGCGCGCGAGCAGCCGCCAGTCGACGGCATCGAGCAGCCGCGTCAGGCCGTCACCCCCGCGCGTGGCCATGGCGACGCCGGGCGCCGACGCGGCCACCCGGTGCAGCGCAGCCAGGCGCTGCACGTCGGTGCCCGCCCAGCGCTGGTGGCGCGCGCGCGCGTCGGCATCCACCTGCACGTCGAACCCCAGGGCCTGCAGCCGCCGCGCGGCGCGCGTGAGCGTCGCCGCCCGGCCCACCGCACCCGAGGGCGACCACAGCACCAGTGTCGGGCTCATCGCTCGGCCTGCACGTCGGGCGCCAGCGGCATGCCGGGCGAGAGCGCGCGCCGCCGCGCTCGCCGCTCGGCGAAGAAGCCGCGCAGCAACTCGGCGCTGGGCCCGGCCAGCACGCCGCCCTGCAGCGCCGTGTGGTGGTTGAGCCGATTCTCGGCAAACAGGTCCAGCACCGAACCCGCCGCGCCGGTCTTGGGATCAGGGGCGCCGAACACCACACGCCGCAGGCGCGCGTGCAGCAGCGCCATGGCGCACATCGCACAGGGCTCCAGCGTCACGTACAGCTCGCAGTCGGGCAGCCGGTAGTTGCCGCAGCGCTGGGCCGCCCGTCGCAGCGCCACGATCTCGGCATGGGCCGTGGGGTCGTGGGTGGTGATCGGCCGGTTGTAGCCGCTGGCCACGAGCTCGTAGCCGTCGGCGTTGCGCCGCATGATCACCGCGCCCACGGGCACCTCCCCGGCGAGCAGGCCCTCGTTCGCCTGGTCCAGTGCCAGGCGCATCGCCAGGGTGTCGAAGCCGTCGCCGCTCACGGCGCTGCGGCGGCACCCGGCCGGGCCTCGAAGGCTCGGCGGCGGGCCAGGCGCGCGGCCTCGCGCTCGGCGCGGCGCGCGTGGGCCCAGGCGGCGGTGGAGCCGTCGTCGAACGCGGCCTCCAGCGCGCGGCCGATCGCGGCGCAGGCCGGCGGCAGCGCCGCGGGCGCCACCCGCCGGTAGGCGCGGCCATAGCCGTCGCGGTGCAGCCAGCCGCCGTCGCACAGCCAACGGCGCAGCTCGACATGGTCGGTGCCAAGGCAGCGCGCGGCACCCGCGAGCTGGGCCTTCAGCGCGTCGTTGACGGCCTTCTCGGTGAGCTCGGCGCGCGGCAGTCCGGCCCACACGAAGCCCAGCGCCAGCGCGCGCTGCGGCTCGGTCAGGCCACCGAGAGCCACACCCTCCTTGACCACCAGCGCGGCCAGGCCGGGCACGGGCTCTTGGGTTTGGGCAGCGGTGGGGGCGGCGGCGGTGTGCATGTCGGCAGTATGCCGCTCAGCGCCAATCCCACCGCCGCGGGCGTGCAACGCCGAGGCCCGGCGGCACCTGCTGGCGGGCGGTGTTGCGCAGCTGCCACTCGAAGATGCCCGCGATGCCGTCGTGGCGCGCCGCCCCGTACAGCACCAGCGCCGGCATGCGGATGGGGCGGCACCGGTCAGCCGCGGCGTCGCCGGATCGCGTAGGCTCGCAGGGACGCACCCCGCACTGCCCGCCCGACGCTGCCGATGACCGAAAACGCCCGCGCCCCTGCCCCTGCCGCACACTGGCTGCCGCCCGACGATCCCTTGCGCCAACGCCTGCACGACGAGGCGCACGCCCGCCCGGCGGCGCGCATCCGCATGCCGGCGCTGGTGCTGTATGTGGCGGTGCGCCACGACGGCATCGCGCGCAGTGCGCAGTGGCAGCACCTGCGGCGGCTGCCCGGCCACGACGGGCTGCCGGCCGAGGCCCTTGACAGTCAGTTCCTGCGGCTGCGCCTGCCCGGCGGCTCGCTGCGCTGGGAGCGCCACACCGAATTCACCCGGTACACGCTGTTCCAGCCCCTGCCCGAAGACCGTGGTCTGGGCGCCACCGACCCGCCGCTGAGCGACGCGCTCATCCTCGGTCGAGACTGGGTGCGCGACATCCCCGGCCAGGTGCTCGTGGCCATTGAGCTGGTGATGCTGCATGCCGAGGTCGCCAACGATGACTGGCTGGCGCCGGCACGGCAGTGGTTCGGAGACCGTCCGGTGGCGGTTTCGCGCATGGGCCGCGACGGCCACTCGGCGGTGATGACCGACTTCCTGCTCGCCGACGATGGCTTCGAGCGCATCCTCGTCGTGGCGCCGCCGGGCACCACCGAAACCCGCGCCGGCCGCATCTCGCAGCGCCTGCTCGAGATGGAAACCTACCGCCTGATGGCGTTGCTGGGCCTGCCCGCGGCCAAGACGCTGCTGCCCGAGGTGGCGCAGGCCGAGCAGCAGCTGTCGGCGCTGACGGCGCGATTCGAGGCGCGCGAGGCCTCCGACCAGACGCTGCTTGACGAGCTGGTGCTGCTGGCAGCGCGCCTGGAGCGTGCCACCGCCGAGTACGCCTTCCGCTTTGACGCCACCCGCGCCTACGACGCGCTGATGCAGCAGCGACTGGCCGAGCTGCGCGAGGCCTACCTGCACGGCCAGCAGACGCTGGGCGAGTTCCTGCAGCGCCGGCAGGCCCCGGCCGTGGCCACGGTGGCGGCCTCGGCGCAGCGGCTGGCCTCACTGGCCACGCGCGTGGAGCGCGCCAGCGGTTTGCTGCGCACGCGCGTGGACATCGCCACCGAGGCGCAGAACCAGCAGCTGCTGGCGCGCCTGGCGCAGGGCCAGGCGCTGCAGCTGCGGCTGCAGGCCACCGTGGAGGGGCTGTCGATCGCGGCCATCTCCTACTACGTGGTGAGCCTGCTGCTGTACGGCGCCAAGGGCGCCGCAGCGGCGGGGCTCCCGCTGAACCCCGAGGTGGCGGTGGGTGCGCTGCTGCCGCTGGTGGTGTTCGGCGTGTGGCGCAGCACGCGCAGCATCCACGACCGGCTGGCGCGGCGCGCGGGCATCGAAGCCGAGAAGCCCTGAGTCGCGGCCTGATGGAGGCTCTGGCCCTCGCGGCGCTGGGATCGGTGGCCGGCCTGCTGATGGCGCTCACGGGCGCTGGCGGCGGCGCCTTGGGTGTGCCGCTGCTGGTGCTCGTGATGCACCTGTCGGTTCAGCAGGCTTCGGCGATGTCGCTCGTGGCGGTGGGTCTGGCAGGCGCGATCGGCGCGCTGCTGGGCCTGCGCGACCGGCTGCTGCGTTACCGAGCGGCACTGATGCTGGGGGTTGCCGGCATGCTGGTCGCGCCTGTGGGCGTGGGGCTGGCGCAGCGGCTGGCGCAGCCGCTGCTGCTGGGCGTGTTTGCGGCCTTCATGCTGTTCACCGCCTGGCGCATGTGGCGCAGCGCCGACCCCGACGCCGCCGGCAGCGCGCCGCGGCCGTCGCTGCCGGCCTGCGTGCGCCACGACGGCGAGTTGCGCCTGCGCTGGACCCCGCGCTGCGCCTGGGTGCTGGGCCGGGTGGGCGCGCTGGCCGGTGCGCTGAGCGGCCTGCTCGGCATCGGCGGCGGCTTCGTCATCGTGCCGGCGCTGGACCGCCACACCAACCTCGACCTGCGCAGCATCCAGGTCACGTCGCTGGGCGTGATCGCGCTGGTGGCGCTGTCGGGCGTGGCGGCGGCCGCCGCCCATGGCCAGCTGGCGCTGGCCGACGCGCTGCCGTTCGCGACCGGCAGCGTGACCGGGCTGCTGCTTGGCCGCCGACTGGCGCCGCGCTTCAGCGCCGTGTGGCTGCGCCGCGGCTTCGCAGTGCTGGCGGTGTTCGTGGCCCTGCTCGTGCTGGCCCGGGCGCTGCCAGGGTGAGAACTGGTCAAGCCACCCAAGCGCACCCCGTGTTGATGCCCACAGACTGGATCTCCACGGCGCGCTCGCCGACCCAAGCGCCCCTGTACCCGGCAGAAGAGGATGCCTGAACCGCGAGACACGGGTGCTCAGGTCGCCGGCTTCGCCAGCTCGGCCTCCTGCAGCAACCGCCACATGACCTTGCCGCTGCCGCTCTTGGGCAGCGCGTCGGCGAACGCCACCTGGCGCGGCACCTTGTAGGCCGCCATGTGCTCGCGCGCCCAGGCGATGACGTCCTCGGGCTGGGCCTGGCCGCGGTGCTCGGCCCGCAGCACCACCACGGCCTTCACCGTCTCGCCGCGGTAGGCGTCGCGGGCGGCAATCACACAGGCCTCCTGCACCAGCGGGCACTTGAACAGCAGCAGCTCCACCTCGCTGGGCCAGACCTTGTAGCCGCTGGCGTTGATCATGCGCTTCAGGCGGTCGGTGATGAAGAAGTAGCCCTCCTCGTCGCGCCGGCCGAGATCGCCCGTGCGGAAGAACGGCTTGCCCTCGATCTCGATGAAGGCCTTGGCCGTGGCCTCGGGGTGGCCCCAGTAGCCCTTGAAGACCATGGGCCCGTGCGTGACGATCTCGCCCACCTCGCCCGGCGGCAGCTCGACCAGCGTGGTGGGATCGACGACGCGGCTGTCGACGCCGAAGATCGGCATGCCCAGGCACTGCAGCTTGGCGCGCTCGGGCGGGTTGGCGTGGCTGGGCGCAGCGGTCTCGGTGAGGCCGTAGCCCTCGGCGAAGGTGATGCCGAACTCGGCCTGCAGCCGCTCGGCCACGGCCTGCGGCATGGCCGCGCCGCCACCCGACAGATAGCGCAGGCTGCTCAGGTCGAAGCTGCGGTAATGGGGGCTGCCGAAGAGGTCGATGATCATCGTCGGGATGCAGGTCCAGTGGCTCACGCGGTGGCGGCTGATCAGCCGGCCGGCGAGCTCACGGTCCCAGCGCGGCATGATGACCACGGTGCTGCCCGCGTATACCGGCGAGATCACGCCGTAGAGCATGCCGGTGATGTGGAACATGGGCACGACGCCCAGGCTCACCGTCTCGGCGCTGGCATGGCCCCACAGGCCGCCGCCGATGGCGTTCGGCATGAGCGTGCGGTGGCTGTGCATGCAGCCCTTGGGCAGGCCGGTGGTGCCCGAGGTGTAGGGCAGCAGCGCCAGGTCGTCAGGCTGCGCCTGTGCCGGGCCCGGGCGGTGCCGGCCGTCCAGGGCCTCGGCCCAGCGCGTGGTGCCGGGCGGCAGCGGCGGGTCGGCTTGCAGCCAGGTGAGCAGGGCCTCTGACGGCGTCTCGCCCTCGGGCAGCACATCGGGCATGGCGTCGCACAGGCGCGTGGCCACGGTGTGAAGCAGGCGCTGGCCTGGCGGCAGCCGCGCGTCGGCCTCGGCCAGCGCGGCGGCGAGGTCGGCGCTGGTGATGGCCACGCGGGCCTGCGGATCGGCAATGTAGTGGCCCAGCTCGTCGGCCTTGTTCATCGGATTGACGGGTACCACCACCGCGTCGGCACGTTGGATGGCATAGAACGCGACGAGGAATTGCGGGCAGTTCTGCAGGAACAGCAGCACGCGGTCGCCGCGCTGCACGCCGCGGGCCCGCAGCCAGCCGGCCAGCGCCTCGGCCTGCGCGTGCAGCTCGCGGTAGCTGAGCGAGCGGCCGAAGAACACGCAGGCCGCCCTGTCGGGATAGCGGCGCGCGCTGACTTCGAGGTTGAACCACAACGTGGTCTCGGGCAGCACCAGCTCGTGCGGCAGCCGCGGGGGCCAGCAGGGTTTGCGGGGATCGCCGGCCGTGGGCTGCGAGGCGGCGTGGCTGGCGGGGTCTGGGTTGGCTGGTGTCATGGCACGGGTGTACCGGTTCGCCGCAGCGGCGTCATCGTGCCTTTCCCGAAAGGGCAGTCACTCTCGCGACGGGCGCAGGCGAGAATCGCGCCGCATGGCGACTGACCGCCCCCCTACCGCACCCCGCTGCCCAAGGCGGAGGCCCCGGCCTTGGGTGCTGCTGGTGGCCGCCCTGTGCGGCCTGGCCCTGCCCGCACGGGCTTTCGACGTGCAAGGCCACCGCGGCGCCCGCGCCGTGGCGCCCGAGAACACGCTGGCCGGCTTCCGTGCTGCGCTGGCAGCCGGCGCCACCACCTGGGAGCTGGACACCGGCCTGACGCGAGACCGCGT
>JAUMBF010000071.1:0-41545 GCA_032115875.1 Rubrivivax sp.
GGCAGCCGCGGCGAGCGCTGATGCCGGCGCTCAGCCCGCGTCAGTTCTGGGTGCTGGTGGCCCTCACCCTGGTGTGGGGCCTGAACTGGCCGGTGCTCAAGGCCGGCGTCAGCGGGCTGCCGCAGGCGCCCAGCAGCTACCCGCCGCTGAGCTTTCGCGCCCTGTCGATGGCCTTGGGGCTGCCGGTGCTGGCGCTGGCGCTGTGGTGGCTGAAAGTGCCGTTTGCCATGCCGCGCCGTCACTGGCGCGAACTGGGGCTGCTGACGCTGAGCAACATGGTGGTGTGGCACGTCGTCATCATCATCGGCGTGCAGCAGCTCAGCTCGGGACGGGCGGCCATCCTCGGCTACACGATGCCGGTGTTCGCGGCGCTGTGGGGCCGCTGGATCTGGGGCGATCGCCTGGCGCCCAAGGCCTGGGCCGGGGTGGCGGCGGCCGGTGGCGGCGTGCTGCTGCTGCTGGGCAGCGAACTCACGGCCCTCGGTGGCCAACCCGGCGCGGTGCTGGCCATCGTGGCTGCGGCAGCCGTCTGGGCCTACGGCACGCACCGTCTGCGCCGCAGCCCGATCGACGTGCCGCTGCTGGCCATCGTGTTCTGGATGACGGCAGTCACCGCGGTCGTGCTGGCGTTGGGTGCGTGGTTGCTCGAGCGCGGACAGTGGCGCGCCCCCGAGCCGCTGGTCTGGGGCAGCATCGCCTACAACGCCGTGGCCGTGTTCGGCTTCGCGCACGCGGCCTGGTTCTACCTGGCGCGCACCTTGCCCCCGGTGGCCAGCTCGATCAGCGTGATGCTGATCCCGGTGCTGGGCGTGTTCAGCGGCGCTGTGCTGCTGGGCGAGACCGTGCACGCCAGCGACTGGGCCGCCGTGGCGCTGATCGTGCTGGCGATCGCGCTGGTGCTGCTGCGACGTTGAACCACCCGCGGCCGTGCCAGCGGCGGGTGGCCCGCCTAGAGCACCCGCCGCCGTGCCAGCGGCGGGTGGCCCGCCTAGAGCACCCGCCGCCGTGCCAGCGGCGGGTTGCGGGCAAAGTAGCGCTGGACGCCGTCGGCCAGCGCCTCCACCAGCTGCGCCCGGAAGGCCGGGTCGCGCAGGCGCTGCTCTTCCTCGGGGTTTGAGATGAAGGCTGTCTCCACCAGGATGCTCGGGATGTCGGGTGCGCGCAGCACCGCGAAGCCGGCCTGCTCGACTTGGCGCTTGTGCAGCCGGCCGACGCGGCCGATGCCTTGCAGCACCTCATGGCCCAGGCGGAGGCTGTCGCGGATCTGCGCCGCGGTGCTCATGTCGGCCATCGTGGCCAGCAGCTGGCGGTCGCGTACGGCGGCCACCCCCGCCAGGTTGACGCCGCCCACGCGGTCGGCCGCGTTCTCGCGCTCGGCCATCCAGCGCGCGGCGCTGCTGGTGGCGCCGCGCTCCGACAACACGAACACGCTGGCTCCTCGCGCCTCGCGCCGCACGAAGGCGTCGGCGTGGATGCTGATGAACAGGTCGGCCTGCACGCGACGTGCCTTGCGCACGCGCTCGGCCAGGGGCACGAAGAAGTCGCCGTCGCGCGTGAGCATCACGCGCATGCCGGGCACAGCGTTCAGGCGGTCGCGCAGCGCCAGCGAGACGGCCAGCACCACGTCCTTTTCGCGCAGGCCGGTGGGGCCGATGGCGCCCGGGTCTTCGCCACCGTGGCCGGCGTCGATGGCCACGATGATCAGCCGGTCGACCTTGCGGCGCTCCTCCGGTGTGGCCGGCGGCGGTGCGGGCTTGGGCGCAGGGGTTTGCAGCGGCGGCGGCGAGGCCGACGACGCTGGGGCGGCCCCGGGCGGCGGCGCCACGGCCACCGGCGGCTGCGACTCGATGCGGGCGATCAGTTCGCCCAGCGCGTCCTGCAGGGCCTGGGCGGCGCGCTGCTCGGCGGCCTCCTTGTCACGCACCAGGGCCAGCAGTGGGTCGGCCTCCTGCAGCGGGTAGAGATCAAACAGCAGTCGGTGCTGGTAGGGCTCCACCGGTGCCAGCGTGAACTGCTCGGGCCGCACCGGCTGCTTCAGGTCGAACACCAGCCGCACCACGCGCGGCTGGTACTGGCCGACGCGCACGCCGGCAATGTAGGGATCGTCGGGCCGCACCTGGCCCACCAGCTCGCGCAGTGCGGCGTCGAGCGCCAGCCGGTCGATGTCGACGACCAGCCGCGGCGGTGCCTCCACCAGCGTGTGCGTAGCGGCCAGCGGGGTGTCGGACTCGACCGTGACGCGCGTGTAGTCGCGGGCCGGCCACACGCGCACGGCCAGGATGCCGGCGCCGTGGGCGAGCTGCGGCGCCATGAGCAGCAGAGCCGGGGCGCCGAGGGCGTCGCGGCGCTTCATGCAGGAGCAGGCGCCCAGGCCCGCAGCAGCGCCAGGCCCCGCGGCGTGGCAGCCTCCACCCGCACGGTGCGGGTGCTGTCGTCGGCAGGCGCCAGGTGCAGCGCCAGGTCGGCCGGCGGCAGCACGGCCGCGGCCCGCTGCGGCCACTCGGCCAGTTTCAGGCCCGGCGCCGCGAAGACGTCGCGGAAGCCGGCGTCAAGCCACTCGCGCGCGTCGTCGAAGCGGTAGAAGTCGAAGTGCGAGATCGTCAGCCCCGATGCCGGCTCCCCCGCGAGGTGCGGCTCGAGCACGCCGTAGGTCGGGCTCTTGATGCGGCCGGCCACGCCCAGCGCTCGCAGCAGGTGGCGCACGAAGGTCGTCTTGCCTGCACCCAGCGGGCCGTGCAACGCGATGAAGGCGTCGCGCTCGGGCTCGTGGGCGACGAGGTGGCGGGCCAGCCGCGAGGCGTCGGCCGCGCAGGCGGCCTCGTCGGGCCAGAGCAGGGTGCGGGTTGCTAGGATGTTGGGATGCCCGGGGTGCATCTTCAGAGCTCGCAGGACATCGTCGAACGGCTGCGGGCGTGGGGCGGTGAGCTGGGATTTTCCCAGATCGGCATCGCCGGCATCGACTTGTCCACGGCCGAGCCGGGCCTGCTCGACTGGCTGGCCGCCGGCTTCCACGGCGGCATGGGCTACATGGCCCGCCACGGCCTCAAGCGCGCGCGCCCCGCGGCCCTGGTGCCGGGCACGGTGAGCGTGATCAGCGCGCGCATGGACTACCTGCCGCGCGATGCACCGCCCGACTGGCCCCAGCGCGAGCACGCCGCGCTGCACGAGCCGGGCCGTGCCGTGGTCTCGGTGTACGCACGCGGCCGCGACTACCACAAGGTGCTGCGCGCACGGCTGCAGCGCCTGGCCGAGCGGCTGGCTGCCGAGGTCGGGCCGCTGGGCTACCGCGTCTTCACTGACTCCGCCCCGGTGATGGAAGTCGAGCTGGCCACACGCGCCGGCCTGGGCTGGCGCGGCAAGCACACGCTGCTGCTCGACCGCGACCACGGCTCGATGTTCTTCCTGGGCGAGGTCTTCGTCGATCTGGCCCTGCCGCCGGGCGCGCCGGTGCCCGGCCACTGCGGCAGCTGCAGCGCCTGCATCGATGCCTGCCCCACGGCGGCCATCGTCGCGCCCTACCGGCTGGATGCGCGGCGCTGCATCAGCTACCTCACGATCGAGCACGACGGCCCCATCGACGAGGCCCTGCGTGCGCCGATGGGCAACCGCATCTACGGCTGCGACGACTGCCAGCTTGCCTGCCCCTGGAACCGCTGGGCGCAGCGCAGCCCGCTGCCCGACTTCGACGAGCGCCAGGGCCTCGGCGGCGCCGGGCTGCGCGCGCTGTGGGCCTGGGATGAAGCAGAGTTCGGGCGTCGCACCGAGGGCAGCGCCATCCGCCGCATCGGCTGGCGGCGCTGGCGCCGCAACCTGGCGGTGGCGCTGGGCAACGCCTGGCGGCAAGACGGCGACGAGGCCGATGCCCGTGCGCTGGCCCAGGCCCGGGACGGCGCAGACCCCTTGGTGCGCGAGCACATCGACTGGGCGCTGGCGCAGCGGGTGCGGGAAGGGGCTCGCGCCGCCGGGCCCTTACCATCGTGGCCCTGACCCGCCCCCGGGGTGGCACACTCGGCGGCGGGCCCGATCGCCGAAGGGCGCCTTCGACAGCGCCTGCCGCGCCACCTCACTGTCTGGAGACTAGACCCATGCAACGATCCCGCCTGGTCCTGTTGGCCGCACTCACCGCTGCAGCGCTGCCGCTGCCCGGTACGGTGCTGGCCCAGGCCTTCCCGAGCAAGCCGGTGCGGCTGGTGGTGCCCTTTGCACCCGGGGGTACCACGGACATCATCGCGCGCGTGATCGCGCCCGGGTTGGGTGCCGCGCTGGGTCAGCAGCTGCTGGTCGAAAACCGCGGCGGCGGCGGCGGCTCCATCGGCGCGATGGAGCTGATCAAGGCCTCGGCCGACGGGCACACCCTTGGCATGGCCACGGTGTCGACCACGGCGTCCAACCCCGCCATCAACCCGAAGATCGGCTACGACCCCGCGACCGACTTCGCGCCCATCACCAACTTGGCGGCCACGCCCAACGTGATCGCCGTGCATCCCAGCTTCCCGGCGCGCGACTACCGCGGCTTCGTGGCCGAGCTCAAGAGGAGTCCGGGCAAGTACAGCTACGCCAGCTCGGGCACTGGCGGCATCGGGCACCTGCAGACCGAGCTCTTCAAGAGCCTGGCGGGGGTGTTCATGACGCACATCCCGTACCGCGGCGCGGGCCCGGCGCTCAACGACACGGTGGCTGGCCAGGTGCCGATCATCTTCGACAACATGCCCTCGGCCCTGCCCTTCATCCGCGAGGGCAAGCTCATCGCCATCGTCGTGGCCGCACCCGAGCGCCTGGCTCAGCTGCCCAACGTGCCTACCTTCAAGGAGGTGGGTCTGGAGGCCGTCAACCGCATGGCTTACTACGGGCTGGTGGCGCCGAAGGGCACGCCCAAGGCGGTGGTCGACCAGATAGGTGCCGCGGCGCGCAAGGTGCTGGAAGACCCGGCGGTGCGCAAACGCATCGAGGACACCGGTTCGCTGGTGATCGGCAACACGCCGGAACAGTTTGCCGCGCAGATGCGCGCGGAACTGCAGGTCTACCGCGACGTCGTCAAGCGCCAGAACCTCAAGCTGGATTGAGTCCCGTCGACGGGCCGGACCAGGCGCCGGTCGCCGGGGCGATCGACGCCTTCTGCGACGCCCTGTGGCTGGAGCACGGGCTGTCGCCGCTGACGCTGGCGGCTTATCGCCGTGACCTGCGGCTGTATGCGCGGTGGTTGCAGCACCAGGTTGGCCGCGGGCTCGACGCCAGCACCGAGGCCGACCTGATGGCCTACATGGCCGAGCGCCATGCCGACACGCGCGCCACGACGGCGAACCGGCGCCTGTCGGTGTTCCGGCGATACTTCCGCTGGGCGCTGCGCGAGCGCCGCGTGGCGGTCGACCCGACCCTGCGGTTGCAGGCCGCGCGCCAGCCGCTGCGGGTGCCGCGGACGCTGACGCAGGCGCAGGTCGAGGCGCTGCTGGCGGCGCCTGACACGGGCACACCGCTGGGCCTGCGCGACCGCGCGATGTTCGAGCTGATGTATGCCAGCGGGCTGCGCGTGAGCGAGCTGGTGGGGCTGAAGGCGGTGCACGTGTCGCTCGACGACGGCGTGCTGCGCGTGCTGGGCAAGGGCTCGCGCGAGCGGCTCGTGCCCTTCGGCGAGGAGGCGCGCGCGCGCCTGATGGATTATCTGGCCCAGGCGCGTGCCGTCATCCTGGGCGGGCGGCGCAGCGAGGCGCTGTTCGTCACCGCGCGCGGCGAGGCCATGACGCGGCAGACCTTCTGGCGCATCGTCAAGCGCATGGCGCTGCAGGCCGGCCTGACGGTGCCGCTGTCACCGCACACGTTGCGCCACGCCTTCGCGACGCACCTGCTGAACCACGGCGCCGACCTGCGCGCCGTGCAGATGTTGCTCGGCCATGCCGACATCGGCACCACCACCATCTACACGCACGTGGCGCGCGAGCGGCTGCGCCAGATGCACCAGAAGCATCACCCGCGCGGCTGATGCCTGTGCACGGGGCACGAAAATGGCCCACGCGGCGAAGCCGGTGGGCCTGGGCGGTCAGAACACGAAGATCAGGCCGGCGGCGTAGCCGGAAGCCTTCTTGGTGCCGTTGGGCAGCACGTTCTTGTCGCTGTCCAACTTGCCGATCTCGGCATAGGCGTAGGTGTTCTTGAACACTTCCTTGTTCACCCAGCCCTCGATCGAGGTGATCTTGGCGTTCTGGTCGCGGTTGCTCGACAGGTGCGCGCCGATGTTGAAGCCGGCCAGCGGGATGTTCACGCCCAGCGTCGGGCCCGAGCCCGTGCCACCGTCGGCGATCTTGCCGCCCATGGCGTAGCCCACCATCACCTTGGCGGCGCCGAAGTCGTAGCTGCCGGCTACCGAGGCGAAGGCTTTGCCGTCGGACTCGCCCTTGGTCTGGTACGACGCCCCCACACTCAGCGGGCCGGCCGTGTACTTGCCGGCCGCCGACGCCACCGCCTTGGCATTGGGCTCGCCACGGCTGACGTTGTCGCCCTTGGGCTGGAAGCCGATCTGGGCCACGAAGCCGCCCATGGTGGGGCTGATGTACTGCAGCGAGCGCGACTGGCGGCCCGGCAGCCAGACGCCAACGCTCGAATAGGCGCCAGCCGACACGCCATTGCTCGCGCCGTTGAAGTCGAAGTCGATCAGCTGCTGGAAGGCCACGGAGTCCTGGCGGCCCAGGCGCAGCTCGCCCATGGAGCCGGACAGGCCGAACCAGGCCTGGCGGTTGAAGAACGCGCCGCCGGGGTTGACCTCGCCGTCGCTGGTGATGCCACCGGTCTCGAAACGGAAGTTGGCCTTGATGCCCGAGCCCACGTCCACCGAGCCCTTGATGCCGACGCGGGTGGTCGAGTTGCCTTCGCTGGAGCCGTTGTCGCCGCCGCTGTGGAAGTCGGCCTTGGAGCCAGGCACGAAGGCGTCGGAGTACAGGCTCCTGCCGTAGCTGGCGTCGACGAGGCCGTAGAGGCTCAGCTGGGCTTGCGCGGTGCCGGCCGTGGCCAGCAGGATTGCGGCGGAAACAGCGGTCTTCTTCATCAGGGGAGTCCTTAAAAGTACAGAGGGTTAGGGAACACCCGAAGTCTACGGTGCGGGTTATCCCGCATCGCTGGGCGCGTGGGCGGCAGAACTGCAGTCCCGCGTGGGGCCGAGTTCGGGGCCCAACCCGAAGGGCCGGGGCTGGATTTCTGCCGCCCACGCTCCTGGAGCAAGACGTCGGGCGGTGCTTCATAAGCAACAAGCGCGCCCAGGCGGGCGATGGGCCGTCGGTGGTCTGCGCCCGCTCAGCCATCGCGCAAAGGGGCCGGGGCTTGCGGCCACCGCGCCAGCAGCGACAGCACCAGCGTCGGCATCGGCGGGTGGCGCACGAGCAGGGGTCGAAGGCAGGCGGTTGACGTGAAAACGGGTGCCGTCCGCGCCGTCACGCGCGAAGAGTGCCGGGCCGAGGTGGCGCATCGAGGGCGTCGAGCTCGTCAGCCGTGAAGCCAGCGGCGGCGCGGGCCTCGAGGTTGAACGGTCCCCTGGGCACCGTTGCACCGTGGCGTGCCGCGAGCACCGCGTAATGCGCCACGGGATCGAGCCCGTCGCGCGCGCACAGCCAGCGGTACCAGCGGTTGCCCACCGCGACATGGCCGACCTCGTCGCGCAGGATCACGCCGAGGATGCGCACGGCGGTCTCGTCGCCAGCCTGCGCGAGCTTCTTCTGCATCGGCGGCGTGGCGTCCAGGCCGCGAGCCTCCAGCGTGCGCGGCACCAGCGCCATGCGTGCGGTGGCATCGCACGCGGTGCGTTCGCACATCGTCCACAGGCCGTCGTGCGCGACGTGATCGCCGTAGTGGCAGCCGAGCGTGGCCAGGTGCTCGGTCAGCAGGCGGAAGTGCTGCGCTTCCTCTGCGGCCACGGTGAGCCAGTCCCGGTAGTAGGCCGTGGGCAGACCCGGGAAGCGCCAGATCGCGTCGAGCGCGAGGTTGATGGCGTTGAACTCGATGTGCGCCACGGCGTGCAGGAGCGCCGCGCGGCCGTCGCGCGTGAACGGGGTGCGGCGCGGCACGTCCTTGGGCGCCACCCGCAACGGGCGCTCGGGGCGGCCCGGCAGCGGGGCCTGCGGCTGCAGCGGGGCGGTGGTGTCAAGGGCGAAGCCGCTGCGCGCGTCGAGCTGCGCGTCGGACAAGGCGCGAACGGCTGCGACCTTGGCCGCGGGCTCGGCGATCTGCAGGGCTGCGAGGGCGGCGGCACGAATCTCCATCCCTACAATCTTGCCGCATGGCCGTCTACCGACTGGGTGAGGACACCCCGCAGCTCCACGCCACGGCCTGGGTGGCCGATGGCGCCACCGTCATCGGCCGCGTCGCCCTGGGCGAGTGCAGCAGCGTCTGGACCGGCGCCGTGCTCCGCGGCGACAACGAATGGATCACGCTCGGCGCCCGCTGCAACGTGCAGGAAGGCGCCGTGCTGCACACCGACATGGGCCACCCGCTCGTGCTGCACGACGAGGTCACCGTCGGCCACCAGGCCATGTTGCATGGCTGCACGGTGGGCGAGGGCTCGCTGGTCGGCATCCAGGCGGTGGTGCTGAACGGTGCGCGCATCGGCCGCCAGTGCCTGGTGGCGGCGGGCGCTGTGGTCACCGAGGGCAAGGTCTTCCCCGACCGCAGCCTGATCCTCGGCGCGCCGGCCAAGATGGTGCGCGAGCTCACCGACGACGACGTGGCCCGCTTGCGCCTGTCGGCGCTGAGCTACGTCGAGAAGGCACTGCGCCATCGCACGACGCTCGAACGCATCGCCTGACGGCCCCGCATGGACAGCTGTGTGAAGTTCCTGTTTGAGGGTCTGCCCGTGCGCGGCTTGCTGGTGCGGCTGGAGGGCAGCTGGCAAGAGGCCCTGGCGCGCCGTGCCGAGCCGCACCCGCCCGAGCTGCGCGGCCTGCTGGGCGAGATGGCTGCCGCGGCGGTGCTGATGCAGGCCAACATCAAGTTCAATGGCGCGCTGGTGTTGCAGGTGTTCGGCGACGGGCCGGTCAAGCTCGCGGTGGCCGAGGCGCAGCCCGACCTGAGCTTCCGCGCCACGGCCAAGCTCGTGGGCACGGTGCCGCCGGGCGCGCAGCTGGAGGCGCTGCTGAACGTGCACGGCCAGGGCCGCTGCGCCATCACGCTGGACCCGAGGGACCGCCTGCCCGGCCAGCAGCCCTACCAAGGCGTGGTGCCTCTGTCCTCCGGTTCTCACGGCGACCGCCGCGAGCCCATGCAGCGCCTGGAGCAGGTGCTGGAGCACTACATGCTGCAGAGCGAGCAGCTCGACACGCGGCTGGTGCTGGCCGCCGACGACCGGGTGGCCGCCGGGCTGCTGATCCAGCGACTGCCTGTTGAGGGCGTGGGCAACCTCGGGGGCCAGAGCCCCTTGCGCAACGAAGACGAGATCGGCCTCCACGAGGCCTTCAACCGCATCGCGATGCTGGCCGCCACGCTCACGCGCGAAGAGCTGATCGGCCTGGACCCGCAGACCGTGCTGCGCCGTCTGTTCTGGGAAGAGTCGGTGCGCCTGTTCGAGCCTGCCACGCCGCGCTTCGCCTGCACCTGCTCGCGCGAGCGCGTGGGCGGCATGCTGCTGGGCCTGGGCCGCGACGAAAGCGACAGCCTGATCGCCGAGCGCGGCGAGGTCGAGGTGGGCTGCGAATTCTGCGGCGCCGTCTACCGCTTCGATGCGGTGGACGTGGGCGAGCTGTTCACGCCCGGGCGCGAGCTGCCGCCGGGCAGCGCCCAGGTGCAGTAGTGGGGCCTTTACGCCGTTCTCTCAGCCCGAACGGGATCGAACTCGGTCGAGCAGCCTGAATTCCGCCTCGGGCACGCAGCACTCGCAGGCCCAGCGCGCGCGCGCCGCGGGGCCGGCCGCCAGGCCCGTGAACAGGCCGGCAGCCGGCGCCGCCGTCAGGTGAGGGCGCACCGCATCGAGCGCCTGCTGCACGCGCTGCCCGCCGCTGCCGGCCACGACACTGAAGGCCATGCCGTGACGGCGCATCAGCGCGCGCAGGAGTGTGTCCACCGGTTCGCGTACCTGCGGGCCGTCGCGCTGGTGGCCGTCGGGCACCCAGGGCAGGTCCAGTGCCGTCAGCAGCGTGGCCTTGGCGGTGCGCGCGTGCAGCTCGGCGGCGCGGGCCTGCAGACTCTCGTCGCCGAACACCAGGGTGCTGTAGACGGCCGTCATCAGCGCCGTGGTGTCGCACACCACCCAGTCGTGCCGGGCCGCGGCTTCGGCGATGCGCTCGTGCTGGGCGCGCAGGAGCTCGCCCTGCTCGTGCGCCCGCGGCGTGCGGCCGGTGGCGTTGCACCACTCGCGCAGCACCTCGGGTACCCAGGCCACGCGGCCGTGGCCGGCGGCGCGCAGCCGCTCGGCCAGCGCCGCAGCCAGCGTCGTCTTGCCGGTGCTCTCTGCACCGACGATGGCGATGCAGGCGCCCGGCTCAAGCACGGGCCTGCTCCGCCAGCCGCCCTTGCCACACACGCCAGCCCGCCACGCTGAGCACCGCGAATAGGGCATACAACATGGCCGTCAGCCACAGCGCCTTGTGCGCGAACAGCGCCACACTCACCACGTTGACCGCCAGCCAGGCGGGCCAGTTCTCCAGGCACTTGCGCGCCAGCAGCAGCTGCCCGGTGATGCTGGCCGCCGTGGGCAGCGCGTCAAACCAGGGCACAGGGCTGTCGGTGGCGTGGTCCAGCAGCAGCGCCAGTCCCACCCAGCCGGCCAGCGTGGCGCCGATCACCGGCGCCCACGCGCGCCGCGGCAGCCGGTGGACCACCAGCGGTGCGCCCCCTGCGCCGGTGCCGCGCAGCCACTGCCACCAGCCCCACAGCGCCACGGCCACGAACACGAACTGCAGCCCGGCCTCGCCGTACAGCCTGGCATCGGCAAACAGCATCGCATACATCAGCGAGCTGGCGATGGCCAGCGGCCAGGCCACCCAGTGCACGCGCATGTTGGCCACCACCATGGCCAGCGCCGCCGCGAAGGCCGCGATCTCGAGCCCCGTGACCGGGCTGCCCCATAACGTGAAGGCCGGCGCCAGCCACGGCCGGGCCGCGGCGAGCAGCGTCTCGAGCACGGGGCGCTCTCTAGCGCGGCGGCGCCGGTGGCTTGTTCGTGCGCGGCGCGTTCAGCTGCACGAAGATCTCGTCGGGCCGCACCATGCCGAGCTCGCGGCGCGCCTTCTCTTCCACCATCTCCAGGCCGTCGCGCAGGTCGCCCACCTCGGCGGCCACACGGGCATTGCGATCACGTGCTGCCTCGTTGGCGGCCCGCTGCTCGGCCAACTGCTCGCGCAGGCTCATCACGTAGGGTAGGTTGCCCTTGCCGAACCAGAGGTCGGCCTGCACCACCAGCAACAGCCCGCCCAGCACCAGCGGCGTCCAGCGCATGACCGTAGCCCCCTTTTGCCTTACCTGAGGTTGTAGAAGGCGCTGCGGCCCGGGTAGCTGGCGACGTCGCCCAGGTCTTCCTCGATGCGCAGCAGCTGGTTGTACTTGGCCACGCGGTCGGATCGGCTCATCGAGCCGGTCTTGATCTGCCCGGCGTTCGTGCCCACGGCGATGTCGGCAATGGTGCTGTCTTCCGTCTCGCCCGAGCGGTGGCTGATGACGGCGGTGTAGCCGGCGCGCCTGGCCAGCTCGATGGCGGAGAACGTCTCGCTCAGCGTGCCGATCTGGTTGATCTTGATGAGGATGGAGTTCGCGATGCCGCGCGAGATGCCCTCCTGCAAGATCCTGGTGTTGGTGACGAACAGGTCGTCGCCCACCAACTGCACCTTCTTGCCCAGCTTCTCGGTGAGGTGGGCCCAGCCGTCCCAGTCGCCCTCGTGCATGCCGTCCTCGATGCTGACGATGGGGTACTTGTCGCACCAGGTGGCCAGGATGTCGGTCCATTCGGTGTGCGTGAGCGTCAGGCCCTCGCCCTCGAGGTGGTATTTGCCGTTCTTGTAGAACTCGCTGGCAGCGCAGTCCAGGCCCAGCGCGATCTGCGTGCCGGCGGTGTAGCCGGCCTTGTCGATGGCCTCGAGGATGAGCTGGATGGCCGCCTCGTGGCTGGCCACGCTGGGCGCGAAGCCGCCTTCGTCGCCCACGGCCGTGCTCATGCCCTTGGCGTCGATGATCTTCTTCAGTGCATGGAACACCTCGGCGCCGTAGCGCACCGCCTCGCGCAAGCTCGGCGCGCCCACGGGGATGATCATCAGCTCCTGCAGGTCGAGGTTGTTGTTGGCGTGCGCGCCGCCGTTGATGACGTTCATCATCGGCACCGGCAGGCTCATGCGGCCCATGCCGCCGAAGTAGCGGTACAGCGGCAGGCCCGACTCCTCGGCCGCGGCGCGCGCGACGGCCATGCTCACGGCCAGCGTGGCGTTGGCACCCAGGCGGCTCTTGTTCTCGGTACCGTCGAGGTCGATCAGGGTCTTGTCGAGAAAGGCCTGCTCGGACGCATCCAGGCCCATCACCGACTCGCTGATTTCGGTGTTGATGTGCTCCACCGCCTTGAGCACGCCCTTGCCGAGGTAGCGGGTCTTGTCGCCGTCGCGCAGCTCGATGGCCTCGCGGCTGCCGGTGCTGGCCCCACTGGGCACGGCGGCGCGGCCCATGGTGCCGCTCTCCAGCAGCACGTCGCACTCGACCGTGGGGTTGCCACGGCTGTCCAGGATCTCGCGGCCGACGATGTCGACGATGGCACTCATGGGTGAATTCTTTCTCGGCTCGGTGGTGATGCGTGGTGCGGGCGGCTACACGCCTTCGACGATGACCATGTTGAACATCGCGGTGGCGCCGTCGCGCGCGGCGCGGGCCTGCACGTAGGCGGGGCTGTCGTACAGGGCCTTGGCGGATTCGAAGTCGGGGAAGCGCAGCACCGTCATCCGCGGCGGCTGCCAGTCGCCCTCGAGCACGTGCAGGCGGCCGCCGCGCACCAGGTACTCGCCGCCGAAGGCCTTGACGGCCTCGGGCGCCAGCGCCAGGTAGCCCTTGAAGCGCTCCGGGTCGGTGATCTGCGATTCGACGATCAGGTAAGCGGCGGGCATTCGGATCCTTCAGCAGGAGAAGTCGTTTTCGAGCAGCGGCTGGCTCTTGACCACGCGGTCCAGTGCCAGCAGTTGCTCCAACAGCGCCTTCATGTGCTTCAGCGGCACGGCGTTGGGGCCGTCGCACAGGGCGTTGCGCGGGTCCGGGTGCGTCTCCATGAAGACGCCAGCCACGCCCGCCGCGATGGCCGCGCGGGCCAGCACGGGCACGAACTCGCGCACGCCGCCGGAACTGGTGCCGTTGCCGCCCGGCAACTGCACGCTGTGGGTGGCGTCGAACACGACCGGCGCGTTCGTCTCGCGCATGATCATCAGGCTGCGCATGTCGGAGACGAGGTTGTTGTAGCCGAAGCTCACCCCGCGTTCACAAGCCATGAAGTTGTCTTCTTCCAGGCCCGCGGCACGCGCGGCGGCGCGGGCCTTGTGGATGACGTTCTTCATGTCGCCCGGGGCCATGAACTGGCCCTTCTTGATGTTCACCGGCTTGCCACTGCGGGCCACGGCCTGGATGAAGTCTGTCTGGCGGCTCAGCAGGGCCGGGGTCTGCAGCACGTCCACCACGGCAGCGGCAGCAGCCACCTGGGCTTCGTCGTGCACGTCGGTGATCACGGGCACCTGCAGTTCGCGGCGCACCTGGGCCAGGATCTCCAGGCCGCGCTCGGTGCCCAGGCCGCGGAAGCCGCTGTCGCTGCTGCGGTTGGCCTTGTCATAGCTGCTCTTGAAGATGAAGGGAATGCCCAGCGCCGAAGTGATCTCCTTCAGGTGCCCGGCGGTATCCAGCTGCATCTGTTCGCTCTCGACCACGCAGGGCCCGGCGATCAGGAAGAAGGGCCGCTCAACGCCGACGTCGTATCCGCAGAGCTTCATGCCAGAGTCCATCCCTGCGGCTCAGGGGTGCTGCTGCCCTTGCGCGCGTGGTGTTCGAGCGCGGCCTTCACGTAGCTGGTGAACAGCGGGTGGCCGCCCCAGGGGGTGCTCTTGAACTCGGGGTGGAACTGCACGCCCATGAACCACGGGTGCTGGTCGCGCGGCAGCTCGACGATCTCTGTAAGCCTTTCGCTTTGCGTCAGCGCGCTGATCACCAGGCCGGCCTGCTGCAGCCGTTCGAGGTAGTTCACGTTGGCCTCGTAGCGGTGGCGGTGCCGCTCAGTGACCACGGCGCCGTAGATCTGGTGCGCCAGCGTGCCGGCCTTGACGTCGGAGCTTTGCGCCCCCAGGCGCATCGTGCCGCCGAGGTCGGAGCCGGCCGTGCGCTTCTGGATGCTGCCGTCGCGGTCTTTCCACTCCTCGATCAGCGCGATCACCGGGTGCGGACACTCGGGCTCGAACTCGGTGCTGTTGGCGCCGGCCAGGCCGGCCATGTGCCGTGCGTACTCGATGGTGGCCACCTGCATGCCCAGGCAGATGCCCAGGTACGGGATGCCATGCTCGCGGGCGTACTGCGCGGCGACGATCTTGCCCTCGATGCCGCGCTTGCCGAAGCCGCCGGGCACGAGGATGGCGTCGTACCGCGCCAGCTGGGCGGCTGTGGCGGGCGTCAGCGTCTCGGCGTCGACGTATTCGATCTGCACCTTGGCATGGTTGTGGATGCCGGCGTGGCGCAGCGCCTCGTTGAGGCTCTTGTACGAGTCGGACAGATCGGTGTACTTGCCGCACATCGCGATCGTCACCGTGTGCGCTGGGTGCTGCACCTCGTGCACCAGGCTGTCCCAGCGCCTGAGGTCGGCCGGTCGGGTGAGCTGCTGCAGCTTCATGCAGATCAGCTCGTCCAGCCCCTGCTCGTGCAGCACGCGCGGCACCTTGTAGATGGTGTCGACGTCGGGCATGGAGATCACGCCGTGCTGCGCCACGTTGGTGAACAGGCTGATCTTCTCGCGCTCGTCGTCGGGGATGGGGCGGTCGGCACGGCACAGCAGCACGTCGGGCTGGATGCCGATCTCGCGCAGCTTCTGCACCGTGTGCTGCGTGGGCTTGGTCTTGAGTTCGCCCGCAGCGGCGATGTAGGGCACGTAGGTGAGATGCACGAAAGCGCTGCTCGCCGGCCCGAGCTTGAGGCTCATCTGGCGCACGGCCTCCAGGAAGGGCAGGCTCTCGATGTCACCCACGGTGCCGCCGATCTCGACGATGGCCACGTCCACGGCCTGCGCCTCGGCACCGCGGCGCACGAACTCCTGGATCTCGTTGGTGACGTGGGGGATCACCTGCACCGTCTTGCCGAGGTAGTCGCCGCGGCGTTCCTTCTCGAGCACGCTCTTGTAGATCTGACCGGTGGTGAAGTTGTTGCTCTTCTTCATCCGCGTTGTGATGAAGCGCTCGTAGTGGCCCAGGTCGAGATCGGTCTCCGCGCCGTCGTCAGTGACGAAGACCTCACCGTGCTGGAACGGGCTCATGGTGCCCGGATCGACGTTGAGGTAGGGGTCGAGCTTGATGAGGGTGACCTTGAGGCCCCGCGACTCGAGGATGGCGGCCAGCGATGCCGCCGCGATGCCCTTGCCCAGCGAGGACACCACACCGCCGGTGACGAACACGAACTTGGTCATGGTGGCTGCCCCGCACGGTGCGTGCAAGGGGGCCCTGGGTGGTAAAGCGTGAGTATATCGAGCGGGTTCTTGCACACGGCCCCGGGGCCGTCCGGCGCACTAGACTCCAGCTGGCTTGCCATGGCGCCGATGGCGACTTGAACCGATGACTGACCCCGACCCCGCTGCACCAGTGACCGAAGGGCTGTTCGACAGCCCCTTGGCGCAGGCCGTGTCCGCGGCGGGCATCGGCCTGTGGGAGCTTGATCTCGCCAGCGGCCGCGAGTGGTGGAGCGACACCACGCTGGCCATGTACGGCCTGCCCCCGAGCAGCCCGGCGCCCGCCCGCGATGTCTGGCGCGCGCACTTCGTGCATCCGGACGACCTGGCCCGCCAGATGGCAGCCGCTGTCCAGAGCGAGCGCACCGGCCGTCCCTACGACTGCGAGTTCCGCATCCGCCGCGCCGACACCGGGGCCGTGCGCCGGCTGATCTGCCGCTCTGCCGTGAACCTGGCTGCCGGCCATCGCGTGCTGGGCATCACGCTCGACGTGACCGATCGCCACGAGGCTGAACGCCGCGCCGTCACGGCCGAGGCGCAGCTGGGCCACGCCGCGCGTCAGGTGGGCTTCGGCTTCGGCACGAGAGAGCCCGATGGCGAGGCTGGCGAGTGGAGCCCCGAGCTCAAGCGCCTGTGGGGCCTGCCGGCCGATGCGCCCACGCCGCGCCGCGCCGAGCTCTTCGAGCACATCGTGCCGGCCGACCGCGAGCGGGCGCGCCAGCGCCTGTACACGCCCATCGAGCCCGGGGCTCTGGCGGAGTACAGCTTCGAGGTGCGGCGCGCCGACGACGGCCGGTGCCGTACGCTCACCACCCGAGCCTACACCGAGTACGACGCGGCGGGCCGGCGCGGCCGCACCTACTTCGCCGTCATCGACACCACCGAGTTGCTGCGGCGCGAACGCGAGCTCGCCGACCTGCAGGAGCTGCAGCGCCTCGCCGCCGAGGCGGCAGGCCTGGGCCTGTGGGAGCTGGACCTGCGCAGCGGCCTGCACCGATGGGACGAGCGCACGCGCGCTTTGTTCGACCTGGCCCCGGACGCCCCGCCGCTCGAGCGCCACGAAATCTTGTCGCGGCTGCACCCCGACGACCGTGGGCGCATGGTCAGCGCCATCGCGGCGGCCGATGCGCGCGGCGAGCCCATCGACATCGAGTACCGTGTCTCGCGTGGCGACGGCGGCTGGCGGTGGGTGCGCGCTCGCGGTCGCGTGCTGACGGGTGCCGATGGTCGGCCCTGGCGCACCGTGGGTGTTTGCTTCGAGACCACGGCGCTGCGCCTGGCCGAGGCCGAGCGCCACGCCCGCGAGCTGGCCGAGAACGCCAACGCCGCCAAGACCGAGTTCCTCTCGCGCATGAGCCATGAGCTGCGCACGCCGCTGAACGCTGTGCTGGGCTTTGCTCAGCTGATGTCGCTGGACACCGCAGACCCGTTGTCGAGAACGCAGCGCGAGCGGCTGCATCACGTGCAGAAAGCCGGCTGGCACCTGCTGGCGCTCGTCAGTGACGTGCTCGACCTCGCCCGCATCGAGTCGCGCAACGCCCCCATGCAGCCCGAGGCTGTGGCGCTGGGGGCAGCGGTCACCGATTGCATCGCGATGACCGCTCCCCGGTCGGCCGAGGCCGGCGTGGCCGTGCACTGGGACCCCCCCGAGACGGGGCCGCACGCCGTCTGGGCCGATCCCGTGCGGCTGCGGCAGCTGCTGCTCAACCTGGTGAGCAACGGCGTCAAGTACAACCGCCGCGGCGGCTGGGTGCGCGTGGGCGCCCGGCGCCACGGCGCCCATGCCGTGGTGAGCGTGCGCGACAACGGCCTGGGCATCGCGCAGGCGCGGCTGCCGCGCCTGTTCCAGCCCTTCGACCGCGCCGGCCGCGAAAGCTCGGGTATCGAGGGCACGGGGCTGGGCCTGGCGCTGGTGAAGCTGCTTGTCGAGCAGATGGGCGGTGCGGTCGAGGTAGACAGCACCGAGGGCGAGGGCAGTGAGTTCCGACTGGTGCTGCCGTTGCCGTCGGCCGACGGCGGGCCCGGGCTGCTGGAGTAGGATCGGCGCGCTCGCACGCGGTGCCTGCCGGTCTCGTTCAAGGCCGGTGGGTTCAACGGGAAACCGGTGAGGCGCCTGGCACGAAGCCGGGCACCGAATCCGGTGCTGCCCCCGCAACGGTGAGCGAGGAGCGTGCCGCACGGATGGCCACTGGTCCTGCACGGGGACTGGGAAGGCGCGGCCCCGCTTGTGGCGCAGCGCTTCGGCAACGAAAGCTGTCCCACCACTCGCAAGCCCGGATACCGGCCACGCGCGAGGGTCGCTGACGTTGCGGAGGGCAACGGCAGGCGCGTCATGCCCACCGGCCGCGGCCGGCCTGTGGCGCGGCGCGCGTGCCTGCGTCTCCTGCCGCCACGGCAGCGTGATTCATCCGTGGGCCGCACGGGGTGGTGCGGCTGGGAGACGCGTCGTGTTCATTCGTTCCTGGTCACCGTGCGCGGGTCGTGCCCCGCGCCGGCTCGGCCTTCTGTCCTGGGCTCCGTTGCTGGGCCTGTCGGCGCTGCCGGCGCTGGCGCAGACCGTGGTCGTCACCGGCAGCCGCGAGCCGCTGCCGCTGCAGCGCCTGGCGGCCGACGTCACCGTCGTCGAGGGTGCTGCGCTGCGCGACACCCGCGCCGACTCGCTGGCCGACCTGCTGCGCCGCGAGGCCGGGCTGCAGCTGTCGCGCAGCGGCGGGCCGGGGCAGAGTTCGGGCCTGTTCATCCGCGGCGCGGCCTCGCAGCAGACGCTGGTGATGGTCGACGGCGTGCGCATCGGCTCGGCCACGCTGGGCAGCACGGCGATCGAGTCGCTGGGCCTGGCCGGCGTCGAACGCATCGAGGTGCTGCGCGGCCCGGGCTCCAGCCTCTTCGGGGCCGACGCCGTGGGCGGCGTGGTCAACGTCGTCACCGCCCGCGGCGACGGGGGCAGCGCGCTCGATGCCCGCGTCGCCGCGGGCGGCTTCGGCGGGCGCGAGGCCTCGGGCGGCTGGCGCGGCCGCGTCGGCCCGCTGAGCCTGGCCGTGGCGTTGTCGCGCGAGCAGGACGACGGCGTCTCGGCCATCGGCCCGGGCGACCGCTTCGGCAGCCACAGCCCCGACCGCGACGGCCACGCGCGCGACAGCGCGCAGCTGCGCCTGGGCCTGGCGCCCGTGCCGGGCCAGCGCCTGGGCCTGAGCTGGCTGCGCACGCGGGTCGACGCGCAGTACGACGGCGCGGTCTACCGGCCGCCGACCTTCGCGCCCGACCCCTCGCCGGACTTCCGCACCAAGCTCGACACCGAGGTGCAGGCGCTCGACTGGCGCGGCCGCTTCGACAGCGGCTTCACGGCCAGCCTGAGGGCCACGCGCAGCATCGACGACAACCGCAGCGGCGCCGCCGGCGAAGACCGCTTCCGCACCGAGCGCCGCGGCGTGCAGGCGCAGCTGGGCTGGCGCCTGGGCGAGGCCCTGCGCACGGTGGTCGCGCTCGAGCAGCAGGACGACGAGGCCCGATCCAGCAGCTACCCCGCCCCGGTGGCGCGGCGCAACCGCGCGCTGGCGCTGGAGGCCACCGGCAGTGCCGGCGAGGCCGCCCGCGTGGCCTGGCAGGCCGACCTGCGCCGCGACGACGCCAGCGACTTCGGGGCCCAGGCCACCGGCCGCCTCGGCGGCAGCGTGGCGCTGGCTGGCGGCTGGCGGCTGCGCGCGCTGGGCGGCAGCAGCTTCCGCGCGCCGAGCTTCAACGACCTGTACTTCCCAGGCTACGGCGTGCCGGGCCTGAAGGCCGAGCGCGGCCGCAGCGCCGAGCTGGGGGCGGCCTGGAAGCACGGCGATGCGGGGTTGGCCGTCACCGCCTGGCGCAACCGCGTCGACGACCTCGTGGCCTACGAGCCCGACGCCACACGCTGCCCGCCCGACCCGGCCTACGCCTTCGGCTGCGCCGCCAACGTCGCGCGGGCGCGGCTGTCGGGCACCACGGTGTCAGCCTCGCAGGCGCTGGGGGCGGTGCAGTGGCGTGCGCAGTTCGACGCGCTGCGCGCGCGCGACGGCCTCACGGGCGCGAAGCTGCCGCGCCGCGCCGACCGCCAGGCCACGCTGGCGGCCGACTGGCGCCTGGGCGCATGGACGCTGGGCGCCAGCGTGCTGCACGTGGGCCAGCGGCCTGACGGCGGCGCCACGCTGACGGCCGAGACGACGCTGGACCTGTCGGCCAGCTGGCGCCCGGCGCCGGGCTGGCAGCTCACGGCCCGGCTGGACAACGCCACCGACGAAACCCGCGTGCCGGCGCGCGACTACCAGGGCCTGGGCCGCCAGGCCTGGCTGGTGCTGCGCTGGAGCCTGGGGCCGGGGGCGGCTCGGTGAGGGCCGGCCTCGGCCTGCTGGTGCGCGCGGCGGCGCTGCTGCCGCTGCTGGCCTGCGCCGCCGCCGGCGCGGCCATCACGCTGCACGACGACACCGGCGCCGCGCTCACCCTGGCGCGGCCGGCCGAGCGCATCGTCGCGCTGATGCCTTCGCTCACCGAGACGGTGTGCGAGCTGCAGGCCTGCGAGCGGCTGGTGGGTGTCGACCGCCATTCCGACTGGCCCGCGGCCGTGCGTGGCCTGCCCAGGCTCGGCGGGCTGGAGGACACGCAGGTCGAGCGCATCGCGGTGCTGCGGCCCGACCTCGTGCTGGCGCCGCGTTCCTCGCGCGCGCTGCCCCGGCTGCGCGCGCTGGGTCTACCGGTGCTGGCGCTGGAGCCGCAGGACGCCACCGGCACCGCCCGCGTCATCGACACCGTGGCTGCGGCGCTGGGCCGCGATGCGGCCGGCGCGCAGCTGCGGCAGCGCCTGCGCGAGCGCCTGCTCGCCGCCGCGGCGCGCGTGCCGCCGGGCTGGCGCGGGCGCACGCTGTACGTGGAGGTCGCGTCCACGCCCTATGCGGCGGGCGAGGCCTCGTTCATTGGCGAGACACTGCGCGCCTTGGGCCTGGGCAACATCGTGCCGGCGTCCATGGGTCCGTTCCCGCAGCTCAGTCCCGAGTTCGTGCTGCGCGCACAGCCCGCGCTCGTGGTGCTGCCGCAGGCCTGGGCCGCCGGGCTGCCGCAGCGCCCCGGCTGGCAGCGGCTGCAGGCCGTGGCCGCGGGCCGCGTCTGCGTGCTGGCCACAGACCCCTGGAACGCGCTCGTGCGCCCCGGCCCGCGCGCTGCCGAGGCGGCCGAGGCGCTGGTGGACTGCCTGGCAGCGCTGCCGCCGCCGGCGCCCTGAACCGCCCCCGACGCGCCATGAACACCCTGGTCCGCACGCTCGCCACGCCCGGCCGCGCCACGCCGCCGCGGCGCGTGGCGCTGGTGCTGCTGGCGGCGCTTGCGCTGCTGGTTCTGCTGGGCCTGGCCGCCGGCGCCGAGGGCCTGAGCAGCGACTGGGCCGCCGAGGCGGCGCTGATCGCCGACATCCGCGCCCCGCGCACGCTGGGCGCGGCGCTGGCCGGGGCGCTGCTGGGGCTGGCCGGGGCGGTGTCGCAGGGCCTGTTCCGCAACCCGCTGGCCGATCCCTACCTGCTGGGCACCGCCGCCGGCTCGGGCCTGGCGGTCACGCTGGCGCTGGCCGCCGGTGGCGTGCTGGGCGCGGCCGACGGCCTGGGCCTGGTGGCTGGCGGCTGGCTGGCGCGCCTGGGCCTGTCGGGCGCGGCCTTCGCGGGGGCCCTGAGCGGGCTGGCGCTGACGCTGCTGATGGCGCGCGGCAGTGCGCGGCCGCTCACGCTGCTGCTGGCCGGCGTGGTGGTGGGCGTGCTGCTCACCGCGCTGGCCGACCTGCTGGTGCTGGCCAGCCCCGAGGCGCTGCGCGGCCAGCGCGTGTTCATGATCGGCACCACCAGCTACCTGGGCTGGGACGCGGCGGCGGCGCTGGCCGCCGGTCTGCTGCTCACGCTGCCTGCGGCGGTGCTGCTGGCACGCGTGCTCGACGCGCTGGTGCTTGGCGAGGCCAGCGCCGCCAGCCTGGGCCTGGGCCTGCCGAGGCTGCGCCTGGCGCTGGTGGCGCTGCTGGCCCTGGCCACCGGCAGCGCCGTGGCGCAGGTGGGGCTGGTGGCCTTCGTGGGCCTGGTGGCGCCGCACCTGGTGCGCCGGCTGGTGGTGGTGCGCCACGGCGCGCTGCTGGGGCTGTCGGCGCTGGCCGGCGCGGTGCTGCTGCTGGGGGCCGACGTCGCCGCGCGCGTGCTCGTGGCGCCGCTGGAGCTGCCGGTCGGGGTGCTGACGGCCGTGTTCGGTGGCGCCTACCTGCTGCTGCTGCTGTGGCGTCGTGGAGGTGCGGCATGACGGGCGCGCCGCTGCTGCACGCCCGCGGCGTGGTGGCCAGCCTCGGCGGCCGGCGCGTGATCGACGACGTGTCGCTCACGCTGCACGCCGGGCAGTGGGTGGCGCTGGTGGGGCCCAACGGCGCCGGCAAGAGCACGCTGCTGCAGGTGCTGGCCGGCCTGTTGCCGGCCGCAGCCGGCGAGGTGGCGCTGCAGGGCCGGCCGCTGGCCGCGTGGCCCGCGCGGGAGCGCGCCGCCCGGCTGGCCTGGCTGGCGCAGCAAGGCGAGACCGATGCCGAACTGCCCGCGCGCAGCCTGGTGGAGCTCGGCCGGCTGCCGCGCCACGGCCTGCTGGGTGCACCCGATGCCGCCGACGCCGCCGCCGTGGCCCGCGCCCTGGCCGAGACCGAGACCTCGGCGCTGGGCGACCGCCGCCTGTCGGAGCTTTCGGGGGGCGAGCGCCAGCGCGTGCTGCTGGCGCGGGCGCTGGCGGTGGAGGCACCCGTGCTGCTGCTCGACGAGCCCGTGGCCCACCTCGACGCCCCGCACCAGCTGGCGCTGCTGCGCGGCCTGCGCCGCCGCGCGCGCGACGGCGCCGCCGTGGCCGTGGTGCTGCACGACCTGAACCTGGCCCTGGCCGCCGACCGCGTGCTGCTGCTGGCCAACGGGCGCCTGGTGGCCGACGGCGCGCCGGCCGATGCCGCGCTGCGCGCCGCGCTGGAGGCCCGGTTCGGCCACGCCTTCACGGTACAGCGCACGGCCGACGCCGCGCACTGGATCGCCGTGCCCGCCCTGTAGCAGGCCCCATGGACGCCCGCCACGGCCCGCAGCGCATCGTCTGCCTCACCGAGGAGACGACCGAGTGGCTGTACCTGCTCGGCGAGGAGCGTCGCGTCGTCGGCATCAGCGGCTACACCGTGCGGCCGCGCCGCGCGCGCCAGGACAAGCCCCGCGTCAGCGCCTTCCTCGACGGCCGCATCGACCGGATCGTCGCGCTCGAGCCCGACCTCGTCATCGGCTTTTCCGACATGCAGGCGGCGCTGGCCGACCAGCTCATCCGCGCCGGGCTGGAGGTGTGGATCACCAACCAGCGCAGCGTGGAGCAGATCTTCACCACGCTCAGGCGCGTGGCCGCGCTGGTGGGCGCCGACGCGCGTGCCGAAGCCTGGATCGGCGGGGTGCAGGCGCGCCACGCCACCATCGCCGCCGAGGCCGCGCGCTGGCCGCGGCGGCCACGCGTCTACTTCGAGGAGTGGGACCAACCCATGATCAGCGCCATCCGCTGGGTCAGCGAGCTGGTGACCATTGCCGGCGGCGACGACGTGTTCCCGGAGCTGGCGCTGCAGTCGCTGGGCCGCGACCGCGTGATCGCCGACCCGCTGGAGCCGGTGCGCCGCGCGCCCGAGCTGATCGTGGGCAGCTGGTGCGGCAAGAAGTTCCGCCCGCAGCACGTGGCCGCGCGCCCCGGCTGGGCCGCGGTGCCGGCGGTGCGGGATGGCCGGCTGCACGAGATCAAGAGCTGCGACATCCTGCAGCCCGGGCCGGCGGCGCTGACCGACGGCCTGGAGCAGCTGCACGCGCTGATGCGTGGCTGGGCGGAGGCCTCAGCGGCATGATTGACGACCCCGACGCGCTCGCGCGCCGCGTGCAGCACCGGCTCGACCACCTGACCAAGCCGCGCGGCGCGCTGGGGCGGCTCGAGGGCCTGGCGCTGCAGGTCGCGCTGTGGCAGGGCACCGAGCAGCCGGCGCTGCGGCAGCCGCAGCTCGTGGTGTTCGCGGCCGACCATGGCCTGGTGGTCCAGGGCGTCAGCGCCTACCCGCAGTCGGTGACGGCGCAGATGGTGGCCAACATGCTGGCCGGCGGCGCCGCGGTGTCGGTGCTGGCGCGGCAGCACGGGCTGGCGCTGACGGTGGTGGACTGCGGCGTGGCCACGCCGCTGCCGCCGCACCCGCAGCTGGTGCCGGCGCGCCTGCGCGCCGGCACGGCCGACAGCAGCCTGGCCCCGGCGATGACGATGCGTGAGTGCGAGGCGGCGCTGGCGCAGGGTGCGGCGCTGGTGCAGCGACTGCCGGGCAACGCCGTGCTGCTGGGCGAGATGGGCATCGGCAACAGCTCCGCTGCGGCCCTGCTGATGGCGCGGCTGGGCGGCCTGCCGCTGGAGGACTGCGTGGGCCGCGGCACCGGCCTGGACGACGCGGGCCTGGCGCACAAGCGCCGCGTGCTGGCGCGCGTGCTCGAGCGCCACGCCGGTGCGCGCGAGCCGCACGCCGCGCTGGCGGCCCTGGGCGGGCTGGAGATCGCCACCATGGCCGGCGCGGCGCTGCAGTCCTGGCGCGAACGGCGTCTGCTCGTCGTCGACGGCTTCATCGCCACCGCGGCCGTCGCCGCGGCGGCGGCGCTGGTGCCCGAGGGCCACGCGCTGCTGCGCCGCGGCTGCGTGTTCGCCCACGCTTCGGCGGAGAACGGCCATGCGCGCTGGCTCGCGCAGCTGGGCGTGCAGCCCATGCTCGACCTGGGCCTGCGGCTGGGCGAAGGCAGCGGCGCGGCGCTGGTCTGGCCGCTGCTGGTGTCGGCGCTGCAGCTGCTGGCGCAGATGGCCTCCTTCGACGAGGCCGGCGTGGACCGCGCCCGCGCGCCTGCGGCCGGCGACGGGAGCACCTGATGCACGCGCTGGCCCACGAGCTGCGGCTGTTCCTGGTGGCGCTGCAGTTCCTGACGCGGGTGCCGCTGCACTTTGCGCGCTGGCAGGACGACTGGCTGCAGGCCTGCGCCCGCCACTTCGCCGGGGTGGGCCTGCTGGTGGGTGGCTTCGCGGCGTTGGTGTTGTGGGGTGCTGCACACTTCTTCGGCGCGCTGTTGGCGGTGCTGCTCAGCGTGGTGGCCACGGTCTGGCTGACCGGCGCCTTCCACGAGGACGGCCTGGCCGACACCTTCGACGGCCTGGGCGGCAGCGCCGACCGCGAGCGCGCCCTGGCCATCATGAAGGACTCGCGGCTGGGCACCTACGGCACGCTGGCGCTGGTGGCGGTGCTGGCCCTGAAGGTGGCGGCGCTGCACGCGCTGGCCGTGCGCGACCTGCTGGCCGCGTTGGCGCTGGTGCCGCTGGTGCATGCCGTCTCGCGCGCGGCGGCCGTGGTGCTGCTGGCAGCGCTGCCCTATGCGGGCGACATGGAGCACGCCAGGGCCAAGCCGCTGGCGCAGCGTGCCGACGGGCTGACGCTGGTGGTGACCGCCGGCTGGGTGCTGATCGCCATGGCCGCGGCCGCGCTGTTCGTGCCGGCCGATGCGCTGCTGGCCGCCGCACTGGCCGCGCCGCTGGCGCTCACGGCCATGCGGCGCTGGCTGCGTCGCCGCCTGGGCGGGTTCACCGGCGACACCCTGGGTGCGACGCAGCAGCTGGTGGAGCTGGCGATGCTGCTCGCAGCGCTGGCGGCGCTGTCGCGCTGAGGCGGGCTTCGGTGCTCGAGCTCTGGTGCTGGCGACACCCGCGCGCGCAGGGCGCGGCCGGCCGCTGCATCGGCATCACCGATCTGCCGCTGGACCCTCGCAAGGCCCGGCGCCTGGCGCACCGCATCCGCGCCACCGTGCGCCGGCAGGGCCTGCCGCGCCGCGTGTGGGTGTCGCCGCTGGCGCGCTCGCGAGGCGTCGGGGCGTGGCTGGCGCGCTGGGGCTTCGAGTGCCGTGTGGACGCGCGACTGGCCGAGCTCGACTTCGGCCGCTGGGACGGCCGGCCCTGGACGGCGGTGCCCTGGGCCGAGGTGCAGGCCTGGGAGGCCGACCTGCGCCACCACGCGCCCGGTGGCGGTGAGTGCCTGGCGCAGCTGCAGGCCCGCGTGCAAGCCTTCGTGTGCGATCGCGACGCCGCCGCCGACACGGTCGTGCTGCTGGTGGGGCACGGCGGCTGGATCACGGCCCTGGGGCAATGGTCCGAGGGCGTGGGTGCGCCGCAGGGGCCGATCGACGCCGCGCGCTGGCCACCGCCGCCACGGCACGGCGCGCTCGTCCGCTGGCCGCCGGCGCCAGCCGCGTTTCATTCGCGCTGAACGACGGCCCGTCGCAAGGCGCTGGCGGCGGCCGGGCCGGGTGTCGAAGATGCACGCCATCGACACCTTGTCCCCCACCCCCGCCCGGAGTCCGCCATGAACATCAAGTCCCTCGACGCCTTCGTCCACCGCGCCACCAGCCTGGGTCTGGCGCTGGTCGTCACCCTGGGCATGCTCGGCGGCATCGACTCGCTGGCTCAGCGGCCGCAGGCCGAGTTGCAGCCGCAGGAGCTGGCCACCGCCGCCGCCGCGCCGCGCGCCTGATCCCGCCACGCAACCGGATGAAGCCCTTCATCGCCTTCCTGCTGTGGTGTGTGCTGCCGGCGCGCCTGCTGGCGGGCGGCCGCTGAGCCTTCGCCCACGCTCCTAGCTGCGCAGGTGGCAGGCCACCTGGTGCCCGCTGCCACTGGCCGCCACCGCCTTGAGCTCGGGCCGTTGCACGTCGCACAGGCCCTTCTGCGCGATGCTGCAGCGGGTGTGGAAGTGGCAGCCGGTGGGCGGATTCAGCGGACTGGGCACGTCGCCCTGGAGCATGATGCGCTTGCGCCGGACCTGCGGGTCGGGGATGGGCACGGCCGACAGCAGCGCTTCGGTGTAGGGATGGCGCGGCGCGGTGTAGAGGTCCGTCGCGCTGGCGATCTCGACGATGCGGCCCAGGTACATCACGGCCACGCGGTCGGAGATGTGCTCGACGACGCTCAGGTCGTGCGCGATGAAGATGTAGGTCAGGCCGAACTGCGCCTGCAGGTCCTCGAGCAGGTTGATCACCTGCGCCTGGATCGACACATCGAGCGCGCTCACGGCCTCGTCGCAGACGATGAGCTTGGGGTTGACCGCCAGCGCGCGCGCGATGCCGATGCGCTGGCGCTGGCCGCCGGAGAACTCATGAGGATAACGCCGCATGTGATCGGCATTGAGGCCCACGGTCTGCAGCAGCTCGACGATGCGCGCGTCGTAGGCCTCGCGCGTCTTCGTGAGCTTGTGGATGGTGAGCGCCTCGCCGATGATGGCGCCGACCGTCATGCGCGGGTTCAGGCTCGCGTACGGGTCTTGGAAGATGATCTGCATGTCGCGCGCCAGCGCGCGCAGTTCGGTCTTGTCGGCGTCGGTGACGCTCCGGCCCTCGAAGCGCACCTCGCCCGAGGTGGGCTCGATCAGGCGCAGGATGCAGCGGCCGGTGGTGCTCTTGCCGCAGCCGCTCTCGCCCACCACGCCCAGCGTCTCGCCCTTGGCGAGATCGAAGCTCACGCCGTCGACCGCGTGCACGCGGCCGACCTCGCGCTTGAACACCCCGCCGCGCACCGGGAAGTGCTTCACCAGGTTGCGCACCTGCAGCAGCGGCTCGTTCATGCGGCCTCCGCCAGGAAGCAGGCCACCTTGTGGCCGGGTGCGATCTCGCGCAGCGGCGGGTCGGCCGTGCGGCACGAGGGCTGTGCGAGCTTGCAGCGCGACGCGAAGCGGCAGCCCGGTGCCGGTGCCACCAGCTTGGGCACCGTGCCCGGGATGGCCTCGAGCCGCTGCCGGTGGCCGGCGGCGGTGGCCGCGGTATCGATGCGCGGGATGCTGCGGATCAGGCCCTGCGTGTAGGGGTGGCGCGGGCGGGCAAAGAGCTCGGCCACCGACGCTTCTTCCACCACCTGGCCGGCGTACATGACGACGACGCGCTGCGCCACCTCGGCCACCACGCCCATGGCGTGGGTGATCAGCATCACGGCCATGCCGAGGCGGTCTTTCAGCTCCTGCATCAGCTCGAGGATCTGCGCCTGGATGGTGACGTCGAGCGCCGTGGTGGGCTCGTCGGCAATCAGCAGCTGCGGGCTGCAGGCCAGAGCGATGGCGATCATCACACGCTGGCGCATGCCGCCTGAGAACTGGTGCGGGTAGTCGTGCACGCGCTTGTCGGGCGTGGGGATGTTCACCAGCTTGAGCATCTCCACCGCGCGTTCCAGCGCGGCCTTCTTGGACAGGCCCTCGTGCAGGCGCACACTCTCGGCGATCTGCTCGCCCACGGTGAACACCGGGTTCAGGCTCGTCATCGGCTCCTGAAAGACGATGGCGATCTCCTTGGCCCGGATCTTCTGCATCTCGTCGGGGCCCAGGGGCACCAGATCGCGGCCCTTCCAGAGCACGCGGCCGGCGACGATCTTGCCCGGCGGCATGTCGATCAACTTCATCACCGTCTTGGCGGTGACGCTCTTGCCGCAGCCGCTCTCGCCGACCACGCAGACCGTCTCGCCCTTTTCGATGGCGATGTCGACGCCGTCGACGGCGTGCAGCCAGCCGTCGTCGGTCTTGAAGTGGGTCTTCAGGCCCTGTATCTCGAGGAGCGCCATGTGTCAGTGGGGCGGTTGCGCGCTGCACGCGCTGCCAAGCGGCCGCCGCGGAACCGGCTCTGCCGGGCCGCTGGGGGCTGCCCCCCTGGGGGGGAGCGCCGAAGGCGCGGCGGGGGGGGTCATAACACGCGGCGGGGGTCGAGCGCGTCGCGCAGGCCGTCGCCGATGAAGTTGATGGTCAGCACGGCGATGAAGATGGCCAGACCCGGGAACATGGCCCAGTGCACGGCGATGTCCAGGTAGTCGCGGCTGTCGTTGAGGATGCGGCCCCAGGTGGGGATGTCGGGCGGGAAGCCCAGGCCGAGAAAGCTCAGCGTGCTCTCGGCGATGATGGCGGCGGCGATGTTGATGGTGGCGGCCACGATCACCGGCCCCAGGGCGTTGGGCAGGATGTGCCGCACCACCTGGCGCTGCGTGCTGGCGCCCAGCGCTCGGGCGGCCTCGACGAACTCCTTCTCGCGCAGGCTGAAGAACTGCGCACGCACCAACCGTGCCACCGGCATCCAGCTCAGGCCCCCGATCACCAGCACGATGAGCAGGAAGATGCCCACCTCGGGCCCGAACACGGCCTTCAGCGGGTCGCGGAAGAAGAAGATCAGCAGCAGCAGCAGCGGCAGCTGCGGCAGGCTGAGGAACAGGTCGGTCAGCCACATCAGGAAGGCGTCGACCCAGCCGCGCGAGATGCCGGCGATGGCGCCCACCACCACGCCGATGAGGATGCCGGTGAGCATGGCCGCCAGACCCACTGCCAGCGAGATGCGGCCGCCGTAGAGCATGCGCGCCAGCAGGTCGCGGCCCAGGTCGTCGGTGCCCAGCGGATGGGCGGCGCTCGGGCCCTTCATGCGCGCGGTGAAATCGATGTCGTTGATGCCGATCGTCCACAGGTAGGGCCCGAGCAGCACCGCCAGCGACAGCAGTGCCAGCAGCCACAGGCTGCCGTAGGCCAGCCGGTGGCGCTTGAAGCGCCGCCAGGCCTCGGCCCAGGGCGAGGTGCTCACCGGCTGGCGCACCGCCGCCTCAGCGGTAGGAGATGCGGGGGTCGAGCCAGCCATAGAGGAGGTCTGCGATCAGGTTGAAGGCCACCACGAGGATGGCGAAGACGAAGGTCACCGCCATGATCACCGGCGTGTCGTTGCGCAGGATGCTGTCGATGAGCAGGCTGCCGATGCCGGGGATGCGGAAGATCTGCTCGGTCACGATGGCGCCGCCGAAGATGCCGGGCATCTGCAGCGCCACCAGCGTCACCACGGGAATGAGCGCGTTGCGCACCACGTGCTTGACGATGACCACACGCTCCTTCAGCCCCTTGCTGCGCGCGGTGGTGACGTAGTCCAGACGCACCACGTCGAGCACGCTGGAGCGCACGTAGCGCATCCAGCTGGCGGCCTGGAACAGCCCCAGCACCATGATCGGCATGATGCTCTGCTTGAACTGCGCCACCCACCAGGCCCAGCCCGTGGCCTGGATCTCGCTCTGGAAGACGAACGGGAACCAGCCCAGGTAGATGCTGAAGAACAGGATGAACAGCAGCCCGGTGAAGAACGTGGGCAGCGAGAACCCGATGAAGCTCAGCGTGCTGGCGATGCGGTCGAACCAGCTGTAGGGCTTGACGGCGGCCAGGATGCCCACCGGCAAGGCGATGGCCAGGGCCACCAGCTGGCTCAGGCCGATGATGGCGATGGTCACCGGCATGCGCTGCCAGATCAGCGTGTCCACATCGAGCCGGCTGATGAACGAGAAACCCCAGTCGCCCTTGAGCATGCTGGTCAGCCAGTGCCAGTAGCGCTGCCAGACGGGGTCGTCCAGCCCCAGGCTGGCGCGCAGCTGCATGCGCACCTCGGGCGGCACGTTGGGGTTGGTGGCCAGTTCCTCGAAGGGGTCGCCGGGCGCCAGCGCCAGCACGGTGAACAGCACGATGCTGATGCCCAGCAGGCTGGGCAGTGCGATCAGCAGCCGGCGGAGGATGTAGGAACCCAAGGGTGAGGACCGGGAAGAAGGGATCAGGAGGCGCGGCTCGCGTCGGCGAGCCGCGCCGCGGGGCGCCGCTCAGGCGGTCACGCCTCCTTGTACCAATGCGGCAGCGCCCACATGTCGTTGTCCCAGCCCGACAGCGGCGCCGCGAGCTTGAGGCCCGCCGCCGACACGCGCGGCCGGAACACCACCGGAATGATGTAGTTGCTGGCGCCGATGAGGTCGTTCATGCGGATGAACAGCGCCGCTCGCTTGACCGGGTCGAGCTCGCTCTGCGCCTGCTGGTGCGCGCGGTCATACTCGTCGTTCTTCCAGCGCAGGATGTTGCGCTTGGCCCACTTGTTGTCTTTCTGCGCGAACTCCCACGAGCAGTACTGCTCCATGAACAGCTGCGGGTCGGGCTGCGTCATGGTGGTGGTGTACATCTGCATGTCGGACCAGAACTTGGTGTAGGTGTCCGGGTTGGCCTGGTCGCCCCCGAAGAACACCGCTGCCGTCACGCTCTTCAGTTCGAGCTCGATGCCGGCCTTGGCCGCGGCGCTCTTGACGATGGCCTGGGTGTCCTGCCGCGGCTTGTTGACGCTGGTCTGGTAGACAAACTTCAGCTTCACGCCGCCCTTGGCGCGGATGCCGTCGGAGCCGCGAACCCAGCCCGCGGCGTCGAGCAGCGCGTTGGCCTTGTCGATGTTGAACTCGAACTTGAGGTTGTTGCTGCGGAAGCGCTGCGGATTGTTCAGGAAGTTTGCCGTCGCCACGCCAGTGCGGCCGTAGATGAAGTCCTGCACGCCCTTGCGGTCGACCAGCAGCGCCATCGCGTCGCGCACCGCCTTGTCGCTGAAGGCCGGGTGGCGGCTGCTGGCGTGCGCGCGTTCACCCTGGACCTCGTTCCAGGGGTCCGTCACGTTGAGCATGATGAACTCGATGTTGCCGCCAGGCACGATGGTGACCTTGCCCCTGCCGCCGTTCTCCAGGCCCTTGAGAATCTCGTCGGCCACCTGCAGGTTCCAGGCGAAGTCGTACTCCCCGGTCTGCAGCACCGCCCGCGCGGCGCTGGTGGCGTCGCCACCGCCCTTCATCTCGAGCCGGTCGAAGTGCGGCCGGTTCGGGACGTGGTAGCTCATGTTGGCCTCGGCGAGCACGAGGTCACCGGGCTTGAAGTCGACGATCTTGTACGGCCCCGTACCCACCGGCCGCGTGTTGGCCGGGGCCTCACGGCTCTTGGTGCCCATGAAGTCCTTGAACACGTGGCGCGGGATGATCATGCCCACCGTGCCCACGAAGGGCTCGGCCCAGAACGGCGTGGGCTTCGGGAACTGGATGCGCACCGTGTGCGAGTCGACCTTGGTGACGGTGATGTCGCGGTAGGTGCTGATCCAGCTGGAGCTGGTGGCCGGGTCGCGGTGGTATTCCCAGTTGAAGACCACGTCGTCGGCCGTGAAGGGCTGGCCGTCGTGCCAGGTGACGCCGCGCTTGAGCTTCCAGGTGACGCTGCGGCCATCGGCGGTGAGGCCGCCATTGGCCGTGGACGGGATCTCGGTGGCCAGCACCGGCACCAGGTTGCCGTCGGCGTCCCAGGCGGCCAGCGGTTCGTAGAAGATGCGCGAGCCTTCCTGCTCCTTCGTGCCGGTGGCGAACTGCGGGTTCAGCAGCACCGGGCCCTGCCACCACAGCAGCTTCAGCGTGCCGCCGCCGCCGCGCCGCGTGGGCTTGTACGGGATGGCGGTCTGCGCCTGGGCGACGCCTGCGTGCATCAGCATCATCGAGGCCATGGGCGCGGTCAGGCCCACACCCACCATCCTCTGAATGAAGCTGCGCCGGGGCAGGGTGCCTTCGCGCACTTCTTCGATCAACTGGCGGATCTCGCGTTCTTGCATGGTGATCATCTCCTGGCGATGAAGGGAACAGTGCTGCGCCGCCGCACGCGGCCGGGCACCGGGCTGGTGCAAAAGTGGCGCGAATGCTATGCGTTGTGCCGCGCTCGGCCATTGGTGTCGGCCCGTAGCGCCTCCCCGGCGATACTAGGCTGGCCATAGAGCAAGCGGCGTGCCTTCATGCGGCGCCCGCATGAACTGATGCGTTCTCCGATGAAAGACCCTGCTGTGCTCGTTGACGTGCCCCCCGTCGAGCTGGCGGCGCCGGACATCGCCCGCTGGCGAGCGGGCAACGCCGGCGTCGACCACGTGCACCGGCTGCGCGCCGAGGCCCCCGGCCCCGTGGTGCACGTGCAGGCGCTGACCCACGGCAACGAGATTTGCGGAGCGATCGCGCTGGACTGGCTGCTGCAGCAGGTGCAGGCCGGCTGGCGGCCGCTGCGCGGCACCTTGACGCTGGCCTTCGCCAATGTGGAGGCCTACGCCCGCTTCGACCCGGCCGACCCCTACCCCTCGCGCTGCGTGGACGAAGACCTCAACCGCGTCTGGGCCGATGAGGTGCTGGCGGGCCCGCGCGACAGCCGGGAACTGCGGCGCGCCCGCGCGCTGCGACCCTTCGTGGACGACGCCGACCGGCTGCTCGACATCCACTCCATGGGCGAGCCCTGCGTGCCGCTGATGGTGTGCGGCACCCAGGACAAGCACGCCGCCTACTCGCGCCGACTGGGCGTGCCGGGCGTGCTGCTCATCGACACCGGACACCCGGCGGGCCTGCGCATGGTGGAGCGCGGGGGCTTCGGCGACCCGCGCTCGCCGCGCCAGGCCCTGCTCATCGAATGCGGGCAGCACTGGGAGCGCGCCGCCGCAGACGTGGCCATCGACGCGCTGGTGCGCTTCCTGGGCCTGGAGGGCCTGGCCGACGCCCGCTGGGTGGCGGCCCACGCGCACGTGCCGCCGCCGCCGCGGCAGCGCCTGGTGCGGGTGACGGAGGCCGTCGTTGCCCGCAGCACCGGCTTCCGCTTCCTGCTGCCCACCGAGGGACTGGGCGTCATCCCCAAGTCCGGCACGCCGCTGGCGCAGGACGGCGACCACGTCTGGCTCACGCCCTACGACGACTGCGTGCTCGTGATGCCCGGCACGCACAACCTCAAGCCGGGCGGCACGGCCGTGCGGCTGGGGCGTTACGAAGACTGAATCAGCCGGGCCGAAGCATCTCGTCCAGCAGCGCCAGCACCGCGGCCGCGGTGGCCTCGGGCTGCTCCATCGGCACCAGGTGGGAGCCTTCCAGCCAGCGGATGCGCCCGTGGGTGAGTGCGCGCGTGGCGGCCAGACCCACGGTGCGGCCCTCTGCCGATCGCGTGCCGGCCACGTAGGCGATGGGGCAGCCCGGCGGGTGGCGGGCCAGCGTGGCGGCCAGGTTGTGCGGCAGCGTGTTGTAAAAGCGCGTCTCCACCTCGCGGCGGAAGGCCAGCCGCACGCCCTGCCCCTGGGTGTCGGCGGGGTCGCGCTCGGTGCCGGCGGCGGCGTAGTCGGCCAGCACGCGGGGGTCCCACACGGCGAAGGCGCGCTTGGCCTGGAAGTGGGCCAGCGCCGCGTCGGCCGAGGGCCAGCGTTCGCGCCGCCGCTGCGACACGCGCCCCGGGCTCACGCGCCGGATGGCGCCGGTGAGCTTGAGCACGTGCAGGCTGTGCGCCTTCCAGCCGGCGAGCACGGGTGAATCCAGCAGCACGATGGCGCGCGCCAGCCCGGGCCGGCGGGCCGCGGCCAGCAGGCTGAGGTAGCCGCCCAGCGAATGGCCGACCAGGCACACGCGCTGGCGCGGCGCTTGCTCGTCGATGAAGGCCAGCAGTTCGTCGCGCACCCGCGGCCAGCCGCTGGTGACGGGGAAGCGCTCGTCGTGGCCGAGCCTGGGCAACGCCAGCACGCGCCAGCCGGCGGCTTGCCAGGCCTCGAACAGCACCCGGTAGGTGCCGGCCGGAAAGCCGTTGGCGTGGCTGAAGACGAGGGTGCGCGTCTCAGGCAGGGCGCGCGTCATCTAGACGATCCGCTCCCCGGCGTTGCCGATCTTGCGCATCGGCTCGAAGCGCGCGCTGCCGGCCATCAGCGGGTGGGTGGCGTCGCCGCCGTCCCAGCGCGGGTCGTCGATGCCCTCGAACACCTCGCGCAGGCGCTGGCCCCAGGTCTCGCGGATCATGCGGAAGTAAGGGTTGTGCTCGTCGATGCACACGTGCTCGTCGCTGGCGAAGCGGCCCTCGCGGTAGACCAGCAGGTCCAGCGGCAGGCCGACGCTGAGGTTGCTCTTGAGCGTGCTGTCCATGCTCACCAGCGCGCACTTGGCGGCTTCGTCCAGCTGCGTGGCGGGGGTGAGCACGCGGTCGAGGATGGGCTTGCCGTACTTGCTCTCGCCCACCTGGAAGAAGCAGGTCTCGCGCGTGGCCTCGATGAAGTTGCCGGCGCTGTAGACGAGGAACAGGCGCATGGCCTCGCCCTTGATCTGGCCGCCGAAGATCATGCTGGCGTTGAAGTCCACGCCGGCGGCCTTCAGCGAGGGGCCGTCCTGCTGGTACACGCGCCGCACGGCGCTGCCCAGCACCCGTGCCGCATCGAACATGCTGCGCGCGTTCCAGATGGTGATGGGCTCCTCGCCCTCGGCGCCGGGGATCTTCTCGACCTGCAGCACCTCGCGGATGCTCTGGCTGATGCTCAGGTTGCCGGCCGACAGCAGCACCATGAATCGCTCGCCCGGCTGCTCGTAGATCATCATCTTGCGGAAGGTGCTGATCGCGTCCAGGCCCGCGTTGGTGCGAGAGTCGGACAGGAACACGAGGCCGGCGTTGAGCCGGATGCCAACGCAGTAGGTCATTGGGGCAGGGCGGTGAGCTTGGTAGGCCCTTGAGGTTAGCAGGGCGGTCGCCCGCTCGGCCGGGTGCGGCGCAGCGCCGCCAGCCGCTGCCAGAAGCGCGGCTCGTCGGCGCTGGCGAAGTTCACCCGCATCAGCGTGGTGGACCGCGGCGTGGCGTGGAACAGCGTGCCCGGCGCGGTGAGCCAGCCCTCGTCGAGCAGCGGCTGCGCCAGCGCCTCGGTGTCGCAGCCGACGTCGACCCAGCCGAACAGCCCGGCCGGCGGCGCCACGAAGCGGCAGCCGGCGGCCTCGGCCAGGCGCACGGTGCGGGTGCGCGCGGCGTCCAGGCGTTCCACCAGGCGCTCGGCGTGGCGGCGCAGCAGGCCTTGGTCCAGGCAGTCGGCCACGGCGGCCTCAAGCGGGCCGGGGCTGGTGAGCGTGGCCAGCAGCTTGGCGTCGGTCACGCGGTCCACCAGCGCCGGGGGCAGTGCCGCGAAGCCCACGCGCCACTGCGGCACCAGCACCTTCGAGAAGCCGCTGACCGAGATGGTGCGCTTCAGGCCGTCGAGCTGCGCCAGCCGCGTGGCGTGCGGGCTGGCCAGCCAGGCGTAGGTGTCGTCCTCGACGATGAGCAGATCGTGCGCCTCGGCCAGCCGCAGGACCTGGTGGGCCTGGGCCGGGGTGAGGCTGTGGCCGGTGGGGTTGTGCAGCACCGAGACGGTGACATACAGGCGCGGCTGGTGCGCCCGCAGCAGGTGTTCCATGGCCACGAGGTCGGGGCCGCCGTCGCTGCCGGGGCCGCCGCGCGGCACCGGCACCAGCCGCATGCCGGCGCGCGCCAGCCGCGCGAACTCCACCGCCCAGCCGGGCTCGTCGACCATCACCGCGTCGCCCGGGCGCAGCAGCGCGCGCGAGACGAGGTCCAGCGCGTGCGTGGCGCCCACGGTGGTGACGATCTGCGACGGCGCCGCCGGCACGCCCAGGTCGGCCAGCCGGCGCGACAGCGCGGCGCGCAGCCCGGCGTCGCCGGCCGGATCGCCGTAGCCCAGCCAGCTGGCCGGCTCGCGGCAGATGCGGCGCAGCGCGCGTTGCAGCAGCGGCGCGTCGAGCCAGGCCGCCGGCAGCGTGCCCATGCCCGGCGACGGTCGGCCGCGCTGGGCCTGGAACATGCTGCGGATCAGCGCCGTGGCGTCCACCGGGGGCGGCAGCGCGTGGCGCTCGGCAGCCGGCAGGCCGCGCCGGGCCGGCTCGGGGGCGGCCGGCTCGCGCACGTAGAAGCCCCGCTGCGGGCGCGCCTGCACCAGCCCGCGGGCCTGCAGCAGGTCGTAGGCGCCGACCACGGTGCTCGGGCTCACGCCGTGGCGGGCCGCGGCGTCGCGCACCGAGGGCAGCCGCGCGCCCGGCGCCAGCAAACGCTGCTCGATGCGCTCGGCCAGGCGGGCCGCCAGCTGCTCGGCCAAGCCGGCCCGGGCCCCTCGCAAGACCCGCGCAAGCGGTGCGGCGGGCGTCGGCTGTGTCGTCGGCGGCATCGGTACAGTTTGAAGTCTGTGCGGGTAAGTGTACTGCTGCTGTACTGCTCTGCGCGCCTACACTGCACCCGACCATGACCTTGCCCATGCCCTGGTCCGAGCTGACCGCGCTGCTGCTGTTCGCCACCGCGATGGCCTTCACGCCTGGGCCGAACACCACGCTGGCGGCGGCGCTGGCGGCCAACCGTGGCCTGGGGCACGCGATGCGCTTCGTCTGCGCGGTGCCGGTGGGCTGGGGGTTGCTGCTCGTGGGCACGGCCCTGGGCCTGGGCGCGCTGCTGGCCGCTGCCCCCGCGCTGCGCGGCGCGATCCAGGCCGCGGGCCTGGGCTACATGCTGTGGCTGGCCTGGAAGCTCTCGCGCAGCGGCGCGCTGCCGCAGGCCGCCGCGGCGGGCGGCGGCGAGGGCTTCAGCGTCGGCTTCGGCCAGGGCGTGCTGCTGCAGTTCGTCAACGTCAAGGCGTGGATGAACGCGCTGCTCATCTGCGCCGGCTGGGTGACGGTGGCCGACCCGCCCTGGGCCCGGCTGGCGCTGGTGCTGCCGCTGATGATGGCCTACGGGTTCGCCAGCAACCTCACCTACGCGCTGGTGGGCCACGCGCTGCGCGGCTGGCTGGCGCACGGGGCGCGGCTGCTGTGGTTCAACCGCGCGCTGGCAGCGGTGCTGGTGGCCACGGCCGCCTGGATGGCGACGCTGTGAGCGCCCCTTCGGCCGCCGATGTCACGCGCGGGCTGCTGTTCGGCGCCGCCGGCGTGGCCATGTTCGCCATGACGCTGCCCATGACGCGCCTGGCCGTGGGCGACGCCGCGGCGCCGCAGCTCGAACCGGCCTTCGTGACGGCCGGGCGCGCGGCGGTGGCGGGGTTGCTCAGCGTGCTGGTCTTGTGGGCCGTGCGCGCGCCGCGGCCGGCGCGGCGGCATGCCCCCGCGCTGCTGGTCAGCGGCCTGGGCACGGTGGTGGGCTTCCCGCTGTGCCTGGCGATGGCGCTGCGCGAGGTAGACGCCGCCCACGCCGCGGTGGTGAGCGGCACCATCCCGCTGGCCACGGCGCTGGTGGCGGCGTGGTCGCTGCGCCAGCGGCCCTCGGTGGCCTTCTGGGCTTGCGCGCTGGCCGGCTTCGGCCTCGTGTTGGGCTATGCGGCCTGGCAGGGCGGTGGCCGGCTCGTGGCGGCCGACGCCTGGCTGCTGGGCGCGGTGCTGTCCACGGCCTTCGGCTACGTGGCCGGGGCCCGCGTGTCGGCCGAGGTGCCGGCGTCGCAGGTCATCGGCTGGATCCTGGTCTTCAGCCTGCCGTTCACGCTGCCGGCGGCCGGGTGGCTGTGGCCGCAAGCGGCTGCCTCGGTGCGGCCCGCGGCCTGGTTGGGCTTTGCCTACGTCAGCGTGTTTTCGATGTGGCTGGGCTTCTTCGCCTGGTACCGCGGCCTGGCGCTGGGCGGCGTCGTCCGCGTCAGCCAGGTGCAGCTGCTGCAGCCCTTCCTGGCCATCCTGTTCGCGGTGCCGGTGCTGGGCGAGCCGCTGGACCCCGCGGCCGTGGCCTGCGCGCTGGCCGTCATCGCCATCGTGTTCGTCAGCCGCCGCACGGCCGTGCGCGCGGCCGGCGCACCAGACTCGAAAGGATCCTCATGAAGACCCTCGGCATCCTCGGCGGCATGAGCTGGGAGAGCAGCGCCGTGTACTACCGGCTGCTCAACCAGGCCGTGGCCGCGCGCCGCGGCGGCCTGCACAGCGCACCGCTGGTGCTGGCCAGCGTCGACTTCGAGACCGTGGCCGAGCGCCAGCGCGCCGGCGACTGGGCCGGCGCCGCCGCGCAGCTCGGCCGTGCCGGCGCCGGGCTGCGCGCCGCCGGCGCCCAGGCGCTGCTGATCGCCACCAACACCATGCACAAGGTGGCCGACGAGGTGGCCGCCGCCGCCGGGCTGCCGCTGCTGCACATCGCCGACGCCACCGGCGCGGCGCTGTGCGCGGCCGGGGTGCGCCGGGCGGCGTTCCTGGGCACGCGCTTCTCGATGGAGGACCGTTCCATCGTCATCGACCGCCTGGAGCGCCACGGCACGCCAATGCTCGTGCCGGAGCCGGACGACCGCGCGCTGATGCACGGCGTGATCTTTGACGAGCTGTGCCGCGGCGTGATCAGCCCGGCCTCGCGCACCGAGGTGGTGGCGCTGATCGCGCGGCAGGCCGCGCGCGGCGCCGACGCCGTGGTGCTGGGATGCACCGAGATCGGCCTGCTCATCGACGCCGGCTGCAGCCCCTTGCCCTGCTTCGACACCACCGTGCTGCATGCCGCGGCCGCCGCCGAGTGGATGCTGGAGAGCTGACGATGACCTGGACGATGGCGCGCCGCGCTTGCCAGGTGGTGCCGGAGCAGCATCCGCTTGAGGCGCTGCCGTACGGCGCCAGCGCGGTGGCGGTGGAGTCGCCCACCGACCCGGGTGCGCTGCAGGCCTTTGCGTCCTGCGGCCCCGAGTATGCGGCGCTGGAGCGCGACGACAAAGGCCCGCTGCCGGCTTCGCTGGCCGCGCAGCGTGGGGCGCTGGCCGAGGCGGCGCAGGCTGCCGGGCTGCCGGTGGTCGATGACAACTCCTGAGCATCCCAGGCCCATGACCTCGCCCGGCGTCTGCGAAGAAGCCGTTCGGGCTGAGGACATGCTTGTCGAAGCGCCTTGGACGCCTCGGCAGGCTCGGTACGAACGGACTCTTGGCGACGGCAACGTTTTCCGCAGAGGCGAGCTCTGGGTCGACGGACGGCCGCTGCTGCCGCGCGCCGTCTGAACCCGGAGACACCGTCATGCCCCACCGCTTCCACCAGCTCGACGTGTTCAGCGCCCGGCCGCTGCGGGGCAACCCGCTGGCCGTGGTGCACGGCGCCGACGCGCTGGACGACGCCGCGATGGCCGCCTTCGCGCGCTGGACCAACCTCTCCGAGACCATCTTCCTCTTCGAGCCGGCCACGCCCGGCGCCGACTACCGCGTGCGCATCTTCACGCCGGGCGGCGAGCTGCCGTTCGCCGGTCACCCCACGCTGGGCAGCTGCGCGGCCTGGCTGGCGGCCGGCGGCGTGCCGGCGCAGCCCGGCGTGGTGGTGCAGGAGTGCGGCGTGGGGCTGGTGCGCATCCGCCGCGATGGTGCCCGGCTGGCCTTCGCGGCGCCGCCGCTGAAGCGCAGCGGGCCGCTGGACGACGCGCTGCTGGCGCGCATCGCGGCCGGCTGCGGCCTGGCGCCGGGGGCGATCGTCGGCCACCAATGGGTGGACAACGGCCCCGGCTGGTGCGCCGTGCTGCTGCGCAGCGCGGCCGAGGTGCTGGCCGTCAAGCCCGACTGGGCTGCGCTGGGCAGCCTCAAGCTGGGCCTGGTGGCGCCGCAGCCGCCGGGCGCCGACACGCAGTTCGAGGTGCGTGCCTTCGTGCCCGCGCTGGGCGTGCCGGAAGACCCCGTCACCGGCAGCCTCAACGCCGGCCTGGCGCAGTGGCTCATCGGCGCCGGCCTGGCGCCGCCGGCCTACGTGGCGGCGCAGGGCGCGGTGCTGGGCCGCGCCGGCCGCGTGCACGTGCAGTACGACGGCCGCGACTGCTGGATCGGCGGCGACGTGGCCTTCTGCATCGAGGGCACGGTGGAGCTGCCCCGCACAATGGGCGGATGAGCAACCGAGTCGACCACCTCGTCGTCGCCGCGGCCAGCCTGGAGCAGGGCGTGGCCTGGTGCGAGGCCACGCTGGGGGTCACGCCCGGCCCCGGCGGTGTGCACGCCACCATGGGCACGCACAACCGGCTGCTGCGCATCGCCACCGAGGCGTTTCCGGACGCCTACCTCGAGATCATCGCCATCGACCCGGCCGCGCCCGCGCCGGGCCGGCCGCGCTGGTTCGGCCTGGACGAGCCGGCGCTGCGCGAGCGCGTGGCGCAGCACCCGCGGCTGGTGACGGCCGTGGTGCGCACGCCGCTGGTGGAGATGCACCGCTGGGGCCTGATCAACGTGGGCATCCACCCCGGCGAGCCCATCGCCTTCGAGCGCGCGTCGCCGGCCGGGCCGCTGGCCTGGCGGCTGCTGGTGCGCGACGACGGCGCGCTGCTGCACCGCGGCGCGCTGCCGCCGCTCATCGAGTGGGCCGGCGAGCGCCACCCGGCGACGGCCATGGTGCCCTCGGGCCTGGCGCTGCAGTCACTGCGGCTGGCGGGCATCCCGAAGCGCGCCCAGGAGGTGCTCAAGCTGCGCGGCATCGAGGTCGGCACCGACGCCGACGGGCCGGCGCTCACGGCCACCTTCGCCACGCCGCGTGGCGAGGTCAGGCTCACGAGCGACGACTGACCCGGGCTCGAGGGCCCGGGAGGACCCGGACGCCTGGCGAAGCACCGCCGACGGGCCTGCCCCGCATCCGGGTTTGTGCGGGCACGCGCCGGTGCCCCGCGCGCTGCATCGGCGGCCGTGGCCCCTCAGAATCCGCGCCTTCGCTGCCTTGCCCGACGCCGCCATGAAGACGCCCCGTTTCGCCACCACCCCGCTGCTGGCGGCCCTGCTGGCCCTGACGCTCGCCGCCCCCGCCCGGGCCGACGACGACTTCGACAGCGACTTGCAGCCCGCCGCTGCGGCGGCCGCCGGCGGCGCTGCGGCGGCGAGCGACCCGCGCTACGTCTGGGACCTGTCGACCCTGTTCAAGGACGACGCTGCCTGGGAGGCCGAGCGTCAGGCCCTGCTGGCCGAGGTGCCGAAGCTGGCCGCGCTGCGCGAGGGCTTCGGCCGCGACGCCGCCAGCCTGCGCGCCGCGCTCGACCGCCTGTCGGCCGTCAACCAGCGCCTGCGCCGGCTCTGGGTTTACGCCAGCGCCCTGGCCAGCACCGACAACCGCAGCGCGCGCCACCAGGAGCGCAACGGCCAGGCGCGCGCGGCCTGGGGCCAGATCGGCAGCGCCACCGCCTGGGTGGACGGCGCGCTGCGCGCCCTGGGGCCCGAGCGCATCGAGGCCTTCCTGCGCGCCGAGCCCGGGCTGGAGCGGCACCGCGTGCGGCTGCAGGAGGTGCAGCGGCTGGCCCGCCACCAGCTCACCCCCGAGGCCGAGACG
>JAUMBF010000072.1:0-2752 GCA_032115875.1 Rubrivivax sp.
GGCGCGGTGGAGCGCATCACCTTCCAGGGCGACTACAACATCAGCCCCGCCATCAGCCCCGACGGCCGGCAACTGGCCTACGTCTCGCGCCAGGCCGGGGCCTTCCGACTGATGCTGCTCGATCTGGTCGGCGGCACGCCGCTGCCCCTGACCGACACGCGCGACGACGAAAGCCCCAGCTTCGCACCCAACGGCCGCTTGATCGTCTACGCCACGCGCAGCGGCGGGGGCGACGTGTTGATGACCACCACCCTGGACGGCAAGATCAAGACGCGGCTGCTGGCCAGCGGCGCCGACATGAGGGAACCGGCCTGGGGTCCTTACGGTCGATGACGCTGTTCCCAGCCCTGCCTTGCCCTGTTTCGCGAAGGATCACCATGACGACCCCTCTGTGCTTCCCGATCCACCCCAGGCTGCGACTGCTCCTGCCGCTGGCGGCGGCGGTGCTCGTGGCCGGCTGCGCCGCGCCCGGCCGCGTGGCCGATTCCAGCCCCGCTCCGGTGCAGACCGCCACGGCCAGGCCCGTGGCCCCGGCGGCCGCGGCACCGGCGCCGGCTGCCACCGCCGCAGCGGCGCCGCAATCGGGCGTGTCGACGGTCGACCTCGCGGCTCGCAACGCGGCGGCGCGCCCAGGAGCCAACGCCGTGGCCGGCGCCGCGCTGGCCGCGCCGGCTGAGCGCATCGTCTACTTCGACTTCGACAGCTTTGCCATCCGCGACGAGTTCAAGGCGCTGATCGAGGGCCATGCGCGCGTGCTGGCGCGCGACGGCGGCAAGCGCATCGTCGTCGAGGGCCACACCGACGAGCGCGGCGGCCGCGAGTACAACCTGGCCCTCGGCCAGAAGCGCGCCGAGGCGGTGGCGCGCTCCTTGGTGCTGCTGGGCGCGGCTGAGCGCCAGATCGAGGCCGTGAGCTTTGGCGAGGAGCGGCCCGCCGCCCAGGGCAGCGACGAATCTGCCTGGGCCCGCAACCGCCGCGCCGAGCTGAAGGACCGCTGATGCGGCGCGCCCGCTGCTGGCTGGCCACCTCGTCGCTGCTGGCCGGCCTGCTGGCCGCAGCCCCGGCAGTGGCCTTCCTCAACGACGCCGAGGCGCGCAAGGCCATCAACGACCTTCGCGAGAAGGTCACCGCCATGGAAGAGGCCGCTGCCAGGCGCGAAGCCGAGGCGGCATCGGCCACCGCGGCCGAGCGCGCGCGGCAGGCCGAGGAGCTGGCCACGCTGCGCCGCAGCCTGCTGGACCTGAACAACCAGATCGTGGCGCTGCGCACCGAGTTGGCCCGCCTGTCGGGCGCCCACGAGACCCTGGCCCGTGAGCTGGCCGAGTCGCAGCGCCGCCAGCGCGACCTGGCCCAGGCCTTCGACGAGCGGCTGAAGCTGCTCGAACCCGTGAAGGTGGCCATCGACGGCCGCGACTTCATGGTCGAGCAGGGCGAGCGCCGGGCCTACGAGGAGGCCTTCGCGGCCATCCGCGGCGGCGATTTCGAACGTTCGGCGGCCCTCTTCACCGGCTTCCTGCGCCGCTACCCGGGCAGCCCCTATGCCGACGCGGCGCGCTTCTGGCTCGCCAATGCGCAGTACGGTCGACGCGACTACCGCCAGGCCATCGAACTGTTCCGCGCCTTCGTGACGGGCGCGCCGCAGCACCCACGCGCGCCCGAGGCGCTGCTGGCCCTGGCCAACAGCCAGGCCGAGATGAAGGATGGCCGCGCTGCCCGCCGCACGATCGAGGAGTTGCTCAAGGCCTACCCCTCGTCGGAGGCCGCCGCGGCCGGCCGGGACCGCCTGGCCACGCTGCCGCGATAGCCGCGCGGCCGGCAACGGCGGCCGTGATGGCCTAGCATCGCGGCCCCATGTTGCAGGAATCCGATCTTCCGGGCCTCGTCGCCCAGGTGCTGGCCGCGTCGTTCGCGCTGGCCGTGGTCTTTGGCGCCATCGCCCAGCGAACCCACTTCTGCACCATGGGTGCGGTGGCCGACATCGTCAACATGGGCGACTGGGCGCGCATGCGCATGTGGCTCATGGCCATCGGCGTGGCCATGCTGGGCTTCAACGGCATGGTCGCTGCGGGCTGGCTGCAGGCCGCCGACAGCGTGTACGCGGCGCCGCGGCTGATCTGGTTGTCCAACCTGCTGGGCGGGCTCCTGTTCGGCTTCGGCATGGTGCTGGCCTCCGGCTGCGGCAGCAAGACGCTGGTGCGCATCGGCGGCGGCAGCCTCAAGAGCCTGGTGGTGTTCTGCGTGCTGGCGGTGGCGTCCTACGCCACGCTGCGCGGCATCACCGCAGTGGCGCGCGTGGCCAGCGTCGACGCCGTGTCGATCACGCTGCCGGTGGGTCAGGACCTGCCCTCGCTGCTGGCCCATGCCAGCGGCTGGGCCACGCCCACGGCGGCGCTGCTGCTGGGCGCACTGATCGGCGGCGCGCTGCTGCTGTTCGCGCTCGCCCATCCCGACGGGCGGCGCGGCGATGCGCTGCTGGGCGGCCTTGGGCTGGGGGCGGTGATCGTCGGCGTGTGGTGGGTCACGGGCCGGCTGGGCCACCTCGACGAGCACCCGGCCACGCTCGAAGAGGTGTGGCTGGCCACGAACACCCAGCGCATGGAGTCGCTCACTTTCGTGGCCCCCATCGCCTACACGATGGACTGGCTGATCCTCTTCAGTGATGCCAGCAAGACGCTGACGGTGGGCATCGTGGCGGTCTTCGGCGTGATCGCCGGTTCGGCAGCCATGGCGCTGGCCAACGGCAGCTTCCGCT
>JAUMBF010000073.1:0-6636 GCA_032115875.1 Rubrivivax sp.
GTCCAGCGCATGGACGCCGCCACGCTGGCGCAACTGATGAAGATGGGCTCCAAGGTGCAGCGCCTGCTGGAGCTGAAGGACAAGCTCAAGGTCGTGCCCGGCGGGCGCGGCTGAACGCGCACTGCTGACGACCGCGCACCCCCCCAATAGAAGAAGCCGACCTCATGGACCTCGACGCCCTGCTGCTCGCCCGCATCCAGTTCGCGGCGAACATCACCTTCCACATCCTGTTCCCCACGATCACCATCGCGCTGGGCTGGGCGCTGCTGTTCTTCCGCCTGCGCTGGCTGAAGACGCGCGACGACGGCTGGCTGATGGCCTACCGCTTCTGGACCAAGGTGTTCGCGCTCAGCTTTGCCCTGGGCGTGGTCAGCGGCATCGTGATGAGCTTCCAGTTCGGCACCAACTGGCCGGGCTTCATGGAGCGCGTGGGCAATGTCGCCGGGCCGCTCCTGGGCTACGAGGTGCTGACGGCGTTTTTCCTCGAGGCCACCTTCCTGGGCATCATGCTGTTCGGCCACGGCAAGGTGAGCGAGCGCGTGCACCTGATCGCCACCTTCCTGGTGGCCTTCGGCACCACGATGAGCGCGTTCTGGATCCTGGCGCTCAACTCGTGGATGCACACGCCGGCCGGCTTCGAGATCCGCGACGGCGAGTTCTTCGTCACCAGCTGGCTGCAGGTGGTGTTCAACCCCAGCTTCCCCTACCGCCTGGTGCACACGCTGCTGGCCAGCGGGCTGACCATGGCCTTCCTGGTGGCCGGCGTGTCGGCCTGGCAGCTGCTCAAGCGCAAGGCCAACGCCAGCACGGGCCAGTCGCTGCGCTTCGGCCTGACGGTGGGCGCGGTGCTGATCCCGCTGCAGATCCTGGCGGGAGACTTCCACGGCCTGAACACGCTCGAGCACCAGCCGGCCAAGGTGGCGGCCATGGAAGGCATCTGGGAGACGCAGCGCGGCGCGCCGCTGCTGCTGTTCGCGGTGCCGGACGAGAAGGCCCGCAGCAACCACCTCGAGATCGGCATTCCCATGGGCGCGGCGCTCATCCTCAAGCACGACCCCGACGGCGAGCTGCAGGGCCTGAACGACTTTGTCGGCGCGCACCCGCCGGTGGCGCCGGTGTTCTACGCTTTCCGCATCATGGTCGGCACGGGCATGCTGATGCTGCTCGTGAGCTGGGCCGGTGTCTGGATGCTGCGCAAGCGCGGCTGGCGCGCCGAGGCGCTGCCGCGGCCCTTTCTGGGGCTGACGGCGCTGATGGCCTTCAGCGGCTGGACGGCCACCGTGGCGGGCTGGTACGTCACCGAGGTCGGTCGCCAGCCCTGGATCGTGCACGGCCTGCTGCGCGTCGACGAGGTGGCGTCCTCGGTGCCCGGCTCGCACATCGCGTTGACGCTGGCGCTGTACCTCACGGTCTATCTGGCGCTGCTGGTGGCCTACGTCAGCGTCGTCAAGCACATGGCCGAGAAGCCCGTGCCGATGCCGGAGCCGGCTGCGCCGAAGCCGGGCCCGCAGGCGGTCAAGCAAGGGGCCGCGGCATGAGCGGCATCGACTGGGCCACCGTGCTGCCGGTGGTGTTTTTGGCGCTGATGGGCGTGGCCATGCTCGCCTACGTGGTGCTGGACGGCTACGACCTCGGCGTCGGCCTGCTGCTGCACCGCGCCACCCCGCCGCAGCGCGACACCATGATCGCCAGCATCGGCCCGTTCTGGGACGCCAACGAGACCTGGCTCGTGCTCGGCGTCGGCATTCTGCTGATCGCCTTCCCCAAGGCGCACGGCATGGTGCTGACGGCGCTGTACCTGCCGGTGACGCTGATGCTGATCGGGCTGGTGCTGCGCGGCGTGGCGTTTGACTTTCGCGTCAAGGCACAGGACGAATGGAAGCCGCTGTGGAACTTCGCCTTCTGGGCCGGCAGCGGCATCGCAGCCACCGCGCAGGGCTGGATGCTGGGCCGCTACATCACCGGCTTTGCCGAAGGCAGCCTGGCGCTGTTGTTTGCCGGTGCCATCGCGCTGCTTCTGCCGGCGGCCTACGTGCTGCTCGGGGCCTGCTGGCTGGTGCTCAAGACCGAGCACGAGTTGCAGGCGCACGCCGTGCGCTGGGCCAAGCGGGCCTGGGCGCCGGTGGTGCTGGGCATGGGGCTGGTGTCACTGGCCACGCCGGTGGTCAGCGCCACGGTGCGCGAGCGCTGGTTCAGCATGCCGGAGTTCATCGCGCTGCTGCCCATCCCGCTGGTCACGCTGGCGGCGCTGGGGGCGGCGCGCGCCATGCTCAACTCGAAGCAGGTGCTGGGGCGCCTGTGCTGGCTGCCCTTCGTGGCCGTGGTGGCGGTGTTCCTGTTCGGCGCCATCGGGCTGGCCTACAGCTTGTTTCCCTACGTGGTGATGGACCGCCTGACGGTGTGGGATGCCGCCAGCGCCACGAGCTCGCTGGTGGTTATCGCGATCGGCTGCGCGATCACGGTGCCCACCATCGTGGGCTACACGGTCTTCAGCTACCGCGTGTTCGGCGGCAAGGTCAAGGCGCTGAGCTACGCGTGACGGTGGGACAATCCGCCGCGTGAAGTCGACCAGACCGCCGCTGGTGCGTTCGGGGAAACCCGGCACTGGAGGAAGGTCCGGACTGCAAAGGGCGGCGTAGCAGCTAACGGCTGTCCACCGCGAGGTGAGGATCAGAGCAACAGAGACGAGTCCGCGGCGGCGAAAGCCGCGGCGGGGTGCAACGGGCAATCTCTACGCGCAGCAACACCCAATAGGCCGGCGATGAGGCGGCCCGCGGAGCCGGCGGGTAGGTGGCACCGAGCCGGGGGGCGACTCCCGGCCCAGATGAATGGCGGTCACGGCGCGCGTGTCGCAAGGCGCGCGCGCTGCACAGAATCCGGCCTATCGGTCGACTTCACACTGACACGGCTCAGGCCGGCAGCACCAGCGTGTGCCGCGCCTGCCAGCGCAGCCCGCCCTCGGTGGCGGGCTGCAGCTTCATCGCCAGCGCCGCGCGCTCGGCCGTGCCGAGCCGGCGCCAGAGAAAATCGCCCGCGTTGCCGGCGTCGCCGTCGACGAACAGCTGCGAACTGATCTCACCGAAGCTCGCGTGCCGCAGCTTCACGTGGATGTGCGGTGTCCGCCCGACGTAGGGCGTGGGCCGGATGGTGCGGAAAGCCACCGTGCCGCCGCTGCCGCTGCGGGCCTCGCCGTAGCCCTGGAAGCCCCCGTCCACCTCGGTCGGCGTGCCGCCGTCGCGCGGGTGGCGGTAGCGGCCGCGGGCGTCGCACTGCCAGATCTCGACCGCTGCGCCGTCGATGCTGCGGCCGGCGCTGTCGCGCAAGCTCAACGCCAGCCCCAGGTGCTCGCCGGTGGCCACGCGCACCGAGCCGGCGCGCTGCACGCGGGTGAGATCGGCGTCCCAGTCACCGGCGAAGGGCCCGCGCTCGCGCCAGGCAGGTTGCGGGTAGAACGGGCCTTCGGTCATGCGCGGCAACACGGCCTGGGCCCGCGCCGGGCGGGCCACGAAGGGCAAGGACAGGGTTGCGGCGCTGGCGAGCACGAGTCGCCGACGGGCCAGCGCGGGGATGGGGATCGCAGGCGTCATGGCGTGCATTGAAGCACCGCCCGCCCGTCCCGCGCCCGCGCAGGGACAGCTCCGCCTTGCGATGGACGCCGCCGCCTGGCCGGCCCTGGCGCGTCCAACTGCCGCATCCAGGTTCTCAAGCGCCGACGGCGGCTGGTCGATAACGCGGCGATGAGCGCTCGAACGTCGCCCGCCTGTCCCGTCCGCGCCCCGCACGGCCTCGTGCGGGCGCTGCTGGTGCTGCTGGCGGCCAGCCCTGCCGCCGCGGCTGCCAACCCGCCGCAGATCAAGCCCATGCGCATAGGCCCTTCGCCTGAGGCCACCGCCGTGCGCGTGGAGTTGCCCCCCGAAGGCGGCGTGGCGCGCAACGGCGCCAGGCCGGCATCAGCGGCCGCCACCGAGGCGACCCCCGCCGCGACCGATCCCCTGGAGCAGTTGCGCCAGCGCCTGGCTGGCCGGCTGGCACGCCAGACCCTCCACCAGGAAGCCGGCAGCCCCTACGATCTCACCGTGGTGGCGCGCACGCCACCGTCGGCCGCGCCGTCGCCCAGTGCCCGCAGCGTGGCCCGCGCCGCGCGGCCCGCCGCGCCTGCCGCGCCGCCGGCCTGGGGCTATCAGGGCGAGGACGGCCCGGCCGCCTGGGCGCGGCTGAGCCCCGACTTCCAGCTCTGCGGCAAGGGCCAGCGCCAGAGCCCGATCGACCTCCGCGGCGGTCTGGCCGTGGACCTCGAGCCGGTGAACTTCGGCTATGTCGACAGCCGCTTCGGCGTGCTCGACAGCGGCAAGACCGTGCAGGCCCGCGTCGCCCCGGGCAGCCATGTCGAGATCGGCGGCCAGCGTTTCGCGCTGGAGAGCCTGCACTTCAACCGGCCTTCGGAGCACCGCATCGACGGCCGCCAGTTCGAGATGTCGGCCCACCTCGTGCACCGCGACGCCCAGGGCCAGCTGGCCATCGTGGAGCTGCTGTTCGACCGCGGCGCCGCCAATCCCGGCGTGCAGACGGTGTGGAACAACCTGCCGCTGGAGCAGGGCCAGGAAGTGCCCGCCCGCGTGACGCTGCCGCTGCAGGCGCTGCTGCCCGGGGATCGCCGCTACTACACCTACATGGGCTCGTTGACCACGCCCCCCTGCACGGAGGGCGTGCGCTGGGTGGTGATGCGGCAGCCGCTGACGCTGTCGGCCGAGCAGATCGAGCTGTTTGCGCGCATCTACCCCATGAACGCGCGGCCCGTGCAGCAACTCGCGGGGCGGCGCATCCTGCAGTCGGAGTGACGCTGCTCAGTCCGGCTTGGCCAGGGGCCGCCGGCCGAGCAGCAGCAGCGGCCACAGCCACAGGCTGGCCAGCCACTTGAGCACGCGGCCGGCCGTCAGCGGCCGGCTCTCGTGCTGCGCGACCTTGACGAACAGCACGCCCGCGCCCACCACCACGTGCAGCATGAGCACGCCGTAGACGGTGACCCGGGCGCCGTAGGTGCCGGCGAAGGCATCGCCCAGCGCGCGGCCCAGCAGCGCGGCGATGAACACCGACAGCAGCAGCGCCACGCCCAGACCGGCCAACGCGTGGCGCAGGCGCCAGAGGGGGTCGTTGTCCATCACCATGCGGTGCATTGTCGTCAGAACAATTTGCCCTGCGCGTCGTCGGGCGGGGCGGCGGGCTGGGTGCGCGCACGCGCCGCCCGGCCCGGCGGCTTGCCCGCCGAGGGCGGCAGGCCCGACTTGCGCGAGCCATGCTTGTGCTGGATGGCGGCGGCCTCGCCACGTGCCGCGTCCGTCTTGCGCAGGGCATGCAGGCGCGCCTTGATGTCGGCCAGCGCTGTGCGCTCGTCCACGATCGGCCGGGGGTAGGCCGGCGAGCCGATCTCCGGCAACCAGCGGCGCACATAGGTGCCTTCGGGGTCTTGCTCGGCCTGCTGCTTGGCCGGCGAGTAGATGCGCAGCGTGTTGATGCCGGTGGTGCCGCTTTGCATCTGCATCTGGCTCCAGTGGATGCCGGGCTCGAAGTCGAGGAACTGGCGCGCGAGGTGCACCCCCGGCGCGCGCCAGTGCAGACCCAGGTGGTAGGCCGCGAAGCTGACGAGCATGGCGCGCATGCGGAAGTTCAACCAGCCGGTGGCACACAGCTGCCGCATGCAGGCGTCGACCATCGGAAAGCCCGTGCGGCCCGCGCACCAGGCCTGCAGCCGTTCGGCATCGACAGCAGCAGGGTGCACGCCGTCGCCGGGGCGCAGGCCGTCGTGGCTGCGCGCGAAGTTGCGGAATTCAATGTCGGGCTCGTCCTCCAGCTTCTGCATGAAGTGGCAATGCCAGCGCAGGCGGCTGGCGAAGCCACGCAGGCCGTGGGCGAGCTCGCGATGCGGCGTGGCCGCAATGGCGGCCTCGGTGGCCTGGTGCACCTGGCGCATCGACAGCGTGCCGTAGGCCAGGTGCTCGGACAGCCGGCTGCAGCCGCTCTCGGCCGTCAGCGGGCTCGAGAGATGGCGGCGGTAGCCCAGGGCGCGACCGTCCAGAAAGCTTCGCAGCATGCGCAGCGCCGCGGCTTCGCCCGCATCGGGCGTGGGCAGCGCGGCGCCCACGCCCAGCGCGTGCAGTGACGGCAAGGCCGAGGGAACGAAGCCCGGTGCGGCACGGAAGCCCGCAGGTGCCGGCACCAAGGCTGCGTTCATGCGCTGCTGCCAGCGGCCGGCCCAGCCGCGGCGGTCCTTCAGGCGGCGGATCACGCCGGACTGCGGCCACTCGGTCCAGGCCACACCTTCGGCTCGGCACCAACGGGTGACGGCGATGTCGCGCCCGTAGCTCCAGCCGGGGCCGGTTTCCTCGTGGCTGAAGAGCTGCTCGAAGCGCCACTCGCGCCGCAGCTGCGCCAGCACAGCCGAGGCCTCGCCCACACGCACGATGAGCGGCAAGCCGCGTGCCGCCAGAGCGGCGCTCAGAGCGGTGACGCACTTCAGAAGGTAGCTCACATGCCGCGGATGGCACTCGGCGCTGTGCAGCCAGGCGGGCTCGAGGATCACGAGACCCAGCGCCTCGTCGCAGGCCGCGGCGGCTGCCAACGGCGCGTGGTCGGTCAGCC
>JAUMBF010000074.1:0-9876 GCA_032115875.1 Rubrivivax sp.
TGGTGCAGGCCAGCTCGGCCGTCATGTGGGCGTAGCGGCCCGCCACACGCACGCCCGCCACTGCCGCACCCTGCGCGTTGAGCACCTGCACCGTGGCCCTGGCCGTCCACAGGCCCACGGCCGGCACCGCGGTGCTCATGGTCACGGCCGCCGGCCGCACCGGCATCAGGGCCGGCAGCGGCGGGGCCGTGGTGCTCTCGCCGGCATACAGCAGCGCGCGCGTGGTGCTGCCGGTGATGCCCAGTGCGGCGTTGGCCGTGGCGTCTTGCAGCAGCCGCTCGCGCAGCTGCGCCGCGGTGGCCGCGGGCTGGGCCTGCAGCAGCAGTGCCGCGGCGCCGGCTGCGTGCGGCGCGGCCATCGAGGTGCCGCTCATGCCCACCACGGCGGTGTCCGACGCGATGCCGGCCGACGCGATGGCCGTGCCCGGCGCCCACAGCGCCACGCAGGTGCCGGTGTTGGAGAACGAGGCCTTGGTGTCGGCGGTGTCGGTGGCGCCGACCGCCACGACGCCCGCCGCGCGGGCCGGCGAGAAGTTGCAAGTGTCGGTGTTGCTGTTGCCCGCTGCCGCCACCACGGCAAAGCCGGCGGCCGACAGCCGCTGCGCGGCGGCATCCAGGCTCGGCGAAGCCCCGCCGCCCAGGCTCATGTTCACGACGCCGGGCTTGCGGCCCTGCGCGGCGATCCAGTCCAGCCCCGCCAGCACCTGGGTGGCCGAGCCGCTGCCGCGGCAGTCGAGCACGCGCACCGGCACCACATCGGCACCCGGGGCCACACCCAGCGTCTGCCCGGCCACGGTGCCGGCGACGTGGGTGCCGTGGCCCTGGCAGTCACTCGTGCCCTTGCCGTCGGCGATGGCGCTGAAGCCGGTCTTCAGCCGCGTGCCGAACTGGCTGTGGGCGCTGACGCCGGTGTCCACCACGTAGGCCGTGACGCCCGCGCCGCTGCGGGCATTGCGGAACAGGCCGTCAAAGGCCCGGGCCCGCTGGTCGATGCGGTCCACGCCCCAGGCGCGGGCATCGAGGGTGCGCACGGTGCTGGCCTGCTCCAGCACGATGGTGCGGTCGAGTTCCACGGTGTCGACGGCGGGGTTGCGCGCCAACTCGTCGGCCACGGCCTGCGCCTGGCCGAAGGGCACGCTCACGACGAAGGCCTCGAGCGCATGCGCATACTGCTGGCCCAGCCGGGCCGTGGGCGCCAGGCTGCGGACGGACTGCACCATCACGTCTTGCGACGCGCTGGCCACCGCCTCGGCCTTGGCGGCCAGCGCGAGGGCGCGCTGCGCGCTGGCGTCGCCACCCTCGCCAGCGGTGCCGCCCGCCATGGTGGCGCGGCCCGACAGCAGCACGGCCGCCGGGTTCAGGCGCACCACAAGGCGCACCTCGTCGGCTGCGGGGTCGTCGGCCAGCCGGGCCTGCTCGTCGCGCACGGCGGCCTCCCGGCCCGGCTCCCACAGCACGAAGCGGCGCTCTTCGGCGACCCGGGCGGCGTCGGCAGCGGCCGCGCCATCAGGCGGCGGCGCATCGCTGGCGCCGCCGCAGGCGGCCAGCAGCAGCACGCTGGCGCACAGCGGCACGCAGGCAGCGCGCAGCAGCCCGGTGGTGGAGCCCGGGACGGGCGGAAAGAGGGGTTCGCGGTTCATGGCCATGTCTCGCTCGGGCTGTTGCACAGGGCGAGGGCCTGACCGGACAGCACGGGCTCGGCACGCCGCAACCGGCGCATCGCGCGCGCCGCCGGGTGGCGGCCGTGCTGGCAACCCCGCTGCCGTGGCACGGGTGTGCTGTAGGCCGGTGGTTTTGCGTCCCGGCCTTTCGACCGGTTTGCCCTCAGGGGGACTGTATCCGCGTGTTACCGAGCGCCGTGCGCCTGAGGGCGTGAACTCCGTCACACGTGCGGGCGCGCAGCGCGCCTTGCGCTCAGCGCAGGCGCAAAACGCGTCCGAAGGGTGCCGCCGCGATTGCCGCCTCGTCGGCCCCCGGCGGCACGGCCCACAGCAGTGCCCCGGGCGGGCGGTGGCGCGCGGGGCCTTCGAGGTCGGTGAGCACCACGCTCAGGTCGGGCCGGTGGCGCGAGGCCTCCTCGAGCAGCGGCGTGAAGTCGGTGCCGCCCCCGCCGGTGACGCCCGTCTCGGCGGCCCAGGCCCGCAGGTCTTTCAGGCCCAGCCGGCCCGGCGCCAGGCTGTGCACGGCCCGCACGGCGTCGTCGCCCACCACCACCGTCATCGGCGCGTCCAGCCGCCGTGTCAGTGCCGCCAGCTCGGCGGCAAAGCGCGCCAGCAGGGGCTCGTCGACGCTGCCGCTCACGTCGAGCACCAGCACCAGCCGCGGCACGCGCCGGGCGTGGGTGAGGCCCGGCGCCCAGGGCAGCCGCCCACGTGCCGGCCGGCCCACCCGGCCCTGGTTGGCCAGCCAGCTGCGCGCCGGGCGCGAGGGGTTCTCCGACAGCCTCGGTGCCAGCGCACGCGCCACCTGGGTGCGCAGCACCTGCTCCCAGGGGGTGTGCACCTGCGGCAGGTCGCGCGGCAGCGTGCGCAGCATGGAGAACGCGCCGTCGCCGCTGTGCCCGCGCAGCAGCCGCTCGCCCCACTCGCGCGCCTGCTCGGCCTCGGCCACGACGGCATCCGCTCCTTCGGGGGCGGGCTTGAGGTCCTCCGTATCGGCACCGCCCAGCGTGCGCAGCTTGGCGGCGCGCGGGCCGTCTTTGGGCACGTCGGCGCGCTCGTCGGGCGGCTCGCGGTCGTCCACTGCGGCGTACAGGCGCTCGACGTCCCACTCCAGCAGCGCGGCCTCGTCGCTGCGCGTGGTGCCGAGCACCTGGTCGAGCAGCTGCGGCAGCGTCAGCGCCCTTGCGGGCAGCAGCAGCCACGCCGCCGGGGCCAGCGCGCTGTTGACAATGGCGTCGGCGCAGCGGTTGAAGAGCGCCAGGTCGACGTCGCCCCGGCGGCGCTGCAGCGCGCGGTAGCGCGGGCCATGCCGCAAGGCGATGTGCAGCAGCTCGTGCGCCACCCAGCCGGTCTGCGCCTCCAGGCCGAGCTTGTCGAAGGCGGGCGCGTAGTGGATGCTGCGGCCGTCGGTCCAGGCCGGCAGGCGGCCGGCCTCGTGGGCCAGTGCCTCGGCCTCGGTGAGGTCGCGGTGCGCCACCCACAGCGCCAGGCTGCCGCTGGCCGGCGCGTATTCCACCAGCCGCATCACGGCGCGCCGGCCGCGGTGCTCGTGCTGGCCGCTGCCGTGCTCAGACAAGTTCAGCCCCGGCCGGCGGCGTAGCGCTGGTAGGCGGGGCTGTGCAGCAGCGCCTGCTCCAGCCCCTGCTGCAGCGCGCGCTGCGCCAGCAGTTCCACGATCAGCGTCTGCACCTCGGCCAGCGGCAGCGGCACCGGGCCGCGCAGCTCGGGCAGCTGCTCGGCGATGGCCATGGCGCGCGCCAGGCGCTCGGCGTCGCTGCAGGCCGCCACCAGGCCGTAGGCCAGCGCGTACAGGCCGTCCAGGCTGGCCGGCAGCAGCTTGAGCGTGGCCGCGCCGGGCTCGGCGGCCAGCAGCGCCAGCACGTCGGCGCCGCTGCGCAGCGCTTTCAGCACGCCGAAGAACTCGGCCGCGTTGGCGGCGCCGATGCGGCCCTGCACGAAGCGCCGCGCCACCGTCTCGGGGAGACCCTTGCGCAGTTCAAGCAGCACGCGCGAGACATCTTCCCAGCCGCGGGGGCTGGCGCCGATCAGGTGGTCGGCGGCGAGCTGCGCCTCGGTGTCGTCGAGCCTGTCGGGCCGCACCTTCAGGAAGGCCATCACCTCGGGCGCGTAGCCCTGCGCCAGCGCGTGCGCCAGGAAGGCGTCGATGCCGGCGACGACGTGGAAGTGGAACAGCCGGTCGGCCAGCGCCGTGCCCATGTCGTGGCTGACGGCGCCGTGGAAGGCGGCGTTGCCCGCGGCCACCACCATCCAGCCGTCGGGCAGTTCGTAGCGGCCCACGCGGCGGTCGAGGATCAGGCTGTAGGCGCTGATCTGCAACCGCGGGTCGGCGGCGGTGAGCTCGTCGAGGAACAGGATGCCCTCGGGCTGCCCGGGCCCGGGCAGGAACTCGGGTGGGAACCACACCGTGCGCTCCAGCCGCTCGTCGGCGTAGATGGCGCCGCGGATGTCCACCGGCTCCAGGGTGGTCAGGCGCAAGTCCACCAGCGGCACGCCGTAGCGCGCGGCGAGCTGACGCACGATGCTGCTTTTGCCCACGCCGCGCGTGCCCCACAGCATGGTGGCGCGCGAGCGCAGCGCGGGCGCTGCGAACTGCGCCACCAGCGCGGCCAGCGCGTCGGCCACGCTCACCGGCGGCACGTTCATGGGGTTGCTGTGCATGTCACTCTACTCGGATGTCAGGCGTCCAGGGCTGCCAGCTGCTGGCCGGCGGGCGGCGCGGCAGGCGCGGCAGCTCGATGCGCGGCATCTCGCGGCGCATGAAGAACAGCGCCATCAGCAGCGGCGGCACCAGGTTGGCCAGCGCGCCCAGCCAGGCCTCGGCCTGCCCGCCGATGCCGCGCACCGCGAAGGCCACCGCCACCACGGCCACGCCCAGCGCCAGCGGCCCGCCGCGCAGCAGCCCGATGCGCCAGCGCCGTGCCACGAAGCGCTGGTGAAACCGCGCCGGTGGCGCGGAGAGCACCTCGGCCAGGTGAGCCAGGGTCTGCGCCAGGCGCGCCTGGGCATCGGCGCTGCGCGCGGCGCCCTGGCCGCTCAGCATGACGCTGGTCTCCCAGCCCGTGCGCAGCGCGACGAGGCGGCTCCAGGCACCGCCGAGCACCTCGAACAGGTCGTCGGGCAGGCGGCGCGTGTCGCCCTCGGCGCGCGTGAGCACCAGCTGCATCGGGTAGCCCTTGACGCCCGAGACCGTGCAGGCCAGCTGCAGCCCCGCCACCCGCGCCTGCGCGGCGCGCAATTGCGGCGGCTGGCCCGGGCGGCAGCGCAGCGTGAGCGCGGCGCCTTCGGGCGTGAACAGCTCGCCGGGCGCGATGGCCGCGGCCGCGGCCAGCAGCTCGGGGGGCTCGCCGTCCTCGGCCACGACCTCGGCGGCCCGCTCGGCAGGCATGCCGAGCGGCAGCGCCTCGGCAGGCGCGCCGCCGGGCTCGGGCTTCAGGCGGCGCAGCAACTGCCAGCCGTGCGGCGTGTCGCGCAGCTCGCGGGCTTCGGTGAGCGCCGGGTGCGTGGCACCGGCCGCGTGCGCCACCGGCTTGAACACCAGGCGCCGCGCGGCGCGGTCGCTGGCCGGCAGGTCCAGCGCCCAGCCGGCCGCCGAGAACGGCGCCACCAGCGCGAGGATGGCGTGGTGGCTGAGCGGGGCTTGCGTGGGCGTGTCCATGGTTGCGGCGCATTCTGGCGCGGCCGGGATAATCCCGCGCCATGGCATCGGGGCAACGCGTCGTGGTGGGCTTGAGTGGCGGCGTGGACAGCGCCGTCAGCGCCTGGCTGCTCAAGCAGCAGGGCTTCGAGGTGCTGGGCATCTTCATGAAGAACTGGGAAGAGGACGACCGGCCCGCAGGGGCGGGCAGCGACGACTCGGCCTACTGCTCCAGCAACGCCGACTTCGTCGACGCCGCCGCGGTGGCCGACGTGATCGGCATCGAGATCGAGCACGTCAACTTCGCCGCCGAGTACCGCGACCGCGTCTTCGCCGAGTTCCTGCGCGAGCACCGCGCCGGGCGCACGCCCAACCCCGACGTGCTGTGCAACGCCGAGATCAAGTTCAAGGCCTTCCTCGACCACGCGATGCGGCTGGGGGCGGAGAAGATCGCGACGGGGCACTACGCGCGCGTCCGCTGGGTCCCAGCGGATCCGCGCCCTGCTGATGACGCGCGCGTCCGCTGGGTCCCAGCGGATCCGCGCCCTGCTGATGACGCGCGCGTCCGCCAGGCCGCCGCCGGAAGCTTTCAGCTGCTGAAGGGCCTGGACCCGGCCAAGGACCAGAGCTACTTCCTGCACCGCCTGACGCAAGCGCAGCTGGCGAAGACGCTGTTCCCGGTGGGCGGGCTGCACAAGACCGAGGTGCGGCGCATCGCCGCCGAGATCGGCCTGCCCAACGCCCGCAAGAAGGACAGCACCGGCATCTGCTTCATCGGTGAGCGGCCCTTCCGCGAGTTCCTGGACCGCTACCTGAGCCGCGCGCCCGGCCCCATCGTCGACGACACCGGCGCCGAGGTCGGGCAGCACGTGGGCCTGAGCTTTTACACACGCGGCCAGCGCCAGGGGCTGGGCATCGGCGGTGTGGCCGGCCACGACGCCGCCGGCACGCACCGGCCCTGGTACGTGGCGCACAAGGCCTTGGACACCAACACCCTGCACGTGGTGCAGGGCCACGACCACCCCTGGCTGCTGAGCCCCTGGCTGGAGGCCGCGGACGGCAGCTGGGTGGCCGGCACGCCGCCCGCGCCCGGCGCCCTGGCGGCCAAGACGCGCTACCGACAGCCCGACGCGCCGTGCACGCTGGCGGCCACGCCCGCGGGCTTCCGCCTCGAGTTCGCCGAGCCGCAGTGGGCTGTGACGGCTGGCCAGAGCGCCGTGCTCTACGACGGCGAGGTCTGCCTGGGCGGCGGCGTCATCGCTGCGGCCGAGGTGCCCCCCGTGGTGCCCGCGCTTGTGCCCGCGCTGGTGCCGGCGCGCGCGGTGCGTAGCATGCGGCGACCCCGCCGCAACGCTCCGCACGCCGCATGAACGCCCCCACCGACCGCATCGCCCCCGCCGCCAGCTCGCTGGCCCGCCTGATCGAGCAGCACGCGCCCGCGCTGGAGGCCGCCGTCATCGCGTGGCGGCGCGACCTGCACGAGCACCCCGAACTCGGCAACCGCGAGTTCCGCACCGCCGGCCTCGTGGCCGAGCACCTGCGCCGCCTGGGCTTGGACGAGGTGCGCACCGGCGTGGCCCACACCGGCGTCGTGGGCCTGCTGGTGGGCGGCAGGCCCGGCCCCGTGGTGGCGTTGCGCGCCGACATGGACGCGCTGCCCGTGACCGAGTTCAACGAGCTGCCCTTCCGCAGCCGCGTGCGCACGCAGTGGAACGGCGAGGAGGTGGGCGTGATGCACGCCTGCGGCCACGACTGCCACGTCGCCATCCTGATGGGCGTGGCCAGCCTGCTGGCCGGGCTGCGCGGGCAGCTGGCCGGCAGCGTGAAGTTCATCTTCCAGCCGGCCGAGGAGATGCCGCCCGAGGGCGAGGACGGCGGCGCCAAGATGATGATCGCCGAGGGTGCGCTCGAGAACCCGCGCCCCGGCGCCATCTTCGGCCTGCACGTGACGAGCCGGCAGAACACCGGCCGCGTGGGCTGGCGCAGCGGGCCTGTGATGGCCAGCTCCGACGACTTCCGCATCGACGTGCAGGGCCGGCAGACGCACGGTGCCGCGCCCTGGCTGGGCGTGGACCCCATCGTCACGTCGGCGCAGATCGTGCTGGGGCTGCAGACCATCGTCAGCCGCACGCAGGAGATCACCAAGGAGCCGGCGGTCGTCACCGTGGGCGTGATCAAGGGCGGCGTGCGCGAGAACATCATCCCCGACGCGGTGCAGATGCGCGGCACCATCCGCAGCTTCGACGAGCGCATGCGCGACGACATCCACGAGCGCGTGACGACGCTGGCCGAGTCCATCGCGCGCGGCAACCGCGCGGGCTGCCGCGTGTGCGTGCAGAAGAACTACCCGGTCACCGTCAACGACCCGGCGCTGACCGAGGCCATGCTGCCGACGCTGGCGCGCGTGGCCGGCGCCGGGCTGGAGCAGGTCGACAAGGTCACCGGCGCCGAGGACTTCAGCTTCTTCCAGCGCGAGGTGCCGGGGCTGTTCGTCTTCCTGGGCGTCACGCCGCCCGGGCAGGACGCGCGCACCGCCGCGCCCAACCACTCGCCGCTGTTCCAGGCCGACGAGGCCGGCCTGCTGCTGGGCGTGCGCGTGCTGGCGCACCTGGCCTGCGACTGGCTCGAGAGCCCGCGTCCGGCCCAGGCCGGTGGGCGGGCTGCCGGCGGCGGTTGACAGGCGGCCGCAGGCCGTGCGTCACTGTCCCGCACCCCGGTAGCCCGCATGTCGATCCGCATCCCGATGGCCCGAAACCCGGCGGCCCGCGACGCCGTGCTGGCCCCATGGCGGGCGGCTTGGCGGGCGGCTTGGCGGGCGGCCTGCCTGGCGCTGGTGTCCTGCGGGGGCGGCGGCGGCGACGCGGGCTCCCGGCCCGTTGCGCTGACCTTCGATTTCTCGGGCGGCATCGCCGGCTGGTCGGGCGCCACAGCGGACTACACCGCGACGACGGCGCCGATCGACGTCGTCTGGGCCCACGCGACACTGCCGGCGCCGCTGGCGGGCAGCGGCTTCAGGCTGTCGGGCACCAATCGCAGCGACGACCTGTTCATCTACGTGAAGCAGCAGGTCGGCGGGCTCCAGCCCGGCCGCAGCTATGGCGTGGCGATGCAGGTGCGCCTGGCCACGGGTGCGCCCAGCGGCTGCATGGGGGCGGGCGGGGCCCCGGGCGAGGGCGTATGGGTCCATGCCGGCGCCACCGTGAGCGAGCCGCGCACCGTGCTGCTCGGCGCGGAGGATTACCGGGTGAACATCGACCGCGGCAACCAGTCGGTCGGGGGCAGCCAGGGCGTCGTGCTGGGGACGATCGCCAACGGCAGCACCGACTGCCTGCAGCGCCCCTTCGCGACCAAGCTGCTGGCGAGCCACGCGCCGCATGTGGTGACCGCCGACGGCACGGGGCGCGTCTGGCTGCACGCCGGCATCGACTCCGGCTTCGAGGCCTACAGCGAGGTCTACCTGCAGTCGCTCGCGGTGGTGTTCACGCCGCGGTAAGGCGCAGGGCGCGCGGCCCGGCCATGGCCGCTCAGCCGAGCTCGGCCAGCGCGCGCTGGCGGGCCGCCTCGGGCAGGAAGCTCGCGGCCGCGGCCTGGCGCGTCATGGCGCGCAGGTCGGCCTCGGTGAGCGGGGTCTCGCGCAGCAGCGCCGCGGCCTCCGAGGTGGGGGTGACGCCGCTCATCAGCCGGTTGTCGGTGTGCACGCTCAGCGACACGCCGGCCCGCCACAGCGCCGTGATGGGGTGCGCGGCGATGCTGGCGGCCGCGCCCGTGTGCACGTTGCTGGTGGGGCAGACCTCCAGGTGCAGGCCCAGGGCCTTGGCCTCGTCCAGCAGCGCGGCCGGCGCGGCGCCGGTGACCGCGTCCACCAGCCGCACGCCGTGGCCGATGCGGCGCGCGCCCAGGCGGCCGGCCTCGAGCACGCGCTCGGCGCTGTCGGCCTCGCCGGCGTGCAGCGTCATCGGCAGGCCGGCCTCGCGCACGGCGGCCAGGGTGCGCGCGTGCTTGGCCGGCGGGTGGCCGCGCTCGGCGCCGGCGAGGTCGAAGCCGACGACGCCGCGGCCCATCCAGCGCAGCGCCAGCGCAGCGGCGCGCAGCGTCGCGGCCTCGTCCTCGTGGCGCATCGCGCAGATGATCAGGCCGCTGCGTGTGAGCAGCGGCAGCCGGCTGGCCGCCAGGCCCTCGAGCAGAGCCTCGACGGCGTCGTCGCCGCCGGTGCCGTGCGGCTCGAACAGCAGCGGCGCGATGCGGAACTCGGCCAGCACCACGCCGTGGTCGGCCGCGTCGTCGGCGGCTTCGCGGGCCACGCGCCGCAGGGCCGCGGGCGGGGCCATGGCGGCCACCGTCAGGGCGAAGCCCTCGAGGTACTTCTCCAGGCTGCCGGCGTGCGCGTTGGCATCGAACCAGGCCGCCAGGCCGGCTTCATCGGCCGCCGGCAGGGGCAGGCCACGGGCCTGCGCCAGCTCGCGCAGCGTGGCCACGCGCAGGCCGCCGTCAAGGTGCTCGTGCAGCAGCACCTTGGGGTGGTGCCGCGCTTGGGCCTCGGTGTCGGTGGGGTTCATGCGGC
>JAUMBF010000075.1:0-6235 GCA_032115875.1 Rubrivivax sp.
CCGGCGCCCCGCGCAAGGCGGTCGGCGTGAAGCCACTCATATTGAAGGCCAGCCAGTAGCCGCCACCCAGGCCCACGCCCCACAGCGCCGCCACGTAGATGAGCACCGAGACGAGCGTGATCTTGTAGGCGCGCAGCACGAAGGCAGCGATGGTCTGCGCGGCGTCGGCGGTGTGGAACACCGCCAGCCAGGCCACCAGTGGCAAGGCCGCGGCCAGCACCGCGGCGTCGTTCGTGTACAGGCCCAGCACCGGCCGGCGCAGCACGAACACCGCCAGCCCCATCAAGGTGGCAATGACCAGGCCGATGAGCAGCGCATGCCAGCCCAGCCGCGCGGCCTCGTGGTGGCGGCCGGCGCCGATGGCCTGCGCCACCAGCGTGCTGCCGGCGTTGCCGATGGCCAGCGGCACCATGAAGAGCAGGCTCACCAGGTTGACGGCCAGCTGGTGCCCGGCCACCGCCGTGGTGCCCAGCCGGGCGATGAACAGGGCCATGAAGGCGAAGCCCGTCACCTCGACCAGGATCGACGCGCCCAGCGGCACGCCGAGCTTCAACTGTGCCAGCAGCGGCACGCGCGCCGGCCGGTCCAGGCCGCGGCCCCAGATGCGGTACGGCGCGTAGAAGGCATCGCGCCGCATCACGCGCCAGGCCAGCAGCACCTGGGCCCACATGGCCAGCGCGGTGGCGATGCCGCAGCCCACCACGCCCATCGGCGGCAGGCCGAGCGCCGGCACGCCGAACACCAGAATCGCCGACAGCGGCACCTTGGCCGCCAGGCCGCCGAGCTGGATGGCCATCACCACCTTGGGTCGCGACACCGCCGTGTTGAAGGCGCGGAACAGCGTGAACAGCAGCGAGGCCGGCAGCGAGAAGGCCAGCGCCAGCAGGTACCCGCGCACGCGCTCGGCGACTTCCGGCGTGGCACGCGCCAGCGCCAGGAACGGCGCCGGGAACGCCAGGAGCGCACTGCCCAGGAGCGCCAGCGCGGCGCCCAGCCACAGCGCCTGGTGCAGCTGGCGGCCCGCTTCCGCGTGGCGGCCAGCGCCGTGGAGCTGGCCGACGATGGGCGACAGGGCCATCAGCACGCCCATGAAGCCGATGAACACCGTGATGTAGGCCGCCGCGCCCACGGCCAGTGCGGCCAGGTCGCCCGCGGCATAGCGGGCGACAAAGAGCGTGTCGATGGTGCCGAAGGCCAGCACCGAGACCTGGCCCACGAACACGGGCCAGGCCAGCGGCGCGATGCGGCGCGCGCTGTCGCGCCAGCCGCGGGCCGCCGCGGTCTCGGCAGCGCTGCCGCTCAAGCCGATCCCGCCGGCCCGCCAAGGCGGCGCGGATCAGGGTGTTCCTCGCCGGTAGCCCGGCGCGCACGCTCGGCGTAGCGGTTGAAGCGCCAGGCTGTGCCTTCCTGCGTGATGCGGCGCCACACGGCGCGCTTCTGGCCGGGCGTGAACGCCGGCCAGTGCTGCACCTCGCCGAAGCTGCGGCCGCAGCCCTTGCAGACGGCGTCGCCCTGACTGGTGGAGCAAATGGCGATGCACGGGGCGTCGGGCGTGGTGGCGTACCAGGCCTGCCAGGCGGCCAGCGCCTTCTTCGGCATGCTGCGTTCGTCGGCCAGTGTCTCGCGGTGCCAGACCATCAGGCCATAGACCTCGGCCAGCGCGCGCACCTCGGGGCAGGCGCTGATGCCGTCGGGCGAGGGCGAGCGCTCGCGCCACCAGTTGATGGCGGCCTCGATGTCGGTGATGTGAAGGGCCTGCTCGGGACCTTCGACGGGCGCGTCGTCGGACATGGGGGCAGTCAGTGTAGCGAGCGAGCCCCTCGCGGCTCAGGCGGGGGCGTAGCCGGCCGCGGCCAGCGCAGCAGCAAGGGCCGCGCGCGGCAGCGCGGAGCGCACCTCCACCTGCCGGGTGGCGGGGTCGGCCTTTACCTCGCCGGCAGGGTCTGCGGCCTTGATGGCCGCGGTCACGGCGCGTACGCAGTGGCCACAGCTCAGCTTGGGGACGAAGAATGCGTGTGTCATGGTGATCGCTCGGCGGGGACAATGGCCGCACTGTGCCACCGTCCCTGCCCCCCCCGGCCGACATCGCGCCAGCTCCGGCGGAACTGCCGCCCGCACTCCAAGTCGGGGCGCTGGCCTTTCCGGTGGCCGGCATGAGCTGCGCCTCGTGCACGGACCGCGTCGAAAAGGCGGTGCGCGCGGTGCCTGGCGTGGCCGATGCCCAAGTCAACCTGGCCACCGAGACCTTGCTGGTGCGGCCCGGTGCCGGCTTTGATGCGCTGGCGCTGGAGCAGGCCGTCGAGAAGGCCGGCTACGCGCTGCCCACGCACGCGCTGACGCTGGCCGTGCAGGGCATGAGCTGCGCCAGTTGCGTGGGCCGCATCGAGAAGGCCCTGCGTGGCGTGGCTGGCGTGGTGGAGGCCCAAGTCAACCTGGCCACCGAGACGGCGCATCTGCGCGTGGCCGGTGCCGCCGATGCGGCCGCCCTCGCTGAGGTGCTGCAGGCCGTGCGCGCGGCCGGCTACGGGGCTGAGCCGCTGGCCGCCGATGGCGCCGGCGGTGCAGCGGGGCGCGGCGCCGCGGCGCCGTGGTGGCGCCCGGGTGAGGGCGCGCGTGTGCTGATCGCCGGGCTCCTGTCGGCCCCGTTGGTGGTGCCGATGCTGCTGTGGCCGCTGGCCGGCGAGGGCGCCCTGCACGCCGCCATGGCGCCGGCCTGGCTGCAGTGGCTGCTGGCCACCCCGGTGCAGTTCGTTCTGGGCGCGCGCTTCTACCGTGCCGGCTGGGCGGCGCTGCGCGCCGGCACCGGCAACATGGACCTGCTGGTGAGCCTGGGCACCAGCGCCGCCTACGGCCTGAGCCTGTGGCAGTGGCTGGTACTGGATGACGCGCACGGGCTGTACTTCGAGAGCTCGGCCGTGGTGATCACGCTGGTGCTGCTGGGCAAGTGGCTCGAAGCCCGCGCCCGGCGCCGCACCACCGCCGCGCTGCAGGCCCTGCGCGCCCTCTGGCCCGAGGTGGCACTGGTGCGGCGCGGGGGCGTCGAGCGCGAGCTGCCGGTGGCCGAGCTGGTGCGCGGCGACCTGCTCGTCGTGCGCGCGGGCGAGCGTGTGCCCGCCGACGGCGTGGTGCTCGAGGGCACGAGCGCCGTCGATGAGAGCCTGCTCACCGGCGAGAGCCTGCCGGTGGCGCGCGGCGTGGGCGACCGCGTCACCGGCGGCAGCGTCAACGGCGAGGGCCTGCTGCTCGTGCGCGCCACGGCGCTTGGCGGCGAGAGCCTGCTGGCGCGCATCGTGCGGATGGTGGAAACCGCGCAAGGCCGCAAGGCCCCGATCCAGCGCCTCGTCGACCGCGTGAGCGCGGTGTTCGTGCCGGTGGTGGGGGGGGTGGCGCTGCTGACGCTGCTGGGCTGGGGCCTGGTGGCCGGCAACTGGCCGGCGGGCGTGCTCAACGCCGTGGCCGTGCTCGTGATCGCCTGCCCCTGCGCGCTGGGCTTGGCCACGCCCGCGGCCATCATGGCCGGCACCGGGGTGGCGGCGCGCCGCGGCGTGCTCGTCAAGGACGCCGAGGCGCTGGAGCGCGCGCACGCCGTGCGCGTGGTGGCCTGGGACAAGACCGGCACGCTGACCGAGGGCCGGCCGCGCCTGATGGCCCACGAGGCGCTGGCCGGCGACGGCGCGGCGCTGCGGGCCACCGCCGCGGCCCTGCAGGCGGCCAGCACGCACCCGCTGGCGCGCGCGCTGCTCGAGGCCGCACCGGGGCCGCTGGCCGCGGCGCAGGGGGTGAAGGTGGTGCCCGGCCGTGGCGTCGAGGGGCTGGTGGACGGCCGCCGTGCCTGCCTGGGCAGCGAGCGCTGGATGCGCGAGCTGGGCGTGGCGCTCGACGAGGTGGCCGCAGCGCTTCAGGCGCAGCAGGCCCAGGGCCGCAGCGTGTCGCTGCTGGCACTCGACGTGGCCGGCACGCTGCGGCTGGCCGGCTGGCTGGCCTTCGGCGATCGCGCCAAGCCCGGTGCCGCCGAGGCCGTGGCCACACTGGCGCGGCAGGGCGTGCGCTCGGTGCTGATCAGCGGCGACAACACCGGCGCCGCCCGCCACTTGGCGGCCGAAGTCGGCATCGCCGAGGTGCACGCCGAGGTGCTGCCGGCCGACAAGGCGCGCCAGGTGGCGGCCCTGCGCGAGGCCTTGCCCCCAGGCGCTGCGGTGGCGATGGTGGGCGACGGCATCAACGACGCCCCGGCACTGGCCGCGGCCGATGTCGGCATCGCGATGGCGCCGGCCGACGGCGGCGGCAGCGATGTCGCGCTCGACGCTGCCGGCATCACACTGCTGCGCGGCGACCCGCGCGCCGTGGCCGACGCGCTCGACATCAGCCGCCTCACGCACACCAAGATCCGCCAGAACCTGTTCTGGGCCTTCGTCTTCAACGCCGTCGGCATCCCGGCGGCGGCGCTGGGCCACCTCAGCCCGGTGGTGGCTGGGGGCGCGATGGCGATGAGCAGCGTGCTCGTCGTCAGCAACGCGCTGTGGCTGTCGCGCTGGCGCGGTGCGCGGCTTGCCTGAGAGCCTGTGAAGGCATCAATCGCGGCCGCGCCGGGGTGGCCCAGGGCCCTTGGGTACCCCGGCCCGTGCGCCGTTCCACCGGGCTGCGAGCCGGCTTGGCGGCGCAGCGACGATGTGGAACTGTGAGACGCCGACCATGGCCAGCGGCCCTCTTCATGGCCGTCGCTGCCACTTCGCATGCGGCCAGAAGGCCGAGCGCCCCCCGCCAGCGGGACGCGGGTGCACGGCAATCGGCGGCAGTGACAATTCATGAATGCGCATCCTGCTGGCCGAAGACGAGCATGCCCTGGGCGAGTGGCTCAGCAAGGCGCTGGAGCAATCCGGCTTTCGGGTCGACTGGCGCGACGACGGACGACTGGTCGAGCAGGCGCTCGACGCGGGAGATTACGACGCACTGGTGCTGGACATCGGTCTGCCCGGGCGCGACGGTCGCGAGGTGTTGCGCCGCCTGCGCGCACGCCAGGACCCGCTGCCCGTGCTCATGCTGACTGCGCGCGACAGCCTGGCTGAGCGAGTGTCATCGCTGCACGACGGAGCCGACGATTTCCTTCACAAGCCGTTCGCTCTCGCGGAGCTGGAGGCGCGACTGACCGCGCTCATCCGGCGCGCACGCGGCAGCGACCGGCCGCGACTGTCCTGCGGGCCACTGCACTTCGAGGGCGCCCAGCGGCAGTTCCGGCTCGGCGACGAGTGGCTGGCGCTGTCGCCGCGCGAACACCGCCTGTTGCGTGCGCTCATCGCGCGCAGCGGCGAGCCGATGTCGCGCCAGCAGTTGCTCGACCGCGTGTTCGGCGACGACGATACTGTCCAGTCGGCGGCGCTCGACGTCCTCATGCACCGGTTGCGGCGGCGACTCGAGGGACGGGGTGTGCGCATTCACACCTATCGTGGGTTAGGCTATGCATTGGAACCGGATTCCAAGAGCAACGCTTAGGGCCCGCCTGCTCGGTGTGCTGATGCCGAGCCTGCTGCTGCTGCTGGGCATCAGCCTGTGGCTGACATACGGTCTTGCTGTGCGATCGGCCAACGCCGCCTTCGACCGATCGCTGCTGGGGGCTCTGCGCGGCCTGGAACTCAACGTGTCCACCGAGTCCGGCGGACTCTCCGTGGAGCAGCCGTTCAGGTTGTTCGAGTTCTTCGAGCTCACGGCCTCCGGTGCGGTGCACTACCGCGTGGCCACCGATGACGGACTGGTCGAGATCGGTTCCCCGGACCTGCCGCTGCCAGGGGGGCCGTTGGTCGACGGACAGGTCTACTTCTACGACGCGGTCTACCTGGACCAGCCGGTTCGCATCGGTGCGCTCGTGCGCCCGCTGGCGCCGCGGGTGGTGGGTGCTCGCCGCGTCGTGATCCAGGTGGCCGAGCCGGTGGACGTGAGGTCACGCTTCGTGGCTGCCTTCATCCGCCAGACCGTCGCGCGCGATGCGGTCGTCCTCGGCCTGCTGGCGCTGACCGTGATCGGGGTGTCGGCCTGGGCCTTGCGGCCGGTCCGGTGGCTCGCCCAGTCGACGCGCGAGCGCGACCCTCAGGATCTCCGGCGCCTGCCGACCGCCGATCTGCCGCAGGATCTGGTGCCGCTGGTGGAAGCCATCAATACGCAGGTGGCGCACACGTCCGAGCTTCTGGAGCAGCGCAGGCGCTTCCTGGACGACGCATCGCATCAGCTGCGAACGCCTCTG
>JAUMBF010000076.1:0-11411 GCA_032115875.1 Rubrivivax sp.
TTCTGGCTGCGGCCCGCACGCTGCGCGTGCTTCACATCGCTGCGCGATGTGAGCCTGCGCCGGTATCGAGCACCCGTGCTTCGCACGGTGACCACGCTTTGCGTGTCGCTCATGCGCGGCCTCCGCGCATGAGTGCTCGATTCTCGATGTCTACCCGCAGCACCAGGGCCAGCGCCACCGCGTTCATGAGGATCGCGCTGCCGCCGTAGCTCATCAGCGGCAGCGTCAGGCCCTTGGTGGGCAGCACGCCCAGGTTCACGCCCATGTTGATGAAGGCCTGGAAGGCGATCCAGATGCCGATGCCCTGGCACAGGAGCCCTGCGAACACGCGGTCCAGCGCGATGGCCTGCCGGCCGATGCCGACGATGCGCCGCGCGAGCCAGAAGAAGGCGCCGATGACCACGGCCACGCCGACGAAGCCCAGCTCTTCGCCGATGACGGCCAGCAGAAAGTCGGTGTGCGCTTCGGGCAGGTAGTGCAGCTTCTCGACGCTGGCACCCAGGCCCTGGCCGAAGATCTCGCCGCGGCCCAGGGCGATGAGCGAGTGGGTGAGCTGGTAGCCCTTGCCCTGCGCGTACTTCGGGTTCCAGGGGTCCAGGTAAGCCAGGATGCGCTCGCGCCGCAGGTCGTCGAACGCCAGGAAAAGGCCCAGCACCAGCAGCATCACCAGCGCGATCAGGAAGAACATGCGCGCGTTGACGCCGCCCAGGAACAGGATGCCCATCGCGATGGTGGCGATGACGATGAAGGCGCCCATGTCGGGTTGGCGCAGCAGCAGCGCACCCACGATGGCCACGGCCACCACCATGGGCGTGACGGCGCGCCAGAAGTTCTCGCGCACGTCCATGCGCCGCACCATGTAGCTGGCGGCGTAGAGGGCAATGGCCAGCTTGGCCAGCTCGCTGGGCTGGAAGTTCATGAAGCCCAGCGGGATCCAGCGCCGCGCGTTGTTCACCACCTTGCCGATGAAGGGCATCATCACCGCCACCAGCAGCACCAGCGCGACCAGGAACACCCACGACGCGTTCTTTTCCCAGAACGACATCGGCAGCTGCACCGTCAGCAGCGCGGCCACGAACGCCACGCCAATGGCGATGAGATGCTTCTGCAGGAAGAAGCCCTGCGTGATGCCCGAAAAGCGCGGGTTGTCCGCCAGTGCGATGCTGGCCGAGTACACCATCACCAGGCCGAAGGCCACGAGAGCGGCCACCACGGCGACGAGCTGGGTGTCGAAGGCTCTGAGGCGCACGGCGCGCGTGCCGGCCACGTCGATGTGCGCACGCACCGGCAGCGGGCCGGGCGTGCCCGCGCCGCCGCGGGAAGCACGCCGCAGGCGCAGCTGCGTCCACAACCGCGACAGCCGGCCCGGCAGCGTGGCCGCGGCAGTCATGCGATGGCCCCTCGCTCAGCCGCCAGCGCCTGCACCGCGGTCCCGAAGACCTCGGCGCGATGGGCGTAGTTGCGGAACATGTCCAGGCTGGCGCAGGCCGGGCTCAGCAGCACGGCGTCACCCGGCTGCGCCTGCGCGAAGCACCAGGGCACCGCCTGCTCCAGCGTTCCAAAGCGCTGCAGGGGCAGGCCGCTGGCCTGGCCATGGATCACGGCCTCGATGGCCGCGGCGTCTTGGCCGATGGTGGCCACGGCGCGCGCATGGCGCCGCAGCGGGCCGGCCAACGGCGCGAAGTCCTGGCCCTTTCCGTCGCCGCCGAGAATGACGATCAGGCGCGCCGGGGCGATGTCGGCGCCCAGGCCTTCGAGCGCGGCCACGGTGGCGCCGACGTTGGTGCCCTTGCTGTCGTCGTAGGCGTCGACCTCGCCCCCGTCCACCGGCACCCGCGCCACGAACTGCACCCGGTGCGGCTCGCCCGCGTACTCGCGCAGCCCGTGCAACATCGGCGCCAGCGGGCAGCCGATGGCGGTGGCCAGCGCCAGCGCCGCCAGCGCATTGGCGGCGTTGTGGCGGCCGCGCACGCGCAGCGCGTCGGCCGGCATCAGGCGCTGCAGGTGGATCTCGGGCTCCTCGCCCTTCTTGAGTTTGACGCCTTCTTCCTGCGGCAACGCGCGCACCAGCCAGGCCATGCCGTTTTCGACGACGAGGCCGAAGTCGCCCGGGGCACGCGGGGCATCGAGGCCGAAGCGCACTGCCACGCGCTCGGTCGTCTTGGGCTTGCCCTTCTGCGGGCCCTTTTCGTGCAGCTCCGGTCGCGGCAACAGGGCCTGCACGGCCGCATCGTCGCGGTTGATCACGCAAGTGGCCTGCGCGCCGAAGATGCGCGCCTTGGCCGCGCCGTAGGCGGCCATGGTGCCGTGCCAGTCGAGGTGATCCTGCGTCAGGTTCAGGATGACGGCGGCATCGGGCTCGAAACCGCGCACGCCGTGGCCGCCGCCTTCGAGCTGAAAGCTGGAAAGCTCCAGCGCCCACACCTCGGGCAACTCCGCATCGGGGTCGGCCTGGGTGGCGTCCAGCGCCTGGGCGAGCGTGTCCATCAGCGCCGGGCCGATGTTGCCGGCCATGGCCACCGTCTGGCCTGCGCGCGCCACCAGCAGCGCGGTCATGGCGGTGGTGGTGGTCTTGCCGTTGGTGCCGGTGATGGCCAGCACACGCGGCGCGTAGCCGCGTTCGGCCTTCAGGTCGCACAGCGCACGCGCGAACAGGTCGAGCTCGCCCAGCACCGCGATGCCCGTGGCACGCGCCTCGGCCAGCAGCGGCGCGATGCGCTCGTCGGCCGGCGCCAGGCCCGGGCTCTTCAGGACCAGCTGGCAGCCCTGCAGCCAGGAGGCATCGAGCGGGCCGGAGCGCAGCGCCACGCCCGGGTGCTCGGCGGCCAACGCCTCGGCGCCCGGGGGCTGCTCGCGCGAGTCCCACACCGTGACGGCCGCGCCGTGCCGGGCGCACCAGCGCGCCATGGACAGGCCGCTGGTGCCCAGGCCCAGCACCAGGACGGGGGTGTGGTTCAGCCAGTCCATCGTCATCACCGCAGCTTCAGGCTGGCCAGGCCCACCAGGCACAGCAGCATCGTGATGATCCAGAAGCGCACCACCACCTGCGTCTCGGCCCAGCCCTTCTTCTCGAAGTGGTGGTGCAGCGGCGCCATCAGGAACACCCGCCGCCCGACGCCGTAGCGCCGCTTCGTGTACTTGAACCAGGCCACCTGGATCATCACGCTCAGGGCCTCGGCCACGAAGATGCCGCCCATGATGCCGAGCACGATCTCCTGGCGCGTGATGACGGCGATGGTGCCCAGGGCGCCGCCGAGCGCCAGCGCGCCCACGTCGCCCATGAACACCTGCGCCGGGTTGGCGTTGAACCACAGAAAGGCCAGCCCCGCGCCGGCCATGGCGGCGCAGAACACCAGCAGCTCGCCGGCCCCGGGGATGTGCGGGAACAACAGGTAGCGCGAGAAGTCCGCGCGGCCCACGACATAGGCGAACACACCCAGGGCGCTGCCCACCAGCACCACCGGCATGATGGCCAGGCCGTCCAGCCCGTCGGTGAAGTTGACGGCGTTGCTGGCGCCGACGATCACGAACCAGCTCAACGCGATGAAGCCGAACACGCCCAGCGGGTAGCTGATGCTCTTGAAGAACGGCACCATCAGGTCGGCGCGCGGCGGCAGCTCGGTCGAGAAGCCGCTGCCCACCCAGCGCAGGAACAGCTCGAGCACGCGCAGGTTGCTGGTCTCGGCCACGCTGAAGGCCAGGTACAGCGCCGCGACCAGGCCGATCAGGCTTTGCCAGAAGAACTTCTCGCGGCTGCGCATGCCCTCGGGGTCCTTGTGCACGACCTTGCGGTAGTCGTCCACCCAGCCGATGGCGCCGAAGCCGAAGGTGACCAGCATCACCACCCAGACGAAGCGGTTGGTCCAGTCGAACCACAGCAGCGTGCTCACGCCGATGCCGATGAGCACCAGCACGCCGCCCATCGTGGGCGTACCGCGCTTGCCCAGGTGGGCCTGCACGCCGTACTCGCGGATGGGCTGGCCGATCTTCATCTCGGTGAGCTGGCGGATCACCCAGGGCCCGAAGGCCAGGCCGATGAGCAGCGCCGTCATTGCCGCCAGCACCGCGCGGAAGGTCAGGTACTGGAACACGCGCAGGAAGCCCAGCTCCTCGGGGTACAGCGCCAGCAGCCATTGCGTCAGGCTCAGCAGCACGGCGCGTCTCCCCAGGCGGCGCGCAAGGCCTGCACCACCTGCTCCATCTTCATGAACCGCGAACCCTTGACCAGCACCGAGCGTGCGGAGCCCGCCGCGCCGGGGTGCGTGCTGCCGCCCTGCAACGCCGCCACGAGTTCGGCCGTGCCTGCGAAGTGGCGGTGCGCGCCAGCCTGCGCGCACAACGGGCCGGCCGCCCAGAAGGCTTCGATGCCGCGCTCGTGTGCGCGCTGGCCCACCTCGGCGTGGAAGCGCGGGCCGTCGTCGCCGACCTCGGCCATATCGCCCAGGATCAGCCAGCGCGGCCCCGGCAGGCCGGCCAGCACCTCGATGGCGGCGAGCACCGAGTCGGGGTTGGCGTTGTAGCTGTCGTCGACCAGCGTCACCGGGCCGGCCGGCGACACCAGGCGGTGCAGCTGCGAACGCCCGGCCACCGGGCGGAAGGCCTCGAGCCCGGCCTGCACCGCGGCGAGCTTCTCGCCCGCGGCCAGCGCGCAGGCGGCCGCGGCGGCGGCATTGCGCAGGTTGTGCGTGCCGGGCGCGTGCAGCGCCAGCGTCACGGGGCCGGCCGGCGTGGCCAGCACGAGCGCCCAGGCCGCGGCCCCGGTGTCCCAGGTGCCGGTGGCCACCACGTCGGCGCCGCTGCCCTGGCCGCCGAAGCTGAGCACGCGGCGCGCACCGGCGCGCGCGCGCCAGCGCGCCGTGAACACGTCGTCGGCCGGGATCACCACCGCGCCGCCGGCCGGCAGCGCGTCGATGACGGCGCCGTTCTCGTCGGCCACGGCCTCGACGCTCTTCATGAACTCCTGATGCTCGCGCTGCGCGTTGTTCACCAGCGCCACCGTGGGCTGCGCCAGCGAGGCCAGCCGAGCGATCTCTCCCGCGTGGTTCATGCCCAGTTCCACGACGGCAGCACGGTGCCAGTGTTCATCGTCCTGGCGCAGCCGCAGCAGCGTCAGCGGCACACCGATGTGGTTGTTCAGATTGCCGGCGGTGGCCAGCATGCCCGGCCCGTGGGCGGCACGCAGGATGGCCGCCACCATCTGCGTGACGGTGGTCTTGCCGTTGCTCCCCGTCACCGCCACCAGGGGCAGGTGGAAGCGATGCCGCCAACCCTGCGCCAGTTGTTGCAGAGCGGCCAGCGTGTCGGCCACGAGCAGGCCCGGCAGGCCACCGGCGCTGGCTGCGCCCAGCGCATCGGGCCGGCTGGCCAGCGCGGCGACGGCGCCGCTGGCCTTGGCCTGGGCGATGAATTCGTGGCCGTCGAAGCGCTCACCGCGCAGCGCCACGAACAGGTCGCCCGGCTCGATCGTGCGCGTGTCGGTGTGCACCCGCGCAAAGCCCAGATCAGCCGGGCCGACCACGGTGCTGCCGGGCAGCAGCGCATGGGCCTGGGCCAGCGTCATCATGCGCGGGTCCTCCGGGCGGCCAGCGCGGCCCGCACCTCGTCGGCGTCCGAGTAAGGGTGGGCGACGCCCGCGATGAGCTGCGTCGTCTCGTGGCCCTTGCCGGCCACCAGCACCACATCGCCGGGCGCAGCCTCGCGCAGCGCACGCGCGACGGCCTGGCGGCGGTCGACCACGCCCTCGGCCTGCGGCGAGGCACCGGCCAGCACCTGCGCGACGATGGCGGCCGGATCCTCGTTGCGCGGGTTGTCGCTGGTCACGATCACACGGTCGGCCCGCTGCGAGGCGATGGCGCCCATGCGCGGGCGCTTGGTGGGGTCGCGGTCGCCGCCGCAGCCGAACACGCACACCAGCCGGCCGCCGCGGGCGCGGGCCATCGGCCGCAGGGCAACCAGCACCTGCTCCAGCGCGTCGGGCGTGTGGGCATAGTCGACGACGGCCTCGACGTCGTCGGCCTCGCCCGTCATGCGCTGCAGCCGTCCGGGCACCGGCGTCACTGCGCCCAGTGCGGCCACTGCGTCGGCCAGCGGCACGCCCGCAGCGCGCAGGCCACCCAGCACGACCAGCAGGTTGCTGGCGTTGAACTCGCCCACGACCGCGGTGGCAAGCGTCTGCCGGGCGCTGCCTTCGGCGACCTCGAACACCAGGCCATCGAGCCCGTAGCGCCGTGCCCCGGCCACCAGCCGTGCCGCGCCACGCAGCGAGACGGTCCAGAGGTCGAGGCCGCTGCCACTCAATTCGGATGCCAGCTTGGCGCCGAAGGCGTCATCCACGTTCACCGCCGCGGCCTTCAGGCCCGGCCAGTCGAACAGGCGGCGTTTGGCCGCGCCGTAGGCCGCCATCGTGCCGTGGTAATCGAGGTGGTCCTGCGTGAGGTTGGTGAACAGGGCGATGTCGATGGCGCAGCCGTCAAGCCGGTGCTCCACGAGGCCGATCGACGAGGCTTCCACGGCGCAGACGGCAAGTCCGGCGCGCGCGAAGCGGGCCAGCGTGGCGTGCAGCGTCACGGCGTCGGGCGTCGTCAGGCCGGTGGTCTGCAGCTGCCCCGGGCCGCGCCGCGACGGCGGCTCGCCCACGCCCAGCGTGCCCACCACACCGGCTGGCCGGCCGAGGGCCGAGAGGGCCTGCGCCGTCCACCACGCGGTGCTCGTCTTGCCGTTGGTGCCGGTGGTGGCCACCACCGTGAGCCGCTCCGAAGGCCTGCCGAAGAAGTCGTGCGCCACCGCACCAGCGGCCCCCTTCAGCCCGGGCAGCGAGGCCAGGCGCGCGTCGGCGCCCAGACCGAAGGCCGCAACGCCGTCGGCCTCCACCAGACAGGCCGCGGCACCGGCGGCCAGCGCCGCCGGCACGTAGCCGCGCGCATCCACGGCCCGCCCCGGCACGGCCACGAAGCCGTCGCCCGGCCGCACGCGGCGGCTGTCGGCCACCAGCGTGCCGCGCACGCGCTCGCGCAGCCAGTCGGCTGCCTGTGCCGGGGTGTGCAGCGCCTGCACTAGAAGCTCTCCTGCGTGGCCGGCTCGACCCTCGCCGCGATCTGCGCCTTGACCTCGAGGTCGGGGGCCACGTTCATGCCTCGCAGCGTCTGCGCCACGATCTGGCTGAACACCGGCGCGGCAATCTCGCCCCCGTAGTAGACGCCCTTGCCCGGCTCGTCGACCATCACCGCCACCACGATGCGCGGCTCGCTCACCGGCGCCAGCCCGACGAAGAACGAGCGGTACTTGCTGGTGCTGTAGGTCTTGCCCTCGAGCTTGCGCGCCGTGCCGGTCTTGCCGCCCACCGAGTAGCCCAGCGCCTGCGCCTTGGGCGCGGTGCCGCCGGGGCCCGCGGCCAGACGCAACATCTCGCGCACGGCGCGCGCCGTCTCGGGGCTGATCACGCGCTGGCCGGCGACCGCCGGAGCAGCGCTTTCGAGATCCTGGCGCTGGCCGGCGACCGCCGGAGCAGCGCTTTCGAGATCCTGGCGCTGGCCGGCGACCGCCCCAGCAGCGCTTTCGAGATCCTGGCGCTGGCCGGCGACCGCCCCAGCAGCGCTTTCGAGACCCTGGCGCTGGCCGGCGACCGCCCCAGCAGCGCCTGCCTCGCGCTTGAGCATGCTCACCGGCAGCAGTTGTCCGTCGCTGGCGAACACCGTGTAGGCCCGCGCAATCTGGAACAGGCTCGCCGACAGGCCGTAGCCGTAGCTCATCGTGGCCTTCTCGATCTCGCGCCAGCCCGAGTAGGGGCGCAGCCGCCCCGTGACGGCACCCGGGAAATCGATCTGCGGCCGCTGGCCCAGCCCAATGGCCGTGTACAGCGCATGCAGCTCGCGCGAGGACATCGGCAGCGCCATCTTCACGGTGCCGACGTTGCTGCTCTTCTGGATGACCCCGGTCACGCTGAGCACGCCGTGCGGGTGGGCGTCGTTGATGCGGCGGCCGCCGACGACGATGTGTCCCGGCGCGGTCTCGATGCGCGTCTCGGGCCGCCAGGGCCCGCGCTCCAGCGCCAGCGCGGCGATGAAGGGCTTCATCGTCGAACCGGGCTCGAACACGTCGGTCAGCGCGGCATTGCGCAACCGCTCGCGGCGCATCGTGGCGCGCTCCGCGGGGTCGTAGCTCGGGTAGTTGGCCAGTGCCAGCACCTCGCCAGTCTTGACGTCGAGGACCACCACGCTGCCACGCTGCGCGCGGTGCTCGATCACGGCCTCCCGCAGCCGCTGCCAGGCGAAGAACTGGACCTTGCTGTCGATGGCCAGCTGCACGTCCTCGCCATGGCGCGGATCGGCCTGCTCGCCGATGTCCTCCACGACACGGCCGAAGCGGTCGCGCACCACCGTGCGCTGGCCGGCACGGCCCGACAGCCGGTCGTCGAAGGCCAGCTCGACGCCATCGATGCCCGCGCCCTGCAGGCCCTGTCCGACGAGCTGGGTGAAGCCCACCACGTGCGCGGCCGACTCGCCCTCGGGCCAGCGGCGCTGGAAGTCCGGCACCTGGTGCAGGCCCTTGAGCTGCAGCGCCCGCAGGGCCTGCCACTGCTCCTGTGTGGCGTGGCGCTTGAGCAGCACCGTGCCGGTGGCGCCGTCGAGCCGCTCCTGCAGTTCGGTGTAGGGCATCTTCAGCGCCGCGGCCAGGGCGCGGCGCTGGGCCACGTCGGCCGCGAAGCTGCGCGTGTCCACCTGCACGCTGGGCATGGCCACGCTGGTGGCCAGCAGCTGGCCGTGGCGGTCGAGGATGCGGCCGCGGCTGGCCGGCAGCGGCTGCGTCACGACGAATCGCTTCTCGCCCTCGGCCTGGTAGAAATCGGTGTGCAGGATCTGCAGCCACACGGCGCGCAGGAACAGCACCGCAAAGCCCACGGCCACCAGAGCCACGACGAGGCGGGAGCGCCAGGGTGGCGTCGGGCTGGCCAGCAGCGGGCTGGTGGCGTAGTTGACGCTCCTGACGCTGCCGGCGGCAGCACCGGCGCCCTTGGCGCGCGCGCCGCTGGCATGCTGGCGGCCGGTGGCGCTCACCGCACCGCCTCCATCGCGGCCGGCGCGTCGTCGACATACACCGTGACGGCCGGCGTGATGCTGCCCATCTTGAGCTGCTCGCGGGCCACGCGCTGCACACGGGCGTGCGTCGCCTGGGCCTGGCGCTCGGCGTCCAGGCGCTTGTATTCGGCGTCGAGCTGGCGCTGCTCGGCGCGTGCGCGGTCGAGCTCGGCAAAGGCGCGGCGCGACTCGTAGGCCGTGCGCACCAGGCCCAGGGCGCTGGCCAGCAGCAGCGCGATCAGCAGCACGTCGAGCTTGCGGATCATGCCGGCACCGCCGTGCGTTCGGCCACGCGCATCACCGCCGAGCGTGCGCGCGGGTTGGCCGCCACCTCGGCCGCCGAGGGCTTGACGCGCGCCAGCGCGCGCAGCTTCAGCGGCCGCGGCGGCGCCATCGGCGCGCGGCGGTCGACGACATCACGGCTCTCGGCGGCGATGAAGGTCTTGACGATGCGGTCTTCCAGCGAATGGAAGCTGATGACGACGAGCCGGCCGGCTGGCGCCAGCAGCGTCAGCGCCGCCTTCAGGCCCTGTTGCAGCGCCTCAAGCTCGGCGTTGACGTGAATCCGAAGAGCTTGAAACGTGCGCGTTGCAGGGTCCTGGCCCGGCTCGCGGGTCTTGACGGCACGAGCCACGAGCGCGGAAAGCTCGAATGTCGTGCGGACGGGAGCGCCGCTTTGGCGGCGAGCGACAAGCGCCTTTGCAATGGCAGCAGCAAACCGTTCTTCGCCATGTTCACGAATCACCTCCTCGATGGTCTTGGTATCGGCCCGGGCCAGGAACTCGGCGGCGGTCTCGCCGCGCGTGGTGTCCATGCGCATGTCCAGCGGTGCATCGGCGCGGAAGCTGAAGCCGCGCGACGGGTCATCGAGCTGCGGGGAACTTACGCCCAGGTCGAGCAGCACGCCCTGCACCTGCGCGATGCCCAGGGCAGCCAGCTCGGCCGTCATGTCGCCGAAGCTGGCATGGCGCACGGCAAAGCGCGGGTCGCTGATGCGCGCGGCCTCGGCCAGCGCCGCAGGGTCCTTGTCGAAGGCCACGAGCCGCCCCTCGGGCGCCAGCCGGGCCAGCACGGCGCGGCTGTGGCCGCCGCGGCCGAAAGTGCCATCCACGAAGATGCCCCGGGGTTGCGTCACGAGCGCGTCGACGGCCTCGTCCCGCAGCACGGTGACGTGGGGCCTTGGGGTGAGCGAGGCGTCCAGCGGCATCACCGGATCACCAGGCTCTTCAGCGCCTCGGGCGCGCCCAGCGCGATGGCGGTGGCCTCGCGCACCTCGTAGCGCTGCAGATCCCAGATCTCGAAGCTGGACCCCATGCCCAGGAGCTTGACCTCGCGGTCCAGCGCCGCCCAGCTGCGCAGCTCCGGCGGGATCAGCACGCGGCTGCCGCTGTCGATCTCCACGTCCGTCGCGCTGCCGATGTACAGACGGCGCCAGGCGTCGTGCTCCTGGGGCAGGGCCAGCAGCTGGGCCTCGAAGGGCTCCCAGACGCTGATCGGGTACAGGCTCAGGCAGCCATGCGGGTGCTTGGCGACGACCAACTGGCCGCTCACCGAGGCCATGAGCTGCTCGCGCCAACGCGCGGGCACCGTCAGGCGGCCCTTGGCGTCCAGCGTCAGCACCGGCCCCCCGCGAAATGTCATGCCTGACGACCCTCTCTGGCGTAGGCCTCCGACGGACTGAGACCCACAATTTCCCACAATTCACCACTATGCGCCACTGTAGCGCAAGCCTGCGCCCGGCGTCAACGCACCACCTTTGAAAAAATCAATGAAATCAAAGACTTAGCCGTCAACCTTGAAGTTCAAGGGCGAAAAAGTCGTTCCCAGTGAACAACTTGGCAACAAGACTGAAAGTGATTTCGAGGGCGGTAAGGGCCGCCCCGGGGTGTCAAGGCGGGGGTGTTGGAACCCGAAGAGGCTCGGTTCGTCCGCAACCACCGGGCGCCTCGCCGGCCGGCCGGGCACCTGGGAACCGGGGAATCTCCGTCCCTGCGCCGGCCCGTCTGGGCCGGCCCCATCGGCCAAGCTGCCGTGGACCGCCCGAGCGTGCGGCTGTCCTACCGACTCTGCTGCACGGCCCCTGCGGCCGCATGCGCACTGCACCCACAGAGCCTGGCGTGAGAGCCTGCGCTTCGCCTCCCAACGTGCTGCTGAGAGGGCACGCGCCGTGCGCCGGCTTCGTCCGGCGCCACGCGCCTAGCCCGGATATTTCATCAGGAGCCTGTCGGCGGCCTCGTGCCGTGGCGCGTTTTCATAGGTGGCTGAAGCCTATGAAGACCGAGGACCGCCGATGCCAAGGTGTACCGATGAGACCGTTCAGTTTGGGCGCGTTGGAAG